>NZ_JAMYXC010000313.1 GCF_024159025.1 Limimaricola litoreus
GGGGCTGGCCGCGGCGCGCGCCGCGGGCCGCATCGGCGGCAACCCCGGCCTGCGCAACCGCGACCCGGAGGCAATCGCCAAGGTCTCCCGCGCGCGCGATCGCAGCTATTTCGACAAGCTCAACGGCGAGGCGCAGCAGTGGCTGCCCGTCGTCCGGCAGTTCCGGTCCCGCCTGCCCTGGGAAGACGTGGTGCGGATCATCAACAGCCGGCACCCCGATGCCAGGCCCTGGACCGTCGAGCGTCTGCGCCGCGCCGCCGGGCGCTTCGTCAAGGACGGGCTGCTCGACCGCTCCGTGCTCGACCGCGCCGCGCCTTCGCAAAAGGACGACCGCATCCTCGCGATCATCGCGGGCATCAAGAGTGCGGCCCCCGACATGACGCTGAAGCAGATCGCGCAGCGGCTCGAAGCGATGCGCGAACCGACGCCGCGGGGCCGGACGACATGGGCCACTTCCTCCGTCGCGCATCTGCTGGAGCGCGCGCGGCAGGCAGGGTTGCTGGAGCAGGGCTGAGAGCCTTCGAGCCGGATGGCCAACCGGCCCAGGACGAGCAGGATGGGCATCGCCTCTCGGGAACCGGTCTCGCTTTTGCCGATACCCTGTCATCTTTTGCGTTCCATGCGATTGCCAATTGGCAATCCTAGGAGCGGCGACGCTCGAGGTAGTCATCCAGCGCGGCGCGAAGCGCGGCGTCGGATATCTCCGGATCGAACTCCATGACCACCGCACTGCCCTTCCTGCCAAAGCGCACCTGGCCATCCCCGCGCCCGGTCACCTGCACCCCGGCCTTGCCCGGAGCCGTCTTGGATCCGGCCGCACGCAACCGCGACAAAATGGCCGGCGTGGCCACGCGAGGGCTCTCCTGCGCGATGGCACGCGCCTCTGCCAGCACCGCTTCGCGAGCTTCGGAGTCGGCCATGAGCGGGCGCAGCTGCCGCGCGTGGATTTCCTTGATCTCGCGGATTGAGGCAAAGGCCGCGACGATCTCGGGCTCCAGCCGAGCCAGCTGCAAGAAGCGCGACAGGAATCCGGGCGAAACCTGAAGCCGCTCGGCCATCAGCTTCTGCTGGCCGCCGTAATAGGCTTTGACCGCGCGGGCATAGTCGCGGGCGCGCTCGTAATCCGAGATGTCCTCACGGTCGCGGTTCTCGATATCAGCGAGGCGAAACGCCTCCTCGTCGGTCAGCTCGCGCTCTTCGACGAGATAGCGAAACTGCGGATAATTGTTGGCACGCAGCCAGCTCACCGTGAAGTGCCGCCGCGCGCCACAGATCACCTCGAACTCCGGCCCCGTCCCCTGCCCCGCCGGACGCAACCGGCGCACGATGGCGGGAAACTCCTGCTGGCCCTGCGCCTTCATCCCCTCGATCAGGTCGGCGCAGTTCTCAGGCGTCAGAAGCTCATAGGCACGGTTGTGGCCCTCCCACATGACACAGCTTGCCGGATCGACGAGACGCAGCACCTTTTCCTGCCGCCCGCCGCCAATCTGCTCGGACATGGCGGTGGAGCGCTTGAGAAACCGTGCCTGCGCCCGCCCGGACCCGTCCTCGGCCGGTGCGGCGGGCTCGTTCCCGTCGAGGCCGCTCAACACGTCGTTGAAGATATCGTCGTGCTTCTTGCTCACAAAATCCCCTCCTTGCGTAGCGCCGCCTGGTGGCTTGGCCATGTCTTGCGGATCTCGGTCTCGACCTCGCGGCCCACCGCGTCGAGATAGACGCGGCAGCGCTTGTGCGTCTCGGTGCGGGTGGCCGCGCCCGTCAACTCGTAGACGGTCATCAGATTGGCCGTCGCATTGTCGATCTCGGCGCTGTCCTTGAGCACCGCGCCCAGCATGTCTTGCGGAAACACCGCGTCCATCATCCGCTTGATCGCGCCATGAGCGCTTTTCTGGTCGTTCATCTTGGTCGCGAGGATCTTGACGAAATGATAGCCCCGCGACCCGCCATGCCGCGCAAGCTCGCCCAGTGTCGAGGACATCATCCGCAGGAAATGCGCGGTCGAGCCGAAATCGATGTTGTTGGGCGGGGCCGGCACGATGATCGCATTGGCCGCGCGCAGCACCGAAAGCGAGATCATCCCGAGTGCGGGCGGCGGGTCAAGCAGGATCACATCGAACTGGTCCGAGATCGTCTCGATGCCGCCGCGCAGCCGGTCGAGCACGAAATCCTGCTCGCGCGCCATGCGCGCGGCGAACTCGTATTCCGCGTCATAGAGTCCGAGATTGGCCGGGATCAGCGCGATGCCGGGCCAGTAAGTCGCGCGCAGCGCGTAATGCAGGCTGGCCGGGCCACCGTGGCGGAAAAAGGGATAGAGCGTGTCCTCCTCCTCGTCGACGTCGATGTCGGGATTGAGCCCGAAGACGCTGGTGGTGGAGGCTTGGCTGTCGCAATCGATGACGCAGACGCGGTAGCCCTTGAGCGCGAGGTATTGCGCCAGATGCGCCACCACGGTCGATTTGCCGACGCCTCCCTTGAAGTTCTGCACCGCCAGCACCGTGGCTGGATCGGAGGGCGCACGACGCGGCAGCGTGCCGAAGACCTCTCGCATCCGGTTCACCTCGGCGAGCGAATAGCCGGTGCGCCGCCCGGTGACCGGGTCCTTGTCGGGTTGCGGCAAGCGGCCATCGGCCTCGGCATCACGTAGAGCCTTTTCCGTGCGGCCGCACATCTCGGCAGCGCTGCGGACGTTAAAACGCAGATCGAGGGTCTTCGAGGTGCCGGGCGAGAAGACCCGCGCGCGCAGCTTTTCGATCACGCGGCCGGCCCGGTTGGCCAAGGCGTCGATCTCCTCGAGTCCGATGGGATAGTTCTCTGGCTCCACCATGGTATCCTTGCGCTTTCAATGGGCCCAAGATGCGGCTTCGGCCCCCTGAGGTAAAGTGCGGTATCAGATGAACGGCCTTGGGAAAACCGAACCCGTAGTGATGGTGGCCTGATTACCGCACCCGTTCTATATTTGGGGCGAGGTTCGGAAACAGCACAGGGCCCTCATGCGCGACCCACCCGGTTTGTTGCGCGAGGCGGCGGCGAGACGCGATTTATCCACAAACCGAAAATCAAAAACCCCTGTTCTGGATTCTAGGGTTCTATGTTCGTCGGCGCGAAACCCCTGTCTGGCAAGGGCATGAGGCCCTCATTGCTTACGTTTGGGGATGGGTTGAGCAACATTTGGGGTGGGCTGGCGATACTTTTCGGGATGGCTGGCGATACGTTTCGGGTGCCGCAAGTCTTACGTTTCGGGTGGGGGGACAGCATGGGAATCAGCCCTTGGCGCAAAGCGCTGTTTTGAAGGGTGTTGCGAATCGCATCTGGCGCCGCGCTTTGCGTGAAGGCTTACTTATCGGGTGGGTGTCATTCTGGCTGGATCGATTGACTTACACTTGGCAGCATACAAAAGTATCGCAAACAGGTAGCGCGAGCCTCCCCGATTCATGTCGAAACAGCCTCAGACCTCCCACCGGACCATCGATGTCCGCCCCGGTGTCGACACGCTGATCAAGCCAGGCGAGCTGGTCGATCTCGTCGAGGTGACGCCGCTGACACTGGCTGACCGCCGGATCTATAACCAGCTTCTCGAGAACGCCTGGGAGGCGATCGATAAGCCGGTGATGCATGTCATTTCCAAGACCGACCTGCGTGGCAACCACAATTCCAACGATCGGATCGGCGAGTCAATCGAACGGTTGATGAGCGCGATCGTCAAGATGGAGGTGATCTGGGACGGCAAGCCCGCTATCGAGCGGGTGCAGCTTCTGGGTGGCAACGTCGAGACGGCACGCGCCGACGGGCTGTTCGAATACGAGATCCCGGCGCGGCTACGCAAGGTGATCGGCAATTCGACCGTCTTCGCGCGGCTGCAGCGCGAGGTGATGTTCGCGCTATCGTCGAAATATGCGCTGACGCTCTATGAGATGGTGCAAAAGCGCGGCAACCTGCGCTGGAAATCCTCCGAGACCTTCACGCTCGAAGCTCTGCGCGGCGTGCTCGGCGTGCCCAAGGGCAAGCTGACGTCGTGGTCCAACCTGCGTCTGCGGGCGATCGATCCGGCAGTGGCAGAGGTCTGCGCGCTGTCGGACTACAAGGTCGAGATCGCGCCGATCAAGACCGGGCGCAGCGTGACCCATGTGGAGCTGAAGTGGTGGCGCAAGGATGGCGACGCCACCGACAAGACCGAGCGCGCGCTCAGCTTTGCCAGTCCAGGCCGCCGTCAGCGCGCGGCCGAGGAGGCCGAGGGGCAGGGCGCGGCACCGGTCATTCCCGGTCAGACGCCGGGGCGGGCGCGGCCCGCCTGGCTCGATCGCAAGGGCGAGGCGCTGCGCAGCGAGACCTACGAAACGGCGCGGCTGCGCTTTCCGGGCTATGACATCTACAACATCGAGGGCCAGTGGCGCGACTGGTCGCGCGACAAGCCTGCCGCCGACGATCCCGATCGCGCTTTCCTCGCCTTCTTCAGGCGTTTCGCCGAGGCCAATCCGCTCTAGGCCGATTGCCAATTGGCAATCGCGCGGATCACGGCGCTGTGCGCGGTCTTTGAGCCCTTGTCTCGCAGGGCAGCCAGGCGCACCGCGAGCGCCTGTCACAAAAGATTATCCCCAAGGGGCGTTGTTGCAGAACTCTGCGGCTGACGGTTCACACCGCGCAACGGTCGCTTAGATGGGCGGCATGACCAAGCCCATGCCCGCCCGCTACCGCACGACGAACTGGTCCGCCTACAACGCCGCGCTGCGCAAGCGCGGCTCCCTGCTGATCTGGCTGGACCGGGAGATGACATGGCTCGCGCCACATGAGGGACGGCCGGGGCGTCCCCCGGTCTTCTCCGAGGGTGCGATACAATTTTGCCTCTCGATCAAGGTTCTGTTCAAGCTGCCGCTGAGGCAGACGGCCGGGATGGTGTCCAGCTTGCTGCGGATGGCAGGGCTGGACTGGCCGGTGCCGGACTACTCGACGCTGTGCCGCCGGCAGAAGACTTTGGCCGTCCAGATCCCCTATCGCCGGGCCAAGGGCCCGCTGAACCTGCTCGGAGACAGCACCGGCATCAAGTTCCTCGGCAATGGCGAATGGCGGGCGCGCAAGCACGGAGCGCAGGGCCGTCGTCAGTGGCGGAAGATCCATTTGGCCATGGATACAGCCACATCCGACATTCGCGCCGTAGAATTCAACCCAGTCGCGACGGCGATAGCCCGGTCCTGCCGGATCTGCTCGACCAGATCCCCGACGACGAGCCGATCGGCAGCGTGACCGCAGACGGCGCCTATGACACGCGTCGCTGTCACACCGCGATCATCGAGCGCCAGGCTACGGCGATCATCCCGATCCGCAGGAACGGACGACCTTGGCAAGAAGATGGACCGGCCGCTGCGGCCCGCAACGACATCCTCCGGGCCACACGGCACTTCGAACGCGCCTTCTGGAAGCGGTGGACAGGCTACCACCTCCGCAGCCGCATCGAGGCCAAGATACGCTGCCTGAAAGCGTTCGGAGAGCGCATCGCCGCGAGAGACCCTGACCGCTAGACCGCCGAAGTTCACATTCGCATTGCCCCCATGAACCGCTTCTCGGCCCTCGGCACCGCCGAGATCGTTCGCGTGACATGCGCTCACTGGGGAAAGGGACACCTGCGCCTCAAGCCTGAGTTCTGCAACCATGCCAATGCGAGACGAAACTTGGACCTAATTCGCGCAGAAAGCGTTGGCGGGAAATCTTTTGGAACCGCCTTTAAACACTTACTCGCACGCAGTCGTGGCGCAACCAATCGACCGGCCAAGAGGATAGGGGGCGTCCGTCATGGGCTCAGTATCGAGGCCGCCCGGTGAAGGCGCGACATTTGCGGCAGAATTGCGAGAACCCATGTCAGAAGAAGTGTTACACACGACAGCCCGAGCAGCTGCCACGCCCCATAAAACTGGGCGCTATAGAGCATGGCGACCCATCCGATAGCCGAGGCCAAGGCTCCAATGGTCATAGCGTCTAGCACGGCACTGCCGTTGATCGGCGCGACCCGCGCCGCGAACCAGAGGTAGCGCGGCAGGTAGGCGATGGAGAACAGCGTTAGCGCAAGCGCCACCGCCTCGATCCCGAACGGCAAGGCGATCGCGACAGCGATCGTACGCAGCAGCGTCCGCTCCGCGATCATCCTGAGCCGCAACCGGGTCCGGTCGAGCGCCTGCAGCATAACCCCGACGCTGGCGGTCGCTGTATCGATCATTACGCCGGGAGCGGCGAGGGCGAAGATCACCGACGCAGAGGCCCACGTGTCCGAAAGCAGAAAGGGAAACAGGCTACCACCGCTGCCGGCCAGCACGGCCATCGGCGGAAAGACAGCTACAGCAAGAACCCGGCAGCTCGCGACATATATCTCCGCGACCTCCTCCCGTGCAGCTTGAGCCTTGGCAATGCGCACGAAGACCACCTGCGACACGGGCCCGGCGATGGCATTCCGTGGCAAAGTCAGAAAACGCTGAGACATCGAAAACAGCCCCGCTGGCACGGCACCAAGAATGCCTCCAATCAAGAGGATGGGGCCCTGTCGTTGGGCGCTGAACAACAGCGAGACGCCGATGTTATCGGTTGCGAACCGAATATGTCCCCCTAGAGGGACGAAATTGTGCGGCCTTGAAGGGCGAAAACTGCTTTGGATCCAGGTTCCGAGACTTTGGACCATGGCGATCACGACTTGCTGCCCCACGAGCGACCAGGCCCCGGCACCGAACACGGACAGCACCAAGACGGTGACCAGCCCTGCGACACCGGCCCCGACCCGGATTAGGGCGAGACGTGGGAAGCGGCCTTCTCGCTCCATATGGGCTGTTGCGACCGCAGTGAGAGCATTGAGGAACGGGAGCACCGAAAGAACTGCCACTAGCCAGAGCAATGCCGGCCTATCGAACAGGGCAGCCCATACCGGTGCGAGAGCGGCAATACCTAGGGTGAGAAGCGTCCCGACTGCGGCTAGTAGCCAAAACACGCTGTTCCACTCAGCGGGGTCATAGCTGGGCTGGCGGATTAGCGACCGGCCCATGCCCGCGTCGCTCAGCATCTGTGCGAAGACAACGATGCTCATCGCGATGGCCACGTCCCCGAACTCGGACGGGGTGAGATAGCGGGATACGACCGGGAGGACGAGGATCTGGGACAGGGCGAGCAGCGTTCGGGAGGCTCCCAGTGAGCCGGCATTAAAAAGAAAAGCTCTAGCCATCCAATCGCACCGTCACCCCTGCCGCGGCGAACGAACCCCGCGTCGCCACGATCTCACTACGCTACTAGTTCAATCGCTGCATTAAACGTCAACTCCTGATTGGGACTTAACGCCGATCCCTTGGCGAGGGGGAACTTTTCCTTGCCGGAACGGGCGGTTTGGCGACATGATGGAGCAATGCGGCGAACCGGGCCGGGTCCGAGCGGATACAAATACGGCTTCTTGCGTTTCCAATGCGGGACAAGTTTTTGATGTTTCTCATGCAGATATCGACAGGTGAAAGACCCGGCGGCTGCAAGCTTAATTTAGCGGCGATATCTGCTTTCGCACCGCGACAAGGGGATATGAAACGCCTTGTTTCGTCGGAGCACTACACGCATCGTAGCAGTCGCAGTTCCGATGCGGCACGAGACCAGAGCCCCTGCGTGCCGAGAAGGTTGAGGGCCGAAGCAGAGGTTATGCCGCCGGAAATGGGCAAAAGGGCCTCAAACTTCGTTGGGGGTGACGACCCGTGGTGGCTTGCCGGTCCTCGGGCCCGGCGCATAATGGCAGGGCTATGAAGAAGATATTGGTGCTGGCGCCTCAACCTTTCTTCGTTCCGCGCGGGACGCCCATTGCGGTGCGCAATCTCCTGAAGGTCCTTTCCGCCGAGGGGCATCACTGCGACGCGATCGTGTACGCGGAAGGCGTCGATCCCGGCGACGAAGGATACAGGGTACTTCGCGTTCCGTCGCTTCCCGGCACACGGAATATGCCCCCCGGCTTTTCGATCAAGAAGATCATTGCGGATTTCGGCCTGACCTGGCTTGCAATACGGCAGCTGCACAAGGGCTCCTACGACCTGGTCATTGCGGTCGAAGAGGCGGCTTTCATCGCAATGCTGCTACGACCGGTATTCGGGGTGCCCTTTATTTATGACATGGACAGTTCAATCCCCGAACAACTGGATGACAAGTTCGGCCTGCCTCGGTGGCTCCGGGCCAGCGTGGCTTATGTCGAGCAGCGCGCCGCGCGCGCGAGTATCGGCGCGCTGACCTGTTGCCGTGCGCTGCAATCGATCATGGAAGACTATGCGCCCGGACTGCCCGTGCAGACGATCGAAGACGTCTCGCTTGTCGCGGACTCCGGCGAAGTGCCGCCGGACTGCCGGTTCGAAGAACCGATCGTCATGTATATAGGCAACTTGGAGGGGTATCAGGGGGTCGAGCTGTTGATCGAAGGTTTCGCGAGAGCGATTGCAACCGGACGCACGGCCCGGCTCGTCATCATTGGCGGGACGGATGCGCACATCGCAGCCCATGCCGCGTTGGCGGACCGGCTGGGCATAAGCGGCCAAGTCAGCTTGCTTGGTCCGCGCCCGGTCGAATGCATCACGGACTACCTCGGGGCCGCCGCGATAGTCGCCTCGCCACGCACGCAGGGGCGCAACACGCCGATGAAAGTCTACTCCTATCTCGACAGCGGCAGCCCATTGATCGCGACACGTCTTCCGACCCACACGCAGGTTCTCGACGACACCATCGCGATGTTGGTTAACCCCGATGCCGAAGACATGGCGCGGGGGCTGGGCGCGCTGCTCGATGCACCGGAACTACGCGACCGGCTGACCGCCTCGGCGCAACAGAGGGTGGATGCGGAATTCAGTCCCGCGGCCTACCGGCGCAAGTTGCTCGGCTTCTTCGATGGACATATCCTGCCTCAGCTTTCGAAGGTCTGAGTTGGCTCAGGCATAGCCGAGATGTGACAGCCAGCGATCGAATTTGGCCGGGGCCGTTGCCAGTTCGCCCTTGCCAATCTCGCCACGCCATTTGCCGATTGATGAGGTGGAAATGGCGCGCCCCACGCCGGCATGATGGTGCAACTGCTCAACATCGCCGAGCTGTCCGACGTTGGTCGACAGCATCGCGGGGGTGAAGGTCAGCCCAGCCCAAGTAAATACATCGGCAAACACGGTTTCCGGGTCGGCAACGAGATCCTCGTAGCGCACCTGCAGCACGTGAGGAGACCAACGCGCGAGGCGGGCGCAGGCGCCGTTTGCCTCGCCCCATCGGAGCGCGGCGGCCTCAAAAGTCGGGATGAGTCCCGCGTTGCGGTAGGAGAGAGCTACATCGCGGCCGTCCCGGACTAGCCAGAGATACCGCGCCTCGGGAAAGGTCCGAGCGATAGATGGCAGGTGGTAGGTATTCCACGGGGTCTTATCGCCCCAGCGCGTTGCACTCGAATTCGAAGCGCGCGCGAGGTAATGGTAAAACGCCTCAATCAATGGTCGAAGACGCTGGGGCCGCAATTTCTGCGCTTCGGCGGCGAACCCGTTGAGATTGGGCAGCCCGAAGGTCGGCCAATGGTAATGCTTCTCGAAATGGGCGCAGAAAAGCCATATCTGTTCGCGCCAGCTCAGTGTCCAGACGCGCGGCCAGAGAGTTATCAACTCTCCGAGAACAAAAGTCTCTGGGGGAATGTAGATCTGGCCCGAAGCCATTAACACGCGCCTGACGAGCGTATTGCCGCTCCGCCCGGAGCCGATGACGAAAAGCGGGCTTTCCGCGGAAGCCGATGTGAAGCGCAGCCGCGGCAGTGCCGCGACGTGAGAGCGGCGAACCAGCCCAGTCGTCACGCTGTGTAGGCGCGGCCTCACCCTGTTCCCCCTGCAATACGGCGCCGGTAGTGGCCGGCCAGCTTGTGCGCGACCAAGCCCGGCGAGGCGGCCGCGCCGGAGCGGTCACGTACGCCCTTGTCCGATACGATCAACTCCAGCCTTCGACCGAGGCTCTGGGACCCGTATTTTGCAGCCATCTTGTCACGGACCTCTGTCGCGCGCTGACGGGCCAATGCGGGGTCCGCGGCCAACCGATCGACCGCAGAGACGACTTCGGAGGGGGTGCAATAGCTTGCCATGTCACCGAAAGTCCGCCTCAACCGCGGGTCGAGAAGGAGCGGGCGTCCGCAGAGTGCGGCCTCCACCACCGTCCTGCCGAAGGCCTCCTCAATCCCGGGGTGGTAGAAATAGACGAATATGTCCAGAGAGTTGAGGAAATCCGCCACCGGCTCCTCGCCGAAGGCGAGGATGTCCCAGCGCTCGGGATGCGCGCCGATCTTCTTGAGCGCTTCTACTGGACATCCCATCACGCGCACCTTCAGATCCGGACCGGCCGGGTATGCAGCGTCGTTCTCGGCGCCAGTCGCGGGAAACTTGAGCGTGTCGACCCGACTGTGCCGTCCGATCACCGTCGGACCACTGCCCGAGAACGGCGCGCGGAGGATTGGCCAATCCTCGGTCGCGAAAATGTTCGGCCAGTCCATCGAGCTTTGCACCACAAGTGGCGCAAAGGATGCGAGCTGGGCTCGGACATAGGAAGAGACTGGTGCGAAGCGCGCCGAGATGCCCAAGGCTGCGCGGGCCCGTCGGATCGCGCCGACTGGGTTGTACTCTAGCGAGCCGTCCGGCCGGAAAGGCGGGTGATGAGCCACGAGCAGGGCGCGCCTGACCGACAGCCGGGCCCGTTCTTCGATGCCCCGCGAAAAGACAAGCGGGTGATGCAGAAATGCAACGTCACCACGAGCTCGGCAGCCTGAGGATAGGGCGGTCACGCCAGGCAGATCGCGCAGCGCCAGCGCCTTGGTGTTTGCGATGTCGCGGCTGTCGTCGAGATAGGCGGACCGTACGAAGAGCAAGCCAATCTTTAGGCCGAGTGCCGACATCGCCGTGACATCGGAGACGAGCGCGGCGGTACTACCCCCGGCAAAGCGCGAGTCGGCAACCACGAGGCAATCGAACGTCTCATCCATGGCTACCCCAATCCAACCCGTTGCCTGACCCTTGTGATCGATTCCCTTGTCAGGCGGCTGAGCAGGTCCGCGACGACGCGCGGCGGTGCCCAGAAGCAGCGCGCCGCACCGACCGGGTCTGTATCGCGAACCGCGTCAATCAGCCGTCGCCACGCGAGTTTCTGGCGCTGCTCCAGCAGATGCGCCTCAAGAGCCTGCTTGGTGGCGGCGGGCAGATCCTGTCGGCAGAGCATATCGCGATCGGCCGCTGCGAGCCGGGCGTGAACATCGGTCGCGTGCCTCCCCGACAGTGACGTGGATCGCACCGTGGCCACGTAGCCAGCCGGTGGGACCAGCATGAACACCGCGCCATCGAGCAATGCCTTCGTATAGAGCACGTAATCCTCGCCAAGCCGAATGGCTTCGTCGTAGCGTAGCTCATTCTGCAGCAGGAACTGGCGCCGCATCAGCGGCTTTAGAAACCCCATTTCCCGGCGCCCACCATGCTCCGCTGTGAGATTGGACGAGATGAAGCGCCCTGCCGAGAGGATCTGCGGATCATCCACATCGCCGAGCATCGCTCGGCGTTCCGAGATGGGTGCGCCCTCATCGATCTTCCAGATGTCGTCGGCTACAAAATCCGCATCGCGGTGCCGGGCAAAAGCGAGCAGCGCAGCAAGTCGCCCGGACTCCATCCAGTCGTCGGAATCGAGCACAGTGACCCATTCCGCTCGGCTTTCGACCAAGGCGCGGTTCCGCGCGGCAGCAGGGCCTTGATTATAGGCTTGCTGCAGAACCTTTAGGCGCGGTTCGCGCATGGCCAGTTCCTCGACGAGCGCCAGCGTTCGGTCCGATGAGCAGTCGTCGACCACGACGATCTCGAGCGGCACATTTTGGTCCAGAGCCGATCTGATGGCTCGAACGACCGTGGCTTGGGCGTTCCAAGCCGCCATGATAACGGTGACCTCGGGGGTGACCGTCCCGTCCTCATTCATCGGACTGCACCGTGGATGAACGCTCATCCGAACATGAAGGCGCCTGCTCGTGCGGCAGGCGATATGAAATGCAGTAATATTTTGCGAGGCTTTCGGTGCTCTGATCGGCCCATCCAGCCCAATTCGTTTGGCCTCGTCCCCCGGTCCAGATGTCGAAATAGATACGCCCCGGAATGTCGGGAAGCACACGATCTTTAGCCTCTATACGGTAGATCTCGCGACCGTTCACAAACCATATAATTCGATCGGGAAGCCAGTCGAACGCATACACGTTCGGCCCGGCGGCGGCGTCGAGGCCTAGATCGATCCATTTGCCCGGCAACCGCTCACCCTTGGCGAATCGATTGACCCAGACCTTCGTAGTATCGCGACCGAGAAACTCGAAATCTATTTCGTCATGCGGGTCACCGAAATAGGGCCCGGTATATGTGAAAAAGCTGGAAATAACGCCGTTGCCTCGCCCGGCCGTCATCTCTACCTCGTAATGGCCGTAATGGGTGCGTCTCTGGCGCTGCACCTGCCCGCCAAAGAATTTCTTGTCCGATTCCGCGGGTGCAGGATAAAGTCGCAACTCGAGCGGCATCCCTTTGAGGCCGCCGCTGCTCACCGCATTGCGGGTCCAGGCCGTTCTCAAACCCGGTGAGCGAACTGCAAAATTGCTGATCTGCCAGCCGTCAGGCAGGGGGTCGCCGTTGTCGAACCTTGAAAGGAAGCTGCCTTCGGGTTGCGCGTGGGCCGATCGCGCCGATAGCACGGCCGAAACGAGACCGAAGGCCGAACCTAGCATGCACACGAAACACAATCGCCAAATTGTTTTGCGCGAAACGACATATATCATCGCGGGCGGGACCATTCTTTGACAAAGTGAGCGTATGACGAATGACAAGGTCGTTGCAACGGTCATTATCGCGGCTTGGTGCGCCGAAGCCTGGCTTGCCAAGAGTGTGCGCGGTGCCTTGGCTCAGGATGTCTCTGGGCTCGAAGTGATCGTTGTCGACGACGCATCGACTGATGGCACCTGGCGTGTGGCGCGGGGGCTCGCAACGGCCGACTCGCGGGTCCGGACCGTATCACTTGATCGCAACGGAGGGCCCGCCCGTGCGCGCAACGTGGCCATCGAGATGGCACGGGGAGAATGGATTGCCGTTCTGGACAGCGATGACGACATGCGGCCCGGACGCCTGCACAGTCTAATCGGAACGGCCGAACGCCTGAAGGCAGATTGCATCTATGACGATCTCGTACCAGTGACTCCGGACGGCCGCGTGCTGGGAGCCAGTCACCTTGCAGATATGGCAATCCACGAGCCAGAGCAGTGGACGCTGGAGCGGTTTCTGTCGGGGTGTCGTGCCCGCCCCGGGCAGCCCGCCTTAGGCTATCTAAAGCCGGTTATCCGCCGCAGTTTCCTCGACCGGACCGGCCTTCGCTACGACCCGTCGCTGCACAACGGCGAAGATTTTCATCTCGTTGCGGAATTGCTCGCGCAAGGGGGGAGCCTTTGGTTTGTACCGGAAGCGGGTTACTTCTACACACAGCGTGACGCGTCGGTATCGCGGCGATTGGACCCGACCCATGGGCGCGCGCTCATGGTGGCCGACCAGAGTTTTCGCAGGCGACATGCCGACAGCTTGACCCCTGAGGTCAAGCGTATCCTGCGTGAACGCACGAGAAACCTAGCTGATATGCTGGCCATGGAGGTGGCCGCCCGGGACATGAGGTCAGGGCGCTTGGGGCACGCAGCCGTCACCCTGTCGATGCGGCCAGCCGCTGCCGTTCGTCTGGGAGGGCTAATGTTGCGAAAGATGTGGCAACGCAAGGCAGTTTGATGGGGTGCTAGAGCCGACTGCGGAAGGGTGTCACAGATGGCCGAATGCACTCTGCACCAACCGTGTGAAAGCCGAAGATTCTCCGACGAGGAGGCCCAAACGGGACAATAGCCCGCCACAGCGGGCGTTTTTGGCAAGGCATTTTGCTAAACAATCCGGCGGCCTAGTGCGAAACGTGAGAATGGCTGCTCAATGATCTGACACGATGCAGACGCAAACTGGAGAACGGTGATTGGCCCAAAAACTATGATTTGCACGCAACGGCCAAGTTGATCTAGCTTGAGCGGGGTAGTTTCAAGTCAGAATCGGTGCGGCCGCCAGAGCAATCCGCAGATTGTGCCTCGCTGAAGCTGCAGTATTTAAACGGCCGTGTGACAGGGAGGATCGGACATTGAGCATCAATAGTGTGATGACCGGTCACAGCTTCGACGGTTCGAAGGCCCTTTGCCCTTCGGCGAAGCAGAAAAACCCATGACCGAGTCTGTCGGTAAATCATACCCGCCAACCCCTTTTGTCTCGATTTTCTTCCTAGCGACCGCCGCTGCGTTCCGTGCAGGCCTGTTGACGGCTCCAGGAGAGTTCGACGAATTCTATCACCTGCTCGCCGGAAAGGGGATCCTCGATTTCGGGGTGCCGAGGATTCTGGACGGCGAATATTGGCGCGGCGCGATATTCACGCGATTAATTGCAGAGCTGTTCCGCCTTACCGGATCGGATGCGTTGCCCATGGCCCGCGCGGTGTCGATGGTGGCGGGGACACTGGTACCGGCGCTAATCTTTCTCTGGGCAAAACGAACTGCCGGTTTCGCCGTCGCATTCCTCGCCGCCGCGTTTGCTGTCGTTTGGCCTCAAGGCATTATCGAGTCCCAACTCGCGCGCTTTTACTCCCTTCATGCCTTGAGCTTCCTATCGGGAGCTGCGGCCTTCTATCTTTTGCTGACGGATGGGCGACCTAAACTGGTTCTGGCCCTCGTTACTGTGTTGAGCTGGTATCTGGCAGTCCGGTTGCAGATCAGCTCGCTCATCGGCATCGGGGGCGCCTGCCTTGGTGGAGCGATCGTTCTGTGGTCTCGCAGCCGCTGGTCTTTCTGGCAAGGGATCGCCTTTATGTCGGTCATTGCCGCTTCGGCTCTCCTAGCTTTGGTCCTACTGGGCGGCACGGATGCGCTTGCCAAAGCTTGGGGCTTTTATCGCTGGACTCCTGGCCATGCCGCTCCACTACGGGATTACTATGGGTTCTACTTTCAACAATTCGAAACGGATTACGGGGTGCTGTGGCTGGCCGGGTTAATCCTGGTGCCATTGGGGCTGAGTGTGAACGCCCCGCTGGCAATTTTTTGCGCGGCGGTCTTTGGCGTGAGCTTCGTTGTCCATTCCTTCGGCGGCATGAAAGCCATGCGCTATATATCTTATGCGACGCCGTTTCTGTTTGTTGCCTGGTCCCTAGGGCTTCGAGGTACCTATATTCTTCTCGTCGACAGACTTTCACCAAAGGTATCGGTTGGGATCGTGTCAATCGCCGGACTCGCGATCATCAGTGCGACCGCATTCGTGCCGAGGTCACTCGAGCTTGCCGCTGGCCGGGGGATTCCGTCACGGGGCGACTGGAGCCATGGTCTGGATTTGGTGGGCGATTGGCTAAGCCTCCCATTCGTCGCGACGACAAGAGAGCTTCATCATATCACCTATCTTGGCAACTACGACATTCTATTCAGCGCTAGTCGCCGCTCGGAGTTGGATCCGCCCCACAACTACAGTGTGGATGTGAGAACTGGCCGTCCGGTTGTCGGGGATGTCGAAGAGATGGCACGTGTGATGCTCTGCGTACCGGAGGGGTTGCTCGTGACCACTCCGAATTGGTGGACCACCCAAGGTTGGGGCGATCGCATATTGCAAGAGCTTGCGGGCGAGGCCCCGGCATTGACCACGCGCGAAGACGGGGCGCTCTTGGCGATCCGGTGGCGACACAAGTCGGTTCCGCCGGAGAACTGCGAACTAACCCGCAATCGTATTGTAGGCCGGCTTGCGCCAACTTAGGGTTCGGGCCCGCTTGACTCTTTCGGTATCTCCCTTTCGTGACCGTTAATACTCCAAAGGGGCGTTGTTGCAGAACTCAGGCTTGAGGCGCAGGTGCCCCTTTTCCCAGTGAGGTCATGCCACGCGAACGATCTCGGCGGTGCCGAGGGCTGAAAAGCGGTTCATGAGGGCGATGCGGATGTGGACTTCGGCGATCTGGCGGTCAGGGTCTCTCGCGGCGATGCGCTCCCCGAACGCCTTCAGGCAGCGCATCTTGGCTTCGATGCGGCTGCGGAGATGATAGCCGGTCCATCGTTTCCAGAAGGCTCGGCCAAAGTGTCGTGTCGCCCGGAGGATGTCGTTTCGAGCCTCCGCTGGCGGTCCATCTTCTTTCCAGGGTCGTCCGTTCTTGCGGATCGGAATGATCGCCGTGGCCTGGCGCTCGATGATCGCGGCATGACAGCGGCGCGTGTCATAGGCGCCATCGGCGGTCACGGTGCCGATCGGCTCGTCGTCGGGGATCTGGTCGAGCAGGTCCGGCAGGACTGGGCTGTCGCCGTCGCGGCTGGGGGTGAACTTCACGGCGCGGATGTCGGAGGTGGCTGGGTCCATCGCCTGGTGGATCTTCCGCCACTGGCGACGGCCCTGCGCCCCGTGCTTGCGGGCCTGCCACTCGCCATCGCCCGGGAACTTGATGCCGGTGCTGTCCACGAGCCGGTTCAGCGGGCCCTCGGCCCGTCGATACGGGATCTGAACAGACAAGCTCTTCTGCCTGCGACAGAGCGTCGAGTAGTCCGGCACCGGCCAGTCCAGTCCCGCCATCCGCAGCAAGCTGGCCACCAT
>NZ_JAMYXC010000114.1 GCF_024159025.1 Limimaricola litoreus
GCTATGGCGTCGCGCCGGTCGAAGGCCGCGACCTCTACGAGGTGCACCGCGAGGCGGTGCAGAAGGTACCGATTGGGACGCGCCACCCGAGGGTCCGGGCAATCTGCGCGTCGATTACGTCCTGCCCTCGCGCGCGGGGCTCACCGTCACCGGCGCGGGCGTGGTCTGGCCCGAGGGGGGCGATCTGGCCGAGGCCGCGGCGCGCGCCTCGGCGCATCGGCTGGTCTGGGTCGATCTGCTGCTCGACTGACCGCCCCGAAAGCCGCGCGGCAGATCCTTTCGCATCCGCCCCGAACTTGACCCTGCGACGGCCAGAGGCTACCGCATCGCCATTCCATTCGTTTCAACCCGGAGCGCCAAAGTGTCCAATCCTTCCCTTCTGATCCTCGCCGGCGACGGCATCGGCCCCGAAGTCATGAACGAGGTGAAGAAGATCATCGGCTGGTATGGCGAGAAGCGCGACCTCGCCTTCGACGTCGAGGAAGACCTCGTCGGCGGCATCGCCTTCGACACGCATGGCACGCCGCTCACCGATGCGACCATGGAAAAGGCGCAGAACGCCGATGCCGTGCTTCTGGGCGCCGTGGGCGGGCCGAAATACGACACGCTCGACTTCTCCCAGAAACCCGAGCGCGGCCTGCTGCGCCTGCGCAAGGAAATGGATCTCTACGCCAACCTGCGCCCGGCACAGTGCTTCGACGCGCTGGCCGATTTCTCCTCGCTCAAGCGCGACGTGGTGGCGGGGCTCGATATCGTGATCGTGCGCGAACTGACGAGCGGCGTCTATTTCGGCGAGCCGCGCGGCGTTCACAAGGAAGGCAACGAGCGCGTCGGCATCAACACCCAGCGCTACACCGAAAGCGAGATCGCCCGCGTCGCGCGCTCGGCCTTCGAGCTGGCCCGCCGCCGCAACAACAAGGTCTGCTCGATGGAGAAGGCCAACGTCATGGAATCGGGCGTGCTGTGGCGCGAGGTGGTGACCGAGATCCATCAGGCCGAATACCCGGATGTCGAGCTGAGCCACATGTATGCCGATGCCGGCGCCATGCAGCTGTGCCGCTGGCCCAAGCAGTTCGATGTGATCGTCACCGACAACCTGTTCGGCGATCTTCTCTCCGACGCCGCCGCGATGCTCACCGGCTCGCTCGGGATGCTGCCCTCCGCCTCGCTTGGCGCGCCGATGGCCAATGGCCGTCCCAAGGCGCTCTACGAGCCGGTGCACGGCTCGGCCCCCGACATCGCGGGCCAGGGCAAGGCCAACCCGATCGCCTGCATCCTGAGCTTCGCCATGGCGCTGCGCTACAGCTTCGATCAGGGTGCCGAGGCCGAGCGGCTGGAAAAGGCGGTCGAGACGGTGCTGGCCGACGGGCTGCGCACTGCCGACCTGCTCGGCCCCGAGGGCGGCAGCCCGATCTCCACGACCCAGATGGGCGACGCCATCGTCGCGGTGCTCGACGCCTCGCTGTGATCTTGCGGCCGGGCGGCACCTCCGCCCGGCCCCTCCCCCGCCGCCTTGCATCGGGCCGCGGGCTCGGCCAAGGGTGACACCGAGAGCACCAACCGGCCGGGAGAACACGCATGGGCAACAACGCGAAAGGCGCGCTGTTCGCGCTCATCTCCTTTGGCGTCTTCGCCACCCATGACACGGTCATCAAGCTTCTGGGCAGCGGCTACTCGCCGGTCCAGCTGATCTTCTTCTCGGTCACCCTCGCCTTTCCGCTCGCCATGGTGATGATCATCGGCGACCCCGAACCCGGCACGCTCAGGCCCCGCCACCCGTGGTGGGTAGCGCTGCGCACCGCTGCGGGCTTTCTCACCGCCACCTCCGCCTTCTACGCCTTCTCGGCCCTGCCGCTGGCGCAGGTCTACGCGCTGATCTTCGCCACACCGCTGCTGATCACCGTCTTGGCGATCCCGGTCCTGGGCGAGACCGTAGGCATCCACCGCTGGGCGGCGGTGCTGGTGGGGCTCGTGGGCGTTCTGGTGGTGCTGCGCCCCGGCCAGACCGAGCTGTCGCTGGGCCACCTCGCGGCGCTGGGCGTCGCGGTCGGCGGCTCCACCGCTTCCATCATCGTGCGCAAGATCGGCCACGAGGAGCGGCCCATCGTGCTGCTGCTCTACCCGATGATCGCCAATTTCGTGCTGATGGGCGCGGCGCTGGCCTTCGTCTACAGGCCGATGCCGATCTCGGATTTCGGGCTGATCGCGGTGATCTCGGCGCTGGGCTGGATCGGCGGGCGGATCATGGTCGCGGCCTATTCCACCGGCGAGGCGGTCGTCGTCGCACCGATGCAATACAGCCAGATCATTTGGGCCACGCTCTACGGCGCGCTGTTCTTCGACGAGTTTCCCGACGCGCCGACCATATACGGCACCGGCATCATCATCGCCTCGGGGCTCTACATCGTGCTGCGCGAGGGCCGCGGCGGACGCTCGCGCAACCGGCCCGTGCTGCAGACCCGAATGCGCTGGGAGAACGGCTCGAGCCCGCGCGCCAGCGTGCTCAAGCGCTTTTTGCGGCCCGGGCGTTTCCGCGCGGATTGAGCGCGCGGAGCCTCTTGCAAAGCCCGGCGCGAGGCGTTAGGTCGGCGCCACGGTCGGAGTGTAGCGCAGCCTGGTAGCGCACCTGCTTCGGGAGCAGGGGGTCGGAGGTTCGAATCCTCTCACTCCGACCAGTTTTCCCCACATCACGCCACATGAACCGCCCCCGGGCGCTTTCCCTTCCGTGGCGAAAGGTGTAGGGACCGCACGAACTTTCAGGAGGCTCCAGAACATGGGCTACAAGGTCGTCGTCGTCGGCGCCACGGGCAACGTGGGTCGCGAAATGCTCAACATCCTCGACGAGCGCGCGTTTCCGATCGAGGAGATCGCCGTTCTCGCCAGCCGCCGCTCGCTCGGCACCGAGGTGAGCTTCGGCGATCGAACTTTGAAGACCCAGGACCTCGCCACATTCGACTTCACCGGCTGGGACATGGCGCTCTTCGCCATCGGCTCGGAGGCGACCAGGGAATACGCCCCCAAGGCCGCCTCTCAGGGCTGCGTGGTGATCGACAACTCCTCGCTCTACCGCATGGACCCCGACGTGCCGCTGGTGGTGCCCGAGGTCAACGCCGACGCGGTGCTGGGCTACACCAAGAAGAACATCATCGCGAACCCCAACTGCTCGACCGCGCAGATGGTGGTGGCCC
Source organism: Limimaricola litoreus (assembly GCF_024159025.1). Taxonomy (GTDB): domain Bacteria; phylum Pseudomonadota; class Alphaproteobacteria; order Rhodobacterales; family Rhodobacteraceae; genus Limimaricola; species Limimaricola litoreus. Next base: position 3,189 of record NZ_JAMYXC010000114.1, read on the forward strand.
TGAAGCCGCTGCACGACCGTGCGAAGATCAAGCGGGTCGTCGTTTCGACCTACCAATCCGTCTCCGGCACCGGCAAGGAGGCGATCGACGAGCTGTGGAACCAGACCAAGGGCATGTATGTCCCCGGTCAGGAAGTGGAGCCTTCCGTCTATCCGCGCCAGATCGCCTTCAACGTGATCCCGCATATCGATGACTTCATGGAGGACGGCGGCACCAAGGAAGAGTGGAAGATGGTCGTCGAGACCAAGAAGATCCTCGACCCCGCCATCAAGCTCACCGCCACCTGCGTGCGCGTGCCGGTCTTCGTCGGCCATTCCGAGGCGCTCAACATCGAGTTCGAGGAGTTCCTCGACGAGGACGAGGCGCGTGACATCCTGCGCGAGGCGCCGGGCATCATGGTCGTCGACAAGCGCGAGGACGGCGGCTACGTCACCCCGGTCGAATGCGTCGGCGATTTCGCCACCTTCATCTCCCGCATCCGCCAGGACAGCACGATCGAGAACGGTCTGAACCTGTGGTGCGTCTCGGACAACCTGCGCAAGGGGGCCGCCCTCAACGCGGTGCAGATCGCCGAGGCACTGGGCCAGAAGGCTCTGAAGAAGGGCTGAGACGAGATCGGGGGCGGCCATCGGGGCCGCCCCTTCTCATGGCAGGCGGATGATTCAGCGTTCCGCCGGATGCGGCGCTTGTTCGAAGGTGATCTGGCCCGAATAGGAGTGCAGCACCGCGATCCGGTCCTGCCCATCGGCATCGCGCACCAGCATCCTCTCCTGCCCTTCGGCCTGGCCGATATGGCCCTGGATGCTCCAGCCGAGTGCCGCGAAATCCTCCATCTGCCGCGGTACGGATTGCGCCTGCGCGAGCGTCGCGGCCGTCAGAAGACCGATCGTCACGGTCGTGCGAACGATATGTGTCATGGCGTTTCCCTTTCCTCATGCCGGGGCGGCTACCGATCGCGCAGATTGACGTAATCCCAGCTTTCGATGCTGCCGTTGCGCGGGTGGATGGTCAGCGAGACCTCGCTGCCGGAGGCGTCGAAGGCGACGATGCGACGCGCCTCGGGATCGACGAGCCGGGCCTCGCGATAGCCGTTTTGCGAAAGCGTGGAGATCACGCCATCGAAATAGCTTGGCGTCGTCTGCGCCGTGACGAATGATGGAATAGCCAGAGCGGCACAAAGCAGACCGCTCGCCAGAGACAGGGTTTTCATGATGTATCCAATCAACTGGTAAAGAGCACTTCCCCCGGTGCCGATGCGGCTCCGGTGAGGGGTCGGTTTAACGAAGGATGCTCCGGCAGTGGCGCTTGGCGAAGGAGGCTGTCACTATTTACCGGTCTCCATAGATTACGCTTTTTTGCTCGATTCAGCAACAATACGCATGTTTACCGGTTAAAGGTTCCCCTTTGGCGTCAACTGGCACGGCGGAGCGCAGCTACAAGTCGTTGAGGATCGTGCGAATTGCGACGCCCGGCTCCGGCCGGGATCGGTAATACGCGGCACGCGGCGTTTCAGCTCCAGGACATTGCAAACACCCTCGGCTTGCAATTTTTGATTGCAACTGAAGCATATCGTCGATTCGGCCTGGCCGGAGAGGAGCGCCCTGCCGAGCGCTTCGCGGATCACGGCCACGTCGCAGGGCTTTTCCAGCACCGGCACGCCGATGTTGGAAATCGTCTCCCCGGAGCGCTGCAGATCGCCCGAATGCAGCACGAAGGGCACGCCGCACCCGTGCACCATGTCTGGCGCCGAGACACAGGGCCGCGGGCCTGTCCAACCCCCGCGGCGGCCCATGGCCTCAGAAGTCGAGATGCTCCACGTTGAGCGCGTTCTGCTGGATGAAGTCGCGGCGCGGCTCGACCACGTCGCCCATCAGCTTGGTGAAGAGATCGTCGGCCTCGGTCGAATCCTCGATTTTCACCTGCAGCAGCGTGCGCGCATCCGGGTCCAGCGTGGTTTCCCACAGCTGGTCGGGGTTCATCTCTCCGAGGCCCTTGTAACGCTGCAGGGTCAGGCCGCGCTGGCCCTCTTCCAGGATCGCGGCGAGCAGGTCGAGCGGGCCGTGGATGAGCTGGTGGCGCTCCTTGCGCACCAGCGTCGCGGGGCGGTCGTAGACCTCCTGCAGCGACTTGGTGAAGCTGCCGGTCTTGCGCGCCTCGCCCGAGCGCAGCATCGGCCCGTCGAGCGTGCGGACCTCCTCGACCCCGCGCAGGATGCGCGCCAGCCGGATGCCGTGGTCCTGGGTGATGCGCCCCTGCCAACCGCGTTCGTATTCGAGCGCGATCAGGTCGAGCCGCCTAGCCACCTTGTCGGCCACGCCCTGCAGATCGGCATCGACCGCGCCGGGCACGAAGGCGCCCGAGATGGCTGCCTGTTCGAGGATGTGGCGCGGGTAATGCGTCGGGAAAGCGTCGAGCACGCGCCGGAGCTGGCGCGCCTCCTCGACCACGCGGCGCAGGTCGTTGCCGGTGATCTCCTCGCCCGAGCCGAGCCTGAGCGCCGTGCCGTCGGTGCCCTGATGGATCAGATATTCATCCATCGCCGCCTGGTCCTTGAGGTAGACCTCGGACTTGCCGCGCGTCACCTTGTAGAGCGGCGGCTGGGCGATGTAGAGATGCCCGCCCTCGATCAGCTCGGGCATCTGCCGGAAGAAGAAGGTCAGCAGCAGAGTGCGGATATGCGCGCCGTCGACATCGGCGTCGGTCATGATGACGATCTTGTGGTAGCGCAGCTTCTTGATGTCGAACTCGTCGCGCCCGATCCCGGTGCCGAGCGCCATGACGAGGTTGCCGATCTCCTGGCTGCCCAGCATCCGGTCGAAACGCGCGCGCTCGACGTTGAGGATCTTGCCCTTGAGCGGCAGGATCGCCTGGGTGCCGCGATCGCGCCCGGTCTGGGCCGAGCCGCCGGCCGAATCCCCCTCGACGAGGAAGACCTCGGTCTTGGTCGGGTCCTTCTCGGAGCAGTCCTTGAGCTTGCCGGCGAGGAAGTTCACGTCCATCGCCGTCTTGCGGCGGGTCAGCTCGCGCGCCTTGCGCGCGGCCTCTCGCGCCAGCGCCGCCTCGACGATCTTGCCGACGATCTGCTTGGCGATGTTGGGGTTTTCCTCGAACCATTCGGAGAGCTTCTCGCCCACCAGGTTCTCGACCGCCGGGCGCACCTCGGAGGAAACGAGCTTGTCCTTGGTCTGCGAGGAGAACTTCGGATCCGGCACCTTCACGGAGAGCACGCAGGTCAGCCCCTCGCGCGCGTCGTCGCCGGTGAAGGAGACCTTCTCCTTCTTGGCGATGCCGGAGGATTGCGCATAGGCGTTGATGGTCCGGGTCAGCGCGCCGCGAAAGCCCGCCATGTGGGTGCCGCCGTCGCGCTGCGGAATGTTGTTGGTAAAGGGCAGCACGGTCTCGTGGTAGGTGTCGTTCCACCACATCGCCACCTCGACGCCGATGCTGTCCTTCTCGCCCTCGATCCAGATCGGCTCGGGCATGACCGCGTGCTTGGAGCGGTCGAGATACTTCACGAACTCGCGCACGCCGCCCTCGTAGAACAGCTCGGTGTGCAGCGGCTGCGCCGGGCGGTCGTCTTCGAGGATGATGCGGACACCGGAGTTGAGAAAGGCCAGCTCGCGCAGGCGCTTTTCCAGCGTCTCGAAGACGTAGTCGAGATTCGAGAAGGTCGTGGTTGAGGCCAGAAACCGCACCTCGGTACCGGTCTGGTCGGTCTCGCCCACCACCTCGAGATGCTTGACGGTCTCGCCGCGCTCGAAGCGGGCGACGTGCTCCTTGCCGTCGCGCCAGATCCGCAGCTCCAGCCAGTCCGACAGGGCGTTGACCACCGAGACGCCGACGCCGTGCAGGCCGCCCGACACCTTGTAGGAGTTCTGGTCGAATTTGCCGCCCGCGTGCAGCTGGGTCATGATGACCTCAGCCGCCGAGACGCCCTCTTCGCGGTGCAGGTCGGTGGGGATGCCGCGGCCATTGTCGCGCACGCTGACCGAGTTGTCGGCGTGGATCTTGACCTGCACGAAGTCGGCATGACCGGCCAGGGCCTCGTCGATGCCGTTGTCGACCACCTCATAGACCATGTGGTGCAGGCCCGAGCCGTCGTCGGTGTCGCCGATATACATGCCCGGACGCTTGCGGACCGCATCCAGGCCCTTGAGAACCTTGATGGAATCGGCGCCGTAGGCGTTGGGTTGCAAAGCGGGTTCAGCCATGGGGGAAATCCTCGGGACGTTACCTGCGGAATATACGATCTGTGGTGGGGGATGTCACGGTTTTCCCCCATATTTTGCGCTATAATAGGGGTATGAGCAGCCCCACGCCGACCGGCAGCGCGATGGCCCAAAGACCGGTTCGTCCGGGCGCTTGCGGCGAGGACGGGATGCGCGCTCCGCCCCACCCAGACCAGCATCGCGCGCGAGGTTGTCCACCCCAGGAGTGACCGGGGTCACCCGCCAAGGTGTCATGTCTCGTCCCTGATCTGCGAGACGCCGGCGGTCTCGGTGACTTCGATGCGCTGCGCCCGGTCGCCCAGGGCCTCGAACAGCCCCGGCTCGGTGCCGGTCATGAAGGCCTGCAGCCCGAGCGCGCAGATCTCGTCATAGAGCGCCGCGCGGCGGCGCGTGTCGAGATGCGCCGCCACCTCGTCCAAGAGCAGCACCGGCGGCGCGCCGCCCATGGCCGCCAGTGCGCGGGCGTTGGCGAGAATGAGCGAGATGAGCAGCGCCTTCTGCTCTCCGGTCGAGGCATCGCGCGCCGCGACCCCCTTGGCGCGCCACAGCGCGTCGAGATCGGCGCGGTGCGGGCCGATCAGCGTGCGCCCCGCCGCCATGTCGCGCCCGCGCATGGCGGCGAAGGCCGCGCGCAGCGCTTCGGCCTCTTCGGGCGTCTCGTCGGGGTAGCACAGCGCAAGGTCGGCGGTGGGAAAGGCGGTCTCAGTCTCGTCCTGCGCCGCCATGAGCCGCTCGACCGTGGCGCGGCGTGCGGCGCTGATCGTCTCGCCCGCCGCGGCCATGCGCCCTTCCAGCGCACCGTACCAATGCGCATCGCGCACCCCGTCCTTGAGGAGCCGATTGCGCTCGCGCATCGCCTTTTCATAATCGAGCACCGCCTCGGCATGGCCGGGATCGAAGCTGAGTACCGCGCGGTCGAGAAATCGGCGGCGCCCCTCGGCCGCCTCGATCCAGAGCCGGTCCATCGAGGGCACCAACCACAGCACCCTGAGCACGCGGGCCAGCGCCACCTGCGGCACGGTCTTGTCGTCGATGCGCACCGCCCGGCTCTGCCCGGCCTCGGCGCGGGTCTCGATCTCGTGCGGCGCGCCCTCGGCCTCGACCGAGGCGAACACCTTCCAGCCCAGCCGCTCGGGCCTGCGCGAGATCTCCTCGGCGCCCGCGCGGCGCATCCCCCGCCCGGGCGAGAGCAGCGAGATGGCTTCGATCAGGTTGGTCTTGCCCGCGCCATTGGGGCCGTGGATGGCGACGGGCCGCCCGTCGAGCGCGAGCCTTGCGCGCTTGTGCGAGCGGAAATGCGACAGCTCAAGCGCGGTGACGGCCGCCCTCACGCGCGGCCCTCCTCTTCATCTTTCTTCAAATACGCAGATCCTGCCCGCGTCACACGCGCATCGGCATGACGACATAGACAGCGCTGGTGTCGTCGCCCTCGCGCATCAGGGTCGGATCGCCGGAGGAGTTGAACAGGAAGACCGCGTTCTCGCGGTCCACCTGGTTGGCGATCTCTTGGAGGTATTTCGCGTTGAAGCCGATCTCCAGCCGCTCGTCGCCGTAGGCCACGGCCAGCTCCTCCTCGGCCGCCCCCGAATCGGGAGCATTGACCGAAAGCACCAGCCGGTCCTCCTCGAGCGACAGCTTGACCGCGCGGCTGCGCTCCGAGCTGACGGTGGCGACGCGGTCGACCGCCTTGGCGAATTCGCTGGCGTCGACCTCAAGCCGCTTGGCGTTGTTTTGCGGAATCACCCGGCTGTAATCGGGAAAGGTGCCGTCGATGACCTTGGAGGTCAGGGTGATCGAGGGGGTGACGAAGCGCACCTTGGTCTCGCTGACAGAGACCTCGATCAGCGCCTCGTCGTCATCCAGAAGCTTGCGCAGCTCGTTCACGGTCTTGCGCGGCACGATGACCCCGGCCATCTTCTCGGCCCCCTCGGGCAGCTCGGCGTCGATCCGCGCGAGGCGATGCCCGTCGGTGGCGACGCAGCGCAGCACGCGGCCGCCATCGCCCTCGGCCACGTGCATGTAGACGCCGTTGAGGTAGTAGCGCGTCTCTTCGGTCGAGATCGCGAACTTGGCCTTGTCGAAGAGCCTGCGCAGCACCGGTGCGAGGGCCGTGAAGCTCGCCTCGTATTCGGAGGAGGCCATGACCGGGAAATCTTCCTTGGGCAGGGTCGCGAGCTGGAAGTTCGAGCGCCCGGCCTCGATGCTCAGCCGTCCGTTGCCGCCCTGATCGGTGAGCGTCACCAGCGCCCCGTCGGGCAGCTTGCGGACGATCTCGTTCAAGAGCACGGCGGCGACGGTGGTGGCGCCCTCGGCCTCGACCGTGGCGGCGGCGCGGTCCACGACCTCGATGTCGAGATCGGTGGCGCGGAAGCGCACCTCGCCCCCCGCGGCCTCGATCAGCACGTTGGCGAGGATCGGGATGGTGTTGCGCCGCTCGACCACCGACTGGGCCTGTGCGACGGCCTTGAGCAGAACGCCGCGTTCGATCGAGAATTTCATGTGCTTCGCTCCGCTGTTGTCGCCGACCGGGGCCGGGACTGGAAAACTACCTGTTTTCCGCCCGTTCTCAAGCGATTTCGGCGGTGACGCGGCTTACTCCTCCAGCGCGCGGCGCAGCAGTTCGATATCGTCGGCGATCTGGCTGTCGGTGGATTTCAGCTCCTCGATCTTGCGCACGCCGTGCATGACGGTGGTATGATCGCGCCCGCCAAAGCGGCGGCCGATCTCGGGCAGCGAGCGCGAGGTCAGCTTCTTGGACAGATACATCGCCACCTGCCGCGGCCGGGCATAGTTGCGCACCCGCTTGGGCCCGATCATGTCCGACAGGCGGATGTTGTAATGCTCCGACACCCGTCGCTGGATCTCCTCGACGGTGATCTTGCGGTCCGAGGCGCGCAGGATGTCGGCGAGGCAGTCCTGCGTCATCTCGAGCGAGATCTCGCGCCCCACCAGAGAGGCGAAGGCAAATAGCCGGGTCAGCGCCCCTTCGAGCACGCGGACGTTGTTGGAGATCCGCTGGGCGAGGAATTCGAACACGCCGGGCTGAACCACGATGCCGGGATATTGCGCGCGGTAATAATCGGCCTTGGCCTGAAGGATGCCGACGCGCAGTTCGAAATCGGTGGGGAAGAGATCGACCACCAGCCCCGAGCCCATGCGCGAGGTGATCCGCTCCTCGACGTCCTTCATCGCACCCGGCGCGCGGTCGGCCGAGATGATGATCCGCTTTCCGGCGTCGATCAGCGCGTTGAAGGTGTGGAAGAACTCTTCTTGCGTGGAATCCTTGCCGCCGAGGAACTGGATGTCATCGACCATGAGCACGTCGACCGAGCGGAACAGCTGCTTGAAGTCCATCATGCGCTTGTCGCGCAGCGCGGTGATGAAGCGGTACATGAACTGCTCGGCGGAGGTGAGCACGACCTTGAGATGCGGCTGGCTGGCCTTCAGCTCGTGGCCGATGGCGTGCATCAGGTGGGTCTTGCCCAGCCCCACGCCGCCATAGAGGAACAGCGGGTTGAAGCCCAAAGAGCCGCCTTCTGCGATGCGGCGCGCAGCGGCGTGGGCCATCTCGTTGGGCTTGCCGACGACGAAGCGGTCGAAGGTGAATCGCGGGTCGAGCGTGGCCGAGGGGGTGGCGTCGTCATCCTCGGCGATCTGGGCGGGGGCCGTGGGCTGCGGCGCGGCGGGACGCGGCGCGGCGGCGGCATTGGCGGACTGGGCGAAGATCAGGCGCTGCACGGTGATGCCGGCGCGGGCCAGCTGCGTCAGGATCTGGTCGCCGAAGTTCTGCAGGACGTAGTTGCCGTGGAAGGTGGTGGGCACGTGGAAGCGGGCGACACCGTCGACCAGCTCCTCGAAGCGCAGCGGCGCGATCCAGGTGGTGTGGTTGTTGGCCCCCACCGTCTGCTTGAGCTCTTCGCTGACCTGTGCCCAGATTTCGTTCGTCATGTCCTGTCCCCGACCTGCCTTCATCGTCACCCGGGCGCGCCCGCCGCGCCCGGCCTTGCGCCTCACATTCAGGCACAGCTCGTGCGGCCGCCGGCGCGCATGCGCCGACGCCGGTCCGCACCGGACTGACCTGACCTCCGGACCCGAACGGACAGACGGCCAGAGCCGCCGATCCGCTCATGCAGTTCGGCCCGGGATCGGGACATGACGGCAATGACGCCCGCCAAAGCGGCGGCCGCAATGCAGACAATCGCGAGACGGCGAATTGCACGGCCAAGGCCGTGCGCCCGTCACGCTCAAGAGAGCTGACACCTCGTCGCGGATCCGATCATTCGGCCGTGCAGCTGGCCTTCGGACCACCGTGGCGTCGACTCGTCCATGTTCCCCCAGGAACGATGTGAATCGCAGGGACAAGTTAGCCCCTGCGCTCGGATCTCATCAACCGAACAACGCGCTTGACGGGAGACTCCGGCAAACCGAATCCGCGGCGATTTTCCGGGGGCCCTGAATCCTAAGGGCCGGAGCGCCGTGCCGGGCGGGGAGGTCACATGGCACGCGATTTGCTCGGCCTGTCGCCGCGCCTCAGCTTGACAGCATCGCCGGCGCCACGCCCGGCGATTCCATACGATGTCGCAGCGGCAATGAGGTGCCAAGATACCGCAATGCCCTTGACGTCATTACCGATTTCCACCCGCGAAGCCCCCCGGGAATCGCCATTCCGAAGACGCATGACAGCCATTCGCGCCGCTTCGGCGCCAGGGGATTCGGCCGCAATCGAAGGGGTCGTGGAGCACAAAAAAGGGGTGCCCCTTTCGGGGCACCCCTCTGTATTCATTTGCCTTTTGGCAAGATCAGGCGGCGAGCGCCTTCACGCGCGACGACAGGCGCGACATCTTGCGGGCGGCGGTGTTCTTGTGAACGACGCCCTTGGTGACGCCGCGCATCAGCTCGGGCTGAGCTTCGCGCAGGGCGGCCTGGGCGGCGTCCTGCTGGCCGGAGGCGATCGCCTCTTCGACCTTGCGCAGGAAGGTACGGATGCGCGAACGGCGCATCTTGTTGATCGCGAAGCGGCGCTCGTTCTGGCGAGCGCGCTTCTTGGACTGGGGCGTGTTGGCCATGTGTCGAGAATCCACTTGCGGGGTAACTGTTCTGAAGCCGCGTCTCTAAGGCCGAGTCGCCCGCTAGTCAACCTGCCGCGCCGCCTTTTCCACAGAGGTCAGCGGTCGCGATACTGCGGCTCGCGCTTTTCGCGAAAGGCGGCCATCCCCTCGGCTTGGTCCTCGGTCGAGAACAGCGCCTCGAACAGCCGCCGCTCGTAGCCCAGCCCCTCGGTGAGCGGCAGCTCCTGACTGCGGTTCACCGCGTCCTTGATGGCCAGCACCGAAAGCTGGCTCTTCTCGGCGATCTTCTCGGCCGCGGCGCGCGCCTCGCCCGCAAGCTGGCGCGCGGGCACGACGCGGCTCACGAGGCCTGCGCGCTCGGCCTCCTCGGCTGACATGAAGCGCCCCGTGAGGTGCATGTCCATCGCCTTGGCCTTGCCCACCGCGCGGGTCAGCCGCTGGCTGCCGCCCATGCCCGCCATGATCCCGAGGTTGACCTCCGGCTGGCCGAACCTGGCCGTGTCGGCGGCGATGATGAAATCGCAGGCCATCGCCAGCTCGCAGCCGCCGCCCAGCGCATAGCCCGAGACGGCGGCGATGATCGGTTTGCGGATCCGCGCGAGCCGCGCCATGTCGCCTGCATAAAGCGCGCGGCGGTACATCTCGACGAAGGACAGATCCGCCATCTCGGCCACGTCGGCGCCGGCGGCAAAGGCCTTGTCCGAGCCGGTGAGCACGATGCAGCGCACCTTGTCGGAGCGATCCGCCTCTTCGAGCGCGCCCACTAGCTCGCGCAGCAGGGTCGAGTTGATGGCGTTCATCGCCTCGGGGCGGTTGAGCGTTATGGTGGCGATGTCGTCGGCGGTCTCGACGAGGATGGTGGTATGGGCCATGGGCGATCTCCGGTGCTTTGGCGAAACCTGCCGCGCGCGCCGCGGGCGTTCAAGTCACCTCTGGCAGCGCGGGCACAGGAAGGTGGAACGTCCCGACTGCACGATCCGCTCCACCGCGCCGGTGCAATCTTCGGTTACGCAGGCCGCGCCCTCGCGGTCATAGACCCTGAAGCCGTGCTGGAAGTAGCCCATCGCCCCGTCCGCCTGCCGGTAATCCTTGAGCGATGAGCCGCCCGAGGCGATCGCCTCCTCCAGCACCACGCGGATGAGGGGTACCAGCGAGGCCACGCGCGCCGCCGAGATGCGCCCGGCCTTGCGGCGCGGGTCTATCCCTGCCCGGTGCAGCACCTCGCAGACATAGATGTTGCCCAGGCCCGCGACGATCTTCTGATCCAGAAGCGCCGTCTTGATCGGCACCATCCGCCCCTTGAGCCGCTCCACGAGATAGGCCTCGTCGAAAGCGTTGCCCAGGGGCTCCGGCCCGATCCCGCGCAGCAGGCGGTGATCGTCGAGCCCATGGGTCGGCGCGAGGTCCATCGCCCCGAAGCGGCGCGGATCGTTGAAGGTCACCCGCGCGCCGCCCGCCATATCGAACACCACGTGATCATGCTTGGCGGGCGCGGGGTGATCCACGTGAAACCGCCCGAGCTTCACGCCCGAGACGGTCATCCGCCCCGACATGCCCAAGTGCACGATCAGCGTCTCGCCGCCCGACAGATCGGCAAGGATGTATTTCGAGCGCCGCCGCAGCCGCTCCACCCGCTGCCCGGTAAGCCGTTCGGCCATGCGATCGGGAAAGGGCCAACGCAGATCGGGGCGGTTCACATGGGCGGTCTCGATCACCGCCCCCTCCATCGCGGGCGCGAGCCCGCGGCGAACCGTCTCGACCTCCGGCAATTCGGGCATGGGTTCTTTCTTTCGGCTGGCGCGGCCTATATGCCGCCATTGAGCCCTATCAAGGCATCGCACCGGCACGGGACAAGACCCTTGAGCGAAGACCAGACCACCCATTTCGGCTACCAGACGGTGCGCGAGGACGAGAAGGCCGAGCGCGTGCGCGGCGTCTTCACCTCCGTCGCCTCGCGCTACGACGTGATGAACGACGTGATGTCGGGCGGCGTCCACCGGCTGTGGAAAGACGCGATGATGGACTGGCTCGCACCCCGGCCCGGCCAGCGCCTGCTCGACGTCGCGGGCGGCACGGGCGACGTGTCGTTTCGCTTTCTCAAGCGCGCGGGGCGCGGCCATGCCACGGTCTGCGACCTGACCGAATCCATGCTGATCGAAGGCCGCAAGCGGGCCGAGGCCGAGCGGCTGGAGGAGAGCCTCGACTGGGTCGTGGGTGATGCGATGGCCCTGCCCTTTCCCGACAACAGCTTCGACGTCTACACGATCAGCTTCGGCATCAGGAACGTCACCCGCCCGCAAAAGGCGCTCGACGAGGCCTACCGCGTACTGCGCCCCGGCGGGCGGCTCATGGTGCTGGAGTTCAGCCAGATCCCCAACGAGATGATGCAGAAGGCCTACGACCTCTACAGCTTCAATGTCATCCCCGCGATGGGCCAGCTCATCGCGAACGACCGCGACAGCTACCAGTATCTCGTCGAATCGATCCGCCGCTTTCCGGATCAGGAGAGCTTCCTCGGCATGGTCGAGGCGGCGGGCTTCGGGCAGGCGAAGTACCGCAATCTGACCATGGGCGTCGCCTGCCTGCATTCGGGATGGAAGCTCTGAGGGGCCCGCACAACCTCGTCCGGCTGATCCGCACCGGCGCCACCTTCGAGCGCACCGGTGCCATGGCCGTGGTGCTCGACGCGATGGATGCGCCAAAGCCCCTGCGCGTGGCGATCCGGCTCTTCGCTGCGCCCTTCCGCTGGCTCGGCTATGAGGGCGATCCCGCCATGCCCCCCGCCACCCGCGCCATCACCGCGCTGGGCCCGGCCTACATCAAGTTCGGCCAGATCCTCTCGACGCGGCCGGACGTGGTGGGCGACGAGCTTGCGGTGCAGCTGCGCGTGCTGCAAGACAGCCTGCCCCCCTTTCCGACCGCGCAGGCCAAGCGGGCGATCGCGATCGAGCTGGGCCAGCCGGTCGATCGGCTGTTTTCCGAATTCTCCGAACCCGTGGCCGCCGCCTCCATCGCGCAGGTGCACCGCGCCAAGCTCGCCGAGACGGGCGAGACGGTGGCGGTCAAGGTGCTGCGCCCGGGCATCGAGCGCGCGTTCCGCCGCGACATCGAGGCCTTCTACTTTGCCGCCCGGATGATCGAGCGGCTCTCGCCCGCTTCGCGCCGACTGCGGCCCGTGGAGGTCATCGCGCATTTCGAAAGCGTGGTTCTGGGCGAGCTGGACCTGCGGCTCGAAGCCGCCTCGGCGGCCGAATTCGCCGCCAACACCGCCCGCGACGAGGGCTTCGACGTGCCGGTGCTGCGCTGGCACCTCTCGGGGCGTCGCGTCATGACCATGGGCTGGGTCGACGGCATCGGCGCGGCCGAGGTGGCGCAGATCGACGCCGCGGGCCACGACCGCAAGCGCCTCGCCGCCCGCGTGCTGCAGCTCTTTCTCGCCCATGCGCTGCGCGACGGCTACTTTCACGGCGACATGCATCAGGGCAACCTCAAGGTCGGCCCCGACGGCACGCTGATCGCGCTCGATTTCGGGATCATGGGGCGGATCGACGAATACACCCGCCGGGTCTATGCCGAGATCATCTTCGGCTTCATCCGCAAGGATTACCGCCGCGTCGCCGAGGTGCATTTCGAGGCGGGCTACGTGCCTGCCGACCGCGACGTCGATGCCTTCGCTTCCGCGCTGCGCGCCGTGGGCGAGCCGATCTTCGGCATGGATGCCAGCCGCATCTCCATGGCGCGGCTCCTGAACTACCTGTTCGAGGTGACCGAGCGCTTCGGCATGGAAACCCGCACCGAGCTGATCCTGTTGCAGCGCACCATGGTGGTGGTCGAGGGCGTGGCACGCACGCTCGATCCGCATATCAACATCTGGGAAGCCTCGCGCCCGGTGGTCGAGGATTACATCCGCGAAAGCATCGGCCCCAAGGCCGTGGCCCGCGATCTCGGGCGCACCGTGCAGGTGCTGTCGCGCTTCGGCCCGCGGCTCCCCGCTCTGGCCGAGGCGGCGCTGGTGCGCCAGTCCCACCCCGAGCCCGAGCCGCGCCGCCGCGATCTGCCGCCCATCGGCTGGATCGCCGTGGGCGCC
>NZ_JAMYXC010000168.1 GCF_024159025.1 Limimaricola litoreus
CGGTCAGCGCCGAATCGAAGCCGCCCTGCATCCGGCGCGCGCGGTTCCACTCGGTCTCGCCGTGCCGCATCACGTAGATCTCGGGGGCGGTCACGCGCGCTCCTCCGGGCTGCCGATCCAGCGGCGCGGGCCGGGACCCGTACGGCCCAGCCGATCCTCGGCGTTGTAGAGCGGGCAGGCCTCGACCGAGAGGCAGCCGCAGCCCATGCAATGCCCCATCTGGTCGCGCAGCCGGGTCATCAGCGCGATCCGCTCGTCCAGCATCTCGCGCCATGGCGCGGCCGCCTCGGCCCAGTCGCGCGCCGAAACGGCGCGGTCGCGCGGCAGCCGGTCGAGCACCTCGCGGATCTCCGACAGGGCCACCCCCACCGATTGCGCCACCCGGATGATCGCCACGCGCCGCAGCTCGCGCCGGTCGTAGCGGCGATGGTTGGCCGGGTTGCGCCAGCTCTGGATCAGGCCTTCGGCCTCGTAGAAATGCAGCGTCGAGACCGGCACGCCCGCCCGCGTGGCAAGCTGTCCGACGCTGAGATCCGATGGCAACGGCATTTTCGACATGGCGCTTGACCTCAACCTTACTTGAGGGCGCAGATTGAGGGCTCCCTATCGGAATCACAAGCCCCGAGGAGCCGAAGACCATGAGCATCACCCTGCCCCGCCCGCCGCATCCCCTTCGTGCCCTGCGCCGTCTTGCCGCGCGGCTTGCCCCCCGGGGCCGCCGCCACAGCCCGCTCGACGATGCGCTGTGCGAGGAGCTGCAATCCATGCGTCACGCGGAGCAACTGCTCCGGCTGCGCGACCTGCGGGCCAATGGCCATCTTGCGCGCGACCTCGGGCTTGAGCCCGATGCCGATCCCTGCCCGCCCGTGGCGGGGCCCGGGGGACGGCTGTTTTGAGCTGCGCGGCGCGCGGCCACTGGACGCGCGCCGCCCCTGCGCCGTAGCACGGGACGAGCCCATCGACCCGGAGAACGCATGACCCAGTTTCCCCTTGGCCCAGCCACCGCCCCGCGGAGGCAGCGCCAGACCGACCTGCCCCCCGACGGGCGCCCGCGAATCGCGGTGATCTCGGCCTTTGCGCCGGAGATCGCGATTCTCGAAACCGCGCTGGACGGGGCCGAGACCCGGCGCATCGGCCCGGCGCATTACATGACCGGCCGGCTCGAAGGGCGCGAGGTGGTGATGTTCCTGTCGGGCATCTCGACGGTCAACGCCGCGATGACGACGCAGGCCGCGCTCGATCATTTCGACGTCACCGCCGTGCTGTTCTCGGGCATCGCGGGCGGCGTCGACCCGGAGCTTGGCATCGGCGACGTGGTGGTGGCCGAGCGCTGGGCGCATTACCTCGAAGGCGCCTTCGCGCGCGAGACGCCGCAGGGCTACGCCCTGCCCGGCTGGATGGATGGCGCGGTCGCGAACTACGGCATGATCCACACCCGCGGCGTCGATATCGTGCCGCCCGATGGCGAGGCACCCGAAAGCCGGTTCTGGTTCGACAGCGACCCCGCGCTGCTCGACATCGCGCGCCTGGCGGCCGAGGGGCTGAAGCTCGACCACGCGGGCGGGGCGTTGCCGCCGAAGGTGATGGTCGGCGGCAACGGCGTCTCGGGGCCGGTCTTCATGGACAACGCGGGCTTTCGCGATCACGCCTTCGCCGCCTTCGAGGCAAAGGTGCTCGACATGGAAAGCGCCAGCGTCGCGCAGGTGGCCTATGCCAACGACGTGCCCTTCATCGCCTTCCGCTCGCTGTCGGACCTCGCGGGCGGCGGCGGTGGCGAAAACGAGATCGCGGCCTTCATGTCGGTCGCGGCGGCGAACTCGGCCCGGCTGATGCGGGCGGTGCTGCGGCAGATGCCCCAAGCGTAAGGAGCAAGACGCAAAAGGCGCGCCCCTCGGGGCGCGCCTTCCGTATCATGGTGGGTGATAAGGGATTTGAACCCCTGACATCTTCGATGTGAACGAAGCGCTCTACCACTGAGCTAATCACCCGTTGGCGCGTCGTTTAGCGCCAGCCGCCGCAGGGCGCAAGACCTCCCTCGCGGCATTTTCGTGCAAATGCGAAAAGGGCGCCCCGCAGGGCGCCCTTCGCGATCGTCAGTGATGCGCCGTGGCGCCCGATCCGCTGTCGCGGCTCTCAAGCGCGCGGGCGGCGGCGGCGGCTTCCTCCGCCTCCTCGTCCCACTCGATCGGCTCGGGCTTGCGCACCAGCGCGTGCTCCAGAACCTCGGAGACATGGGTGACCGGAATGATCTTCAGGTTGTCCTTCACCACGTCGGGGATCTCGGCGAGATCCTTCTCGTTCTCCTCGGGGATCAACACCGTCTTGATGCCGCCCCTGAGGGCCGCGAGCAGCTTCTCCTTCAGCCCGCCGATCGGCATGGCATTGCCGCGCAGGGAGACTTCACCGGTCATGGCGATGTCCTTGCGGATCGGGATGCCGGTGAGCACCGAAACGATCGAGGTCACCATGGCGAGACCGGCCGAAGGGCCGTCTTTCGGCGTCGCGCCATCGGGCACGTGGACGTGGATGTCCATGCGGTCGAAGCGCGGCGGCTTCACCCCGATCTGCGGCGCGATGGAGCGCACGTAGCTCGAGGCGGCGTCGATCGATTCCTTCATCACGTCGCCGAGCTTGCCGGTTGTCTTCATCCGGCCCTTGCCCGGCAGCTTGAGCGCCTCGATGTGCAACAGATCGCCGCCCACGGAGGTCCAGGCCAGACCCGTGACCACGCCCACCTGATCCTCCTTCTCGGCCAGCCCGTAGCGAAACTGCTTCACGCCGAGGAAGTCGTCGAGGTTCGCAGGCGTCACCTCGACCGAAGTGACCTCCTTGCGCACGATCCGGGTGACCGCCTTGCGGGCGATCTTGGACAGTTCGCGCTCGAGGTTCCGCACACCGGCTTCGCGGGTATAGGTGCGCACCATCTCGGTGAGCGCCGCGTCGTCGATGGTGAACTCCTTTTCCTTCAGCCCGTGGTTCTTCAGGACCTTGGGCAGCAGGTGCTGGCGCGCGATCTCGCGCTTTTCTTCCTCGGTGTAGCCCGCGAGGCTGATGATCTCCATCCGGTCCAGAAGCGGCCCCGGCATGTTGTAGGAGTTCGCCGTGGTCAGGAACATCACGTTGCTGAGGTCGTATTCCACCTCGAGGTAATGGTCGACGAAGGTGCCGTTCTGTTCGGGGTCGAGCACCTCGAGCATCGCGCTTGCCGGATCGCCGCGGAAGTCCTGACCCATCTTGTCGATCTCGTCGAGGAGGATCAGCGGGTTCGAGGTCTTGGCCTTCTTCAGCGCCTGGATGATCTTGCCGGGCATGGAGCCGATATAGGTCCGGCGGTGGCCGCGGATCTCGGACTCGTCACGCACGCCGCCGAGCGAGATGCGGATGAACTCGCGCCCCGTCGACTTGGCGACCGATTTGCCAAGGCTGGTCTTGCCGACGCCCGGAGGGCCGACGAGGCACATGATCGGCCCCTTCAGCTTCTTGGAGCGCTGCTGCACGGCGAGATACTCGACGATCCGCTCCTTGACCTTCTCGAGGCCGAAGTGGTCGTCGTCGAGCACCTTCTGGGCGTGGTTCAGATCCTTCTTGGTGCGCGAGGGCGCGTTCCACGGGATCGAGAGCAGCCAGTCGAGGTAGTTGCGCACGACCGTCGCCTCGGCCGACATCGGGCTCATGTTCTTGAGCTTCTTGATCTCGGCCTGCGCCTTTTCGCGCGCCTCGTCGGAGAGCTTGGTCTCCTCGATGCGCTTCTCGAGCTCGGCGACCTCGCCTTCGCCCTCCTCGCCGTCGCCCAGCTCCTTCTGAATGGCCTTCATCTGCTCATTCAGGTAATATTCGCGCTGGGTCTTCTCCATCTGGGATTTGACGCGGGTCTTGATCTTCTTCTCGACCTGCAGGACCGACATCTCGCCCTGCATCAGCCCGTAGACCTTTTCGAGCCGCTGCGCGACGTCGAGCGTCTCCAGAAGATCCTGCTTTTGCTTCACGTCGATGCCCAAGTGACCCGCGACGAGGTCGGCAAGCTTGGCGGGATCGGTCGCCTCGGTGACGGCCGAGAGCGCCTCCTCGGGGATGTTCTTGCGGATCTTGGAATAGCGCTCGAATTCCTGCGCGACGCTTTGCACCAGCGCGGCCACGATGTCGCGGTCGCCGGGCATCTCGGTCAGGTATTCGGCCTTCGCCTCGAAGAAGCTGTCGTTCTCGACGAATTCGGCGATGCGCACGCGTGACTTGCCCTCGACCAGCACCTTCACGGTGCCGTCGGGCAGTTTCAGCAGCTGCAGCACATTGGCGAGGACGCCGGCCTTGTAGATGCCTTCGGAGGTGGGATCGTCGACGCCGGGATCGACCTGGCTCGACAGCAGGATCTGCTTGTCGTCCGCCATGACCTCTTCGAGCGCGCGCACCGATTTTTCGCGGCCCACGAACAGCGGCACGATCATGTGCGGGAACACCACGATGTCGCGCAGAGGCAGCACCGGGTAGGAGGGGCTGAGGGGCTCTTGCATGCTCTTTGTATCCTTGTTCTTGGCAAGACGGTCTGGCCCCGCTGTGCGGCAACCATATGACCATCTCCTGTCCGGGGTGTTACTTGGGTGAACGCACCGGCCAGTTCAAGCGCGTGTCGCGCGGCTCTCGCGGCAATGTGCCCGTCCGGGCGGGGGTGGGCAAGGCGGGATGCCCTGCCCGGCCCGTTCGTCAGGCGGCCTTCTGCTCCTCGAGCGTCGGGTAATCGAGATAGCCCTCGACGCCGCCGCCATAATAGGTCGACTGGTCGCCCTCGTTCAGCGGCGCATCCGCCTCGAGCCGCTGCGCGAGGTCGGGGTTGGCGATATAGGGCCGCCCGAAGGCCACGAAATCGGCCTGCCCGCTCTCGACCACGCGGATCGCGGTATCGCGCCCGTAGCCCGCATTGGCGATATAGGCGCCATCGAACAGCTCACGCAGCTGAGCGGTCTTGTGGCCGAGATCCTGATCCATGTCGCCCTGCGTGCCCGGCTCGACCATGTGGAGATAGGCAAGGCCGCGGCGGCTCAGTTCGGGGATCAGATAGCCATAGACGGTCATCGGGTCGCTGTCGGTGAGCCCCGCCACCTCGATCAGCGGCGACAGGCGGATGCCGGTGCGCCCCGCGCCGTAGACCTCGACCACGGCATCGACCACCTCGAGCACCAGCCGCGCGCGGTTCTCCGGGCTGCCGCCATAGGCATCATCGCGCGCGTTGGCGCCATCGCGGATGAACTGGTCGAGCAGGTAGCCATTGGCGGCGTGGATCTCGACCATGTCGAAGCCCGCCTCCTTGGCGTTCTCGGCTGCGCGGCGGTAATCCTCGACCACGCGCGGCATCTCGTCCGTCTCGAGCGCGCGCGGCTCGGAGACATCGACGAAGCCTTCCTCGGTCACGGTCTGGGCCTCGGCCTTGATCGCCGAGGGCGCGACCGGCTTTTGCCCGCCTTCCTGCAAAGAGACATGGCTGATCCGACCCACGTGCCACAGCTGCAGCGCGATCTTGCCGCCTTCGCCATGCACGGCGCCCACGACCTTCTTCCAGCCGTCGATTTGCTCGCGGCTGTAGATGCCGGGCGTCTGGATGTAGCCCTTGCCCTCGGGGGTGATCTGCGTGGCCTCCGAAATGATCATCCCGGCGCCCGCGCGCTGGCGGTAGTATTCGGCATGGATGTCATAGGGGGCGTCGTCCTTCTTGCTGGCCCGGTTGCGGGTCAGCGGCGCCATTAGCACGCGGTTCTTCAGCTCGACATCGCCCAGCTTGCCGGGGGTGAACAGCTTGTCGGTCATTCTTCGGTCCTCTCCGAAAAGGTTGGAGCCGAGATATGCCGTCGCCGCGCTGCCGCAAGGCGGGGCGATGCGAAACGCGTGTGCGCTCGCGCACTGCCGTGACGGGAACCGGCGCCGCACCGGCGCCGCCCCCGTTCATCCTTCTGAAAATACGCGGATCCCGCCGCCGGCTCAGAGCCGCTCGATATCGCCCTCGGCGCGGGCCGCATGAAACCGCGCCTCGAATCCCGCGAAATCCTGATCTGCGATGGCCGCGCGCATCTCGCCCATCAGCTCCTGGTAATAGTGCAGGTTGTGCCATGTCAGCAGCATGCCGGCGATCATTTCCTGTGAGCGCACGACGTGGTGCAGATAGGCGCGGGAATAGTTGGCGCAGGCCGGGCAGCTGCAGGCCTCGTCGAGCGGGCGCGGGTCGTCGGCATGACGCGCGTTGCGCAGGTTGACCTGCCCGCGCCGGGTCCAGGCCTGCCCGGTGCGCCCCGAGCGCGAGGGCAGCACGCAATCCATCATGTCGATGCCGCGCTTGACCGCGCCGACGATGTCGTCGGGCTTGCCCACCCCCATGAGATAGCGCGGCTTGTCCTCGGGCAGCTGCGCAGGCGCGTAGTCGAGGCAGCCGAACATCGCCTCCTGCCCCTCGCCCACGGCGAGGCCGCCCACGGCGTAGCCCTCGAAGCCGATCTCGCGCAGCTTTTCGGCGCTTTCCTTGCGCAGGTCACGCTCGAGCCCGCCCTGCTGGATGCCGAAGAGCGCGTGGCCGGGCCGGTCGCCGAAGGCGTCGCGCGAGCGCTGCGCCCAGCGCATCGACAGGCGCATGGACTCCGCGATGCGCTCGCGGTCGGCGGGCAGCGCCGGGCATTCGTCAAAGGCCATGACGATGTCGGACCCCAGGAGCTTCTGGATCTCCATCGAGCGTTCTGGCGTGATCTCGTGCTTGGAGCCGTCGATGTGGCTCTTGAAGGTCACGCCCTTCTCGGTGAGCTTGCGCAGGCTCGCGAGGCTCATCACCTGGAAACCGCCCGAATCCGTGAGGATCGGCCGCTCCCAGTTCATGAACCTGTGCAAGCCGCCGAGCCGGTCGATCCGCTCGGCCGTCGGGCGCAGCATCAGGTGGTAGGTGTTGCCCAGAAGGATATCGGCGCCGGTCTGGCGCACGCTTTCGGGCATCATCGCCTTGACCGTGGCGGCGGTGCCCACGGGCATGAAGGCGGGCGTGCGGATCTCGCCACGCGGGGTGGAGATGACCCCGGTGCGGGCGGCGCCGTCTTTGGCGTTCAGGGAAAAGGAAAAGCTCATGCCCCAGCCGATAGCGCCCAATGCCGCGCCGCGCAATCGGCATGGCTTGACCGGGACGAACCATATCGATAATTCGGGATACATGGAACAAACCGACGCCATCACCGCCTTCGCGGCCCTCGCCCAGCCTTCGCGGCTCGATGCCTTTCGCCTGCTGGTGAAGGCGGGACCGGAGGGCATGGCGGCGGGCGAGATCGCGCAGGCGCTGGCCGCACGGCAGAACACCATGTCCGCCAATCTTTCGGTGCTGCACGGCGCGGGGCTGGTGGAAAGCCGCCGCGAGGGCCGATCGATCCGCTACTTCGCCGCCATGGGGCGCGTCGGCGCGCTCATTGATTTCCTCGTGGAGGATTGCTGCGGCGGTCGCCCCGAGCTATGCGCCCCGGCCGAGGGTGGCGCATGAGCCTGTCGCGCCGTCTTTTCGCCGAAGGGCTGGGCACCGGCCTTCTCGTCTGCGCCGTGGTCGGCTCGGGCATCATGGCCGAAAGCCTCACCGATGACGTCGCGCTCGCGCTTTTGGCCAACACCCTGCCCACGGGGGCGATCCTCGTGGTGCTGATCACCATTCTCGGCCCCCTCTCGGGCGCGCATCTCAACCCGGCGGTGACGCTGGCCTTTGCCGTGCGCCGCCATGCGCCGTGGAGCGAGGTCGCGCCCTATATCCTCGCGCAGGTGGCGGGCAGCATCGCGGGCGCCGCGCTGGCGCATGGGATGTTCGATCTCGCCCTGCTGCAGACCGCGACCAGGATCCGCACCGGCGGGCCGCAATGGCTGGCCGAGGCAGTGGCGACCTTCGGGCTGGTCTTCACCATCTTCGCCGGTATCAGGCAGGCGCCCGCCGCGGTGCCATGGCTGGTGGGGCTCTACATCACCGCCGCCTACTGGTTCACCGCCTCCACGAGCTTCGCCAACCCCGCCGTCGCCATCGCGCGCAGCTTCACCGACACCTTCTCGGGCATCCGCCCCTTCGACCTTCCGGGCTTCGTCGTGGCGCAGCTCGCAGGCGCGCTGATCGGCGTGGCGGTGGCGGCGTGGCTTTTCGCCCCTGAACGCACGCAGGAGAAACCCGCATGAGCATCGTCATCCATCACAACCCGGGCTGCGGCACCTCGCGCAACGTGCTGGAGCTGATCCGCGCCTCGGGCAGCGAGCCCGTGGTGATCGAGTATCTCGACACCGGCTGGAGCAGGCCGCAGCTTCTCGCCCTTTTCGCCGCCGCCGGGCTTACCCCGCGCGAGGCGCTCAGAACCACCAAGTCGCCCGCCGCCGAGCTGGGGCTGCTGGAGGACGGCGTGGATGACGAGACGCTGCTCGACGCGATGGTCGCGCATCCGGTGCTGGTCAACCGGCCCATCGTCGCCTCGCCCAAGGGGGTGCGGCTGTGCCGCCCGTCCGAGGTGGTGCTCGACCTGCTCGACCGCCTGCCGCCCGGCCCGCTCTTCAAGGAGGACGGCTCCCCGGTGATCAACGCCGAGGGGCGGCGGGTGGGCTGAGGCCCCCATGGTGGCGCGGGACGCGGCGGCGGAATCTGCGTATTTGAGGAAAGATGAACCACGAGGGCGCGCCGGATCGGCAACCCGGGCGCTTCCGCCACCCATTCATCTTTCTCTCAAATACGTATGGCGCGTCGGCCGGCCTGCCTTGCACCGCCCGCAAGGCTGGACCCTTTACCCCGCCCCTCGCTTTTCCTATATGATCGCTCAGGTATCGGCGCCGCCAAAGCGCGCCCCGCTCCAGCCCAAGGACAGCCCATGCCCGACACCCAACTCGAAGGCACGCCGCTGATCGCGCCCTCCACGACCGATCATCCGCTCTACGATCAGGTCGTCGAGGCCTGCCGCTCGGTCTACGACCCCGAGATCCCGGTGAACATCTACGACCTCGGCCTGATCTACACCATTCACATCGACGCCGAGGGCGCGACCGGCATCAAGATGTCGCTCACGGCCCCGGGCTGCCCCGTCGCGGGCGAGATGCCCGGCTGGGTCGCCGATGCCGTGGGCGCCGTGCCCGGCGTCAAGCAGGTCGACGTCGATCTGGTCTGGGAGCCGCAGTGGGGCATGGAGATGATGTCCGACGAGGCGCGGCTGGAGCTGGGCTTCATGTAAGGGCCCGCGGCCATCCGCCGGGAATGAGGGGCGCCTTGCGGCGCCCTTTTTCCTGCGCGGGGCCCGGAACGGCGGCCATACGTCGGGATAGGCGCCGCGCCGACGGGGAACCGCTCCTCTCCCGGCCTGTTTGGCTCACATGTTCGACAGACCGATATGGCGATGGATCGCCGCCGCCCTGATCTGGTTCTCCCTCTCCTCCGGCCTCGCCGCGCAGGAGAGCACTGCCTTCTTCGAGGTCGAAAGCCTGAACGAAGGTCTCGGGCCGCCGCCCGAGACGCTCGACCGGGCGACGCCACAATCCTCGATGGAAGCGCTGCTCGAACTCAAGGCCTCGGGCGCGCGCGAGACCATGGCCCATCTGCTCGACCTGTCGGACATACCGCCCGAGGAACAGCCCGAACAGGGCCCCCGCCTCGCGGCCGATCTGGTGGAGGTGCTTGATCGCAAGGCGGTGATCAACTGGTCCGAGCTGCTGGAACGGCCCGATGCGCTCGAGACCCGTGGCAGCAGCGACAACCCCGTGGCCGGACAGGTGCAGCGCTCGATCCTGATCGACCTGGTCGATCTGCCGGGCCGCCCCGTGGCGATCCGGCTCAACCGGCTGAAGCCCGCGGACGGCGAGCCGGTCTGGGTCTTCTCGCGTCAGACCGTGGCCAACATTCCCCAGATGCACGCGCTCTACGGCCCCACATGGATCGAGGAGGAGCTGCCCGAGAGCTGGCGGCAGGAGGTGGCCTGGGGGCTGATGTGGTGGGAACTGGCGGGGCTGCCGATCATGCTCGCCCTGGCCGGGCTGGCGGGCTGGCTGGTCGGCCGGGTGCAGGCGATGGTCGCAAACCATGTCAGTTCGCGCGCGCTCACCGATATCCTGCAGGCCACGCGCATGCCGATCATCCTCGCGGTGATGACCGTGGCGGTGATGCTCTTCACCGATGCGGTGTTCATCTTCTCTGGCCGGATCGACACGGTGCTGACGCCGCTGATCGCGGTGGGCTTTACCGCCGCGGCGGTGATCTTCGTGCTCAACGGCGTCGATGCGGTGCTCAACCGCATCGTGCCCTTCGACGACGACCAGCTGTTCGACGCCAGCATGGAGAACCGGCGCAACCTCGCCACCCGCCTCGCCGCCGGGCGGCGCATCCTGATCGTGCTGATCACTCTGATCGGCGGCGGCATCGTGCTGGCGGAATCCAACCTCACCGGTGCGCTGGGCGTCTCGATCCTTGCCTCGGCTGGCGCGCTGACGCTGCTTCTGGGCTTTGCCGCGCGGCACATTCTCGGCAACATCCTGTCGAGCCTGCAGATCGCGATGAACCGCTCGGCCAAGATCGGCGACACGGTGCTGTTTCGCGACTACTGGTGCAACGTCGAGCGAATCAACTTCACCTATGTCCAGCTCAGGAGCTGGACCGGGGCGCGGCTCGTGGTGCCGGTGTCGGAGTTCACCTCCGAGCCCTTCGAGAACTGGACCATGCGAGAGCCCTCGATCATCCGCAAGGTCGAGATCCGGCTGGCGCATGACGCCGATGTCGCCACGCTGCGCGACGCCTTCTACGAATTCGTCGATTCGGGTGAGATCGACGGGCTTGGCGAGCGCGACAGCCACATGGTGCTGACCACCGGCCACGACGTCTTTGGCAAGACCGTCACCTTCTGCGTCGCCTGCGCCGATGCCAACGGCTCCTGGACCACCTCCTGCGCGATGCGCGAGAAGCTTCTGGAGCGGATGGCCGAAATCGAGGGAGAAGGGCGGACGATGTTTCCGCAGGCCACGCCGGCCGAGGGGGCATGACCCCGGCTTGAGACGCGCGCCCCCTGCCCTTATGTAGAGGGTGAGCCCAAACAGGAGGCACGCATGTTCTCGATCCCCGGCAAGCAGGCCGTCAGCATCTCGCCCGCCGCCGCGAAGCAGATCGCCCGGCTGATGGAAAAGGGCGGCCATGCGGGGCTGCGCATCGGTCTCAAGAAAGGCGGCTGCGCGGGCATGGAATACACCATGGACTACGTCGACGCCGCCGACCCCAACGACGAGACGGTCGAGCAGGACGGCGCGCGGGTGATGATCGCGCCGATGGCGCAGATGTTCCTCTTCGGCACCGAGATCGATTACGAGACCTCGCTGCTCGAAAGCGGCTTCAAGTTCCGCAACCCGAACGTCGAGGACGCCTGTGGCTGCGGCGAATCGATCAAGTTCAAGGATGTGAGCGAGCTGGCCGCCGAGCGTCAGAACGGCTGACGCTACCGCTGACAACACCCGAGGGGGCCGGTTCCGAAAGGGGCCGGCCCCCTCGGCTTTTGCCCGAGGGGCAATTGGTCTACACAGGCGCAACTCTTCACATTCGAAAGGACGGCACATGGGTCGCAAACTGGTCGCGGGAAACTGGAAGATGAACGGCACCAATGCCGATCTCAAGGAGATCGAGGCGCTGGGCATCGCGTGGGCCGCCCCCCGCGTCGACATCGTGGTCTGCCCGCCCGCGACGCTGGTTTCGCGCATGGCCTTCTCGCTCGGCGGCCAGCCGATCCGCGTTGGCGGCCAGGATTGCCACGCCGCCGCCAGCGGCGCCCATACCGGTGACATCTCGGCCGAGATGCTCAAGGAGGCAGGCGCGCGCTACGTGATCGTCGGCCATTCCGAGCGCCGCGCCGATCACCATGAGACCGACGAGATGGTCCGTGCCAAGGCCGAGGCCGCGCACAAGGCCGGGCTCACCGCCATTGTCTGCCTGGGCGAAAGCATGGAGCAGCGGGAAGCGGGCGAGACGCTCGACGTGGTGTCGGGCCAGCTTGCGGCCTCCCTGCCCGAGGGGGCCACGGCCGCCAACACCGTCGTCGCCTATGAGCCGATCTGGGCCATCGGCACCGGCAAGGTGCCCTCGACCGAGCAGATCGCCGAAGTGCATGGCGCGCTGCGCGCCAAGCTCAAGGAGCGGTTCGGCGAGGAGGCGGAGGGCATCCGCCTGCTCTATGGCGGCTCGGTCAAGCCCGACAACGCCACCGAGATCTTTGCCGTCGAGAATGTCGACGGCGCGCTGGTCGGCGGGGCGAGCCTGAAATCGACCGATTTCTCGCCGATCATCTCGGCGCTCGAATCCTCGCTCTGAGCGGCCGGGCATCGCTTCACGAAAAAGGGCGCCCCGCGGGGCGCCCTTTTTGCGTCGCATGGGCCATGGCCTTAGTTGACGATGATCTCCGGCCCCATCGTCGCGTTGGGCAGCGCGGTGGAGATCCACGGCACGTAGGTGACGATCAGCAGGAACACGAACAAGACCGCGAGGAAGGGCAGCGCCGCGCGCACCACGCCCATCACCGACATCCCCGCCACGCCCGAGGTGACGAAGAGGTTGAGGCCCACGGGCGGGGTGATCATGCCGATCTCCATGTTGACCACCATGATGATCCCGAGATGGATCGGGTCGATGCCGAGCTCGATCGCGATCGGGAAGACCAGAGGCGCCACGATCACCAGAAGCCCCGAGGGCTCCATGAACTGGCCGCCGATCAGCAGGATCACGTTGACCACGATCAGGAAGGTGATCGGCCCCAGCCCCGCGCCGAGCAGCGCCTCGGCGATGTGCTGCGGGATCTGCTCGTCGGTCAGCACGTGCTTGAGGATCAGCGCGTTGGCGATGATGAACATCAGCACGATGGTCAGCTTGCCGCCCTCGAACAGCGTCTTGCGCGTGTCGCGATGCACGAAGCCGGTGACCAGCGCCCAGGGCGCGCGGTAGAGCGGCGTCGGACGCCCGCCTTCCTCCTTCGCCGCCAGCGGCCCCATGTCGCGGTAGATGAAGGTCGCGACGAGAAAGGCATAGACGGCGGCGACGGCGGCGGCCTCGGTCGGCGTGAAGGCACCCGGCGCCCAGACGATCGGGAAACCGCCCGAGAAATCGACCCAGGGGTGGCCGTAGATGCCGCCCATGATGATCGCGATCAGGAACAGCCCCCAGAAGGCGTCGCGGAAGCTGGCCCAGATCTCGCCCCAGCCGAGCCAGTCGCCCGCGGGCATGTCCTTGATCCGCGCCATCACGTAGATGGTGATCATCAGCATCACGCCGGCGAGGATGCCGGGGATCACGCCGGCGAGGAACATCCGCCCCACCGAGACATCGGTGGCCGAGGCATAGACCACCATCACGATCGAGGGCGGGATCAGGATGCCCAGCGTGCCGGCGTTGCAGATGACACCGGCGGCGAATTCGCGGGTGTAGCCCACCTGCCGCATCGCCGCGATGACGATGGAGCCGATGGCCACCACGGTCGCGGGCGATGAGCCCGAAAGCGCCGCGAACATCATGCAGGCCAGAACGCCCGCGATGGCGAGCCCGCCCTTGAAATGGCCGACGCAGGCGATGGCAAAGCGGATGATCCGCTGCGCCACGCCGCCCGTCGACATGAAGGAGGAGGCGAGGATGAAGAAGGGAATGGCCAGGAGCGAGGGGTGCCCCGCCATCGCCTGGTAGAGCGACTGCGCGATCGAGGCCAGCGAGGTCTCGGAGAACATGAGCTGGAAGACGATCGAGGACAGGCCCAGCGCGATGGCGATCGGCACGCCGATCAGCAAGAGCCCGACGATCATCAGGAAGAGAAAGGCGACTTCCATGATCAGGACATCTCCCGGTTCAGATGGGCGGCGTCGGCGACCGCATCTTCGGCTTCGTGGCTGACGATCAGGCTCTCGGCTTCGCCCTTCCAGACGCGGATGGTGGCCTGGATCAGGCGGAACAGGATCAGCACCGCCGAGATCGGCAAGATCAGATAGGGAATGACGCGCGGCATCTTTGAATAGCGCTCGTCGTAGTTGATCCAGCCTTCGAGAAAGCGCAGCCAGTCGAACATCGGGATCTGGTCGGTCTCGAAATACGACGTGGTGCGCGCGGCGGTGTCGAAACCGGTGGGCAGCCAGATGCCGGTGGTCTTGGGCAGATCGGCGAAGGGTGCCCAGTAGTCCCACGCGCCCTTCAAGAGCAGCACGCCGTAGGCCAGCGAGGCGGCGCAGGCGATCAGCGCCACGATCCGGCGCGGCCGGGCGGGCAGCAGGTTGATGACGGCGTCGACGCCCAGATGCGCGGTGATCTTGAAGCCGTAGGCAATGCCGAACAGCACCAGCCAGGCGAACAGCACCAGCACCACCTCGAGGCTCCAGATCAGCGAGCTGTTGAAACCGTAGCGCAGGATGACATTGGCGCAGGTGAGCAGCGTCATCGCGCCCAGCAGAAAGGCGATGGTGCCTTCCTCGAACTCCTCGACGATGCGGGCGAAACGGCCCCGGTCGGGCCTGTCATGGACGGCGTTCATCCCCCGTCTCCCCTCGTGTTGCAGTGTTGCGGATATGCGAGGGGCCGGGCCGCGCGGCGGCGGCCCGGCCCCTGCCCGGTCGGTCTCGCTTACTTGCCGGCGTTCTGGGCGGCCTCGATCATGTCGGCGCCGACCTCCTCCTCGAACTGGGCCCAGACCGGCTTCATGGTCTCGACCCAGGCCGCGCGCTGCTCGTCCGACAAGTCGCGGATCTCGCCGCCGGCATCGAGGATCGCCTGGCGCGCCTCGGCATCGACTTCGGCCACAGCGGCGTTGCGCTCGGCGGTCACTTCCTCGGTGATGGTGACGAGCTGCTCGCGCACCTCGGGATCGAGGCTGTCGAGGAAATCGGAGCTGGCGATGACCATGTAGTCGAGCACGCCGTGGTTGGTCTCGGTGATGCCGTCCTGCACCTCGAAGAACTTCTGGCCATAGATGTTGGACCAGGTGTTCTCCTGCCCGTCGACCACGCCGGTCTGCAGCGCGCCGTAGACCTCGGCGAAGGCCATGGGCTGCGGGCTGGCGCCGAGCGCCTCCATCTGCGCGACCAGCACGTCGGAGGGCTGCACGCGGAACTTCAGCCCTTCGGCGTCCGACGGCTCCAGAAGCGGCTTGTTGGCCGACATCTGCTTCATGCCGTTGTGCCAGAAGCCCAAGCCCTGCACGCCGCGGCGCTGCATCTTGTCGAGCATCGCGCGGCCCTCCTCGGAGGCCTGGAACGCGTCGACCGCCTCGATGTCGTCGAACAGGAAGGGCAGGTCGAACAGGCGGTAGGCCTTGGTGATGCTCTCGAACAGCGACAGCGAAGGGGCTGCCATCTGCACGTCGCCGCGCAGCATCGCCTCGATCACCTGCTCGTCGGTGTAGAGCGTGGAGTTCGGGAAGACCTCCATGCACATCGTGCCGTCCATCTCCTCGTTGACGCGGGTCTTGAGAAGCTCGGCGGCGATGCCCTTGGGGTGCTTGTCGGTGTTGGTGACGTGGCTGAACTTGACCACGGTCTCCCCGTCGTCGCAGCCCATCGGATCGGCCTGCGCGGCCTGCGCGGCGATCGAAAGGGCGGCGGCGGTGGCGGCGAGGGAAAGGTACTTCATGTGTCTCCTCCCATGAGACTGTCGTTTCATCGCCGCACAGAAGACAGGCAGGCAGGATATCGCTCAAGCGGCAAACCGCCCAGTGCGGGGATTGGCAAGACTTCCTTACCGATCAGGGGTTTGAGGAGGTTTCCTGAGACGCGCAGCACGCCATGCCCCGCGGGTTGGGCGACGATCCGCACAATGCCGGCCGGACATTGTGCGGTTTTCCACACAATCAGTCGCGGCGGTACTCTTCGGCGCGCAGCTCGTGGCGCGCCAGCTTGTCGTAGAAGGTCTTGCGCGGCAGCTTGAGCGCCTCCGCGGTGCGGGTGGCGTGGCCGCCATGCCGGCGCAGCGCCTCGATCAGCAGCGAGCGCTCGACGCGGGCGAGCTGCTCGGCGAGGCCCGGCTCCTCCTCCGTCGCGGCGGGCGCATCAAGGCCCGGGTCGAGCCCCATCGCCACCCGCATCGCCACCGAGGTCAGCGCGCGGGCATTGCCGGGCCAGTCGCTCGCCATGAGCCGGGCCGTCAGCTCGGGGCCGATCTCGGGCATGGGCAGGTTGGCCTGCTCGCAGGCCTGCGCGACGTAGTGGCGAAACAGCACCGGGATGTCGTCGGGCCGCTCACGCAGCGCCGGGATGGTGACGCGCATCAGGTCGAGCCGCCAGTAAAGCTCGGGGTTGAGCCGCCCCGCCTCGGCCTCCGCGCCGGGGTCGCGGGTGCTGCCGCCGATGACGCGCGGCCGCGCGCCGCCCTGCTCCAGCCGGTCGAGCAGGGCGTATTGCGTGCCCGGCGGCAGGGTCGCGATCTCGTCGAGATAGAGC
>NZ_JAMYXC010000151.1 GCF_024159025.1 Limimaricola litoreus
CAGCAGCACGGCCATGAGCCAGCGGCGCGGCCCGCTCATTCGGCGGCACGTGCGGAAGCGTCGGAGGCTGGCGGTGGGGGTGCTTCCGCATCACGGGGCGGATCGGCGGGCGCGCCGGCTTCGATCTCGCGCAGCGCGATCAGCGCGCCGCGCAGCTCCGACAGCGTCATCTGGTCCTCGACCGCCACGCCATCGCGCCCCGAGCGGATCGCGGCCTGCGCCACCGAGACAATCAGCACCAGCACGGCAGGCAGCAGGTCGATGGCGATGGCCCCGGCCCATGAGGGCACGAAGTTGCGCGCATAGAGGATCACCGCGTCGGCAGCGGAGATGGGGGTATAGGTGGTGTCGGCGGGCGGCGACATGGCGATCACCGACTCGGCCGCGCGCGCGAGGGTCTCGGCGCGCTGGCCCAGCACGGTGAGCACCGAGTCGATCGTCGCGCGCTGGCCCGAGCGGACCGCGTCATCGCCGCCGTCGAGCTGCGGCAGCACCACCGAGGCCGAGAGATCGCGCGCCGCGCGGACCACCAAGGGCGCGACCGACAGTTGACGAAGCGTGGTGATGACGCCCGCGAGCCGCACCGCCTCTTCGGAGAACTCGACCGAGCGCGCCTCGACCGGGCCGGGCGCCACGGTCAGCGCGCGCATCCGGCTCAGCGTCGCGTTGCCCTCTGCGAAGGCCGCGTCGAGCAGCGGCTGCTGGCTGGCGATCTGCGCTTCGAGCGCCGAAAGCTCGTCGGATTTCTGCCGCAGCAGGCGAAACACCGCGCCCCGCCCGGCGAGGCCCGATAGCCCGCCCGAGGCCTCCTGTTCGCCGAGATCCTCGAAGCTGCCGCGCACCCGCGCCACGTCGCGCCCCAATGCCTGGGCGGAGACGGCGATGGTGTTGGCCCGCTCCAGCGCGCCCTGGTAATTCTGCACCGTGGTGGCGAGGTGCTGCTCCACCGCCGCCGCGCCCGCCAGCGCCGCGGCATTGAGCCACGACGACATCGCCACGATCGCAAGCGATCCCAGCGCCATCGAGGCCAGAAGCCCGATCCGCGAGGCGGCCGAGCGCACCGCCGGCAGCAGCCGCAGCATGTAGGACCAGAACACGAAGATTCCGACCGAAACGGCGATCGAATAGGCCATGGCCGCGAAGACCGAGAGCGCGCCGGTGTCGTCGAGCAGCGAGGAGACGCCGAGATAGGTGTAGATGCCGCTGGCGATCGAAAGCACGCCGAGCGCCGTGCCGGTGAAGCTGTCGAGCCAGGCCAGGTGCCCCTCGATCTCGCGCGCCTGCCGCAGGCCGCGAGCCTCCGCGCCGCGCCTGTCCAAGCTGTCGTCCATTCGGGCCATCCCTTTTCATCCCTTGCGAAAACCTAGCTTCGATCGAGGCGATTGCGAAGCCGCGGCAGGTCTGACGCACCGTTCCCATGCGCTGAGCGCAAAGCCGCCATGCCTTTCTCTTGACACGAATCACGATTTCGGTGAGTAATTGCTCATCGGTTAGGCAATTGCCCTGACAGAGTTTGGGAGGAGAGACATGACCAACGTTACCCGCGCCCTCATGGGGGCCACTGCCCTTTGCGGCATGGCTGCCATCGCGCAGGCCGAGACGCTGACCATCGCCACCGTCAACAACGGCGACATGATCCGCATGCAGGAGCTGGCTTCGGACTTCACTGAGCAGCATCCCGACATCGAACTGGATTGGGTCACGCTCGAGGAAAACGTGCTGCGCCAGCGCGTAACGACCGACATCGCCACCAAGGGCGGCCAGTACGACGTGATGACCATCGGCACCTACGAGGTTCCGATCTGGGCTAACCAGGGCTGGCTCGTGCCGCTCGACGACCTCCCCGAGGATTACGACAAGGACGACATCCTGCCCGCCATCGCCGGCGGCCTGTCGGTCGACGGCACGCTCTATGCCGCGCCGTTCTACGGCGAGAGCTCCATGGTCATGTACCGCACCGACCTGATCGAAGAAGCCGGGCTCGAGATGCCCGATGCGCCGACCTGGGACTTCATCAAGGAAGCCGCCGCGGCGATGACCGACAAGGAGAACGAGGTCTACGGGATCTGCCTGCGCGGCAAGGCCGGCTGGGGCGAGAACATGGCCTTCCTCACCGCCATGTCCAACAGCTACGGCGCGCGCTGGTTCGACGAGAACTGGACCCCGCAGTTCGACAGCCCCGAGTGGAAGGCCGCCCTCGACGACTACCTGATGCTGCTGAACGAATACGGCCCCCCGGGTTCGGCCAACAACGGCTTCAACGAGAACCTCGCGCTGTTCCAGCAGGGCAAGTGCG
Source organism: Limimaricola litoreus (assembly GCF_024159025.1). Taxonomy (GTDB): domain Bacteria; phylum Pseudomonadota; class Alphaproteobacteria; order Rhodobacterales; family Rhodobacteraceae; genus Limimaricola; species Limimaricola litoreus. Next base: position 2,297 of record NZ_JAMYXC010000151.1, read on the forward strand.
GCATGTGGATCGACGCCACCGTCGCCGCCTCCTTCGTGACCGGTGACGACAGCACCGTGGCCGACAAGGTCGGTTTCGCTCTCGCCCCCGACAACGGTCTGGGCAAGCGCGGCAACTGGCTCTGGGCATGGTCGCTCGGCATCCCCGCCGGCACCGACGCCGAGGACGCCGCCAAGACCTTCGTGGCCTGGGCGACCTCCAAGGAATACGCCGAGCTCGTGGCCGAGAACGAAGGCTGGGCCAACGTGCCGCCGGGCACCCGCACCTCGCTCTACGAGAACCAGGAGTACCTGGACGCGGCGCCCTTCGCGCAGATGACGCTGGAAAGCATCAACGCGGCCGATCCCAACAACCCGACCGTGGACCCGGTGCCCTACACCGGCGTGCAGTTCGTCGCGATCCCCGAGTTCCAGGGCATCGCCACCGCGGTGGGCCAGCAGATGTCGGCGGCACTCGCCGGCCAGATGTCGGCCGAAGAGGCGCTCGAGGCGGCCCAGAACTTGACCTCGCAGGAAATGCAGGCCGCAGGATACGGTCAGTGATCTTCGCCTGACGACAGGCGGGGCCGGTCCCTCCCGGCCGGCCCCGCCACCCCAAAGCCGCCCTTCCCACCATCGCCACGGGTCGCCGCCCGCCGTCCCATCCGGTCGCCCCGCGACCGGGGCTGCGCGCCGCTGCCCGTCCTGACAATCGGAGAGACCGATGGCCACACAACATTCCCGCTCTGCCGCGCGAATCATGATCTCGCCCGCCGTCGTGCTTCTGCTCGCCTGGATGATCGTGCCGCTGGCGCTGACCGTGTATTTCTCGCTCCTGCGCTACAACCTGCTGATGCCCGGGACCGAGCGTTTCGTGGGCTTCCTCAACTACAAGCTCTTCTATCAGAACCCGGCGTTCTGGACCGCCATGATCAACACGCTGCTGCTCGTGGGCGGCGTGCTGATCGTCACGGTGGTGGGCGGCATCCTGCTGGCGATCCTCCTGGATCAGCCGATGTGGGGGCAGGGGGTCGTGCGCATCCTCGTGATCGCGCCCTTCTTCGTCATGCCGACCGTCTCGGCGCTGGTGTGGAAGAACATGTTCATGAACCCGGTCTCGGGGCTTTTCGCGGAGTTCGCCAAGGCGGTCGGGTTGCAACCTTTCGACTTCCTGACACATGCGCCTTTGGCCTCGATCATCGGCATCGTGTCCTGGCAGTGGCTGCCCTTCGCCACGCTGATCCTGCTCACCGCGATCCAGTCGCTCGACTCTGAGCAGATGGAAGCGGCCGAGATGGACGGGGCCTCGCCGCTGTCGCGCTTTTGGCACATCACCCTGCCGCACCTGAGCCGCGCCATCACCGTGGTGATCCTGATCCAGACCATCTTCCTGCTGTCGGTCTTCGCCGAGATCCTGGTGACCACCAACGGCGGTCCGGGCGTCGCCTCGACCAACCTGACCTACCTCGTCTATGCCCGCAGCTTGCTGAACTTCGATGTCGGCGGCGGATCGGCCGGGGGCGTGATCGCCATCATCCTCGCCAACATCGTCGCGATCTTCCTGATGCGGATGATCGGAAAGAACCTCGATGCCTGAGCATGACATCTTCGCCGCGCGGGGCCTGACCCCGCGCCCCCCCCGCCCGCAGCACCGCATGCCGAACGAAGGGAGCGCCTGACATGGCCCGCGCCGTCTCCACCCGCCGCAAGGCCGGCTTCACCATCGCCGCCTGGATCATCGGTCTCGCGATCTTCTTCCCGATCCTGTGGACCATCGTCACCAGCTTCAAGACCGAGGCCGAGGCGATCTCCTCGCCCCCCAGCTTCGTCTTCTTCAACTGGACCACCGAGAACTACACCACCGTGCTGGAGCGGTCGAACTACTTCCGGCACTTCTGGAACTCGGTGGTGATCTCGCTGGGCTCGACCGTGCTGGGCCTGATCATCGCGATCCCCGCCGCCTGGTCGATGGCCTTCGTGCCGGCCAAGCACACCAAGAACGTGCTGATGTGGATGCTCTCGACCAAGATGCTGCCCCCCGTCGGCGTGCTGATCCCGATCTACCTGATCTTCCGCGACATCGGCCTGCTCGACACCAAGACCGGCCTCGTGATCGTGCTGACGCTGATCAACCTGCCGATCATCGTCTGGATGCTCTACACCTACTTCAAGGAGATCCCCGGCGAGATCCTCGAGGCCTCCCGCATGGATGGCGCGAGCCTGCGTGACGAGATCATCCACGTGCTGACGCCGATGGCCGTGCCGGGCATCGCCTCGACGCTGCTCCTCAACGTCATCCTCGCCTGGAACGAAGCGTTCTGGACGCTCAACCTCACGGCCGCCAAGGCCGCCCCGCTCACCGCCTTCATCGCCAGCTATTCGAGCCCCGAAGGCCTGTTCTACGCCAAGCTCTCGGCCGCCTCGACCATGGCCATCGCGCCGATCCTCATCCTCGGCTGGTTCAGCCAGAAGCAGCTCGTCCGCGGCCTCACCTTCGGCGCAGTGAAATAAGGAAGACACCAATGGGACGCATCACGCTCGACAAGGTGACCAAGCAGTTCGGCGACGTTCAGGTCATCCCGCCCCTCGATCTCACCATCAATGACGGCGAGTTCGTCGTCTTCGTCGGCCCCTCGGGCTGCGGCAAGTCCACGCTCCTGCGGCTGATCGCCGGTCTCGAGGACGTCACCGCCGGCGAAATCCGCATCGACGGCAAGCCCGCCACCGACCTGCCGCCCGCCAAGCGGGGCCTGGCGATGGTGTTCCAGAGCTACGCGCTCTACCCGCATATGTCGGTGCGCAAGAACATCGCCTTCCCGATGAAGATGGCCGGCATGCCCGAAGACGAGCAGAAGCGGCGCATCGACAACGCGGCCCGAGCGCTCAACCTCACCGACTATCTCGACCGCCGGCCCGGCCAGCTTTCGGGCGGCCAGCGCCAGCGGGTCGCGATCGGTCGCGCCATCGTTCGCGAACCGGCGGCCTTCCTCTTCGACGAGCCTTTGTCGAACCTCGACGCGGCGCTGCGCGTCGGCATGCGGATGGAGATCTCCGAGCTGCACAAGAAGCTCGACACCACGATGATCTACGTCACCCACGACCAGGTCGAGGCGATGACCATGGCCGACAAGATCGTGGTGCTGCGCGCGGGCAACATCGAGCAGGTCGGCTCGCCGCTTGAGCTGTACCGCAGCCCGCGCAATACCTTCGTCGCGGGCTTCATCGGCTCTCCGAAGATGAACCTGATCGATGGGGCCGAGGCCAGCAAGCATGACGCCGCCACCATCGGCATCCGGCCCGAGCATATCGACGTCTCCGCCAGCGAAGGCACCTGGAAGGGCCGGATCGGCGTGGCCGAGCACCTGGGCTCGGACACCTTCTTCCACGTGCACGACACCGGCCTGGCCGAGACGCTCACCATCCGCGCCGGCGGCGAGGTCGGTCTGCATCACGGCGACACCGTGTTCCTCACGCCCCAGGCCGACAAGATCCACCGCTTCGACGCCGAAGGGCTGCGCATCGCGTGATCCGTCTTCCGGGGTGCATCGTGCATCCCGGTTTGATCCAGATCGTGCCGCGACGGCCCCGCCTGCCCGGCAATCCGGCGGGCGGGGTCGCTCCGCTCGATAGCGGTCGCGTGGTGCAACCGGCCCGCACCCCCGACCCCGCCCCAATTCTACAGGAGGCTGAACATGGCCATCGATCTCAACGCCGAAGCTCTCGCGCATCTGCCGCAGGGCGTGGAAGGCCCCACCTATGACCGCTCGGCGCTTTCGGCGGGCATCGTGCATATCGGCGTGGGCAACTTCCACCGCGCCCATATGGCGGTCTATCTCGACCGGCTGTTCTCGACCGGCGCCGACCACGACTGGGCGATCAGCGGCGCCGGCGTGCGGGCAGGCGATGCCCGGATGCGCGACGCGCTGGAGCGCCAGGACTGGCTCACCACCGTGGTCGAGCTCGACCCCGCCGGCCTTTCGGCCCGCGTTACCGGCGCGATGATCGACTTCACCGAGATCGACGCGGCCAAGCTCGTCGCGCGCATGAGCGACCCTGCGATCCGCATCGTCTCGCTCACCGTGACCGAGGGCGGCTGGTTCGTCGATGCCAAGACCAACGGCTTCGACGCGGCCCATCCCGACATCCGCCACGATGCCGAACACCCCGATGCCCCCAAGACCGCCTTCGGCATGATCCTCGAAGCCCTCAGGCAGCGGCGCGCGGCGGGCGTGGCGCCCTTTACCGTGATGTCCTGCGACAACCTGCCCGAGAACGGGCATGTGGCCAAGCAGACGGTGATCGGGCTGGCCCGGCTGGCGGATGCCGATTTCGCCGATTGGGTCGAAGCCAACGTCGCCTTTCCCAACACCATGGTCGATTGCATCACCCCCGCCACCTCGGATCGCGAGCGGGCGCTGGTCAAGGACCGCTTCGACATCGTCGACGCGGTGCCGGTGGTCTGCGAGCCGTTCCGCCAATGGGTGCTCGAGGACAACTTCCCGCAAGGCCGGCCGAAGCTCGAGGCGGTGGGCGCCGAGTTCGTGGCCGACGTCGCGCCCTATGAGCTGATAAAGCTGCGCATCCTCAACGGCGGTCACGCGGCCATCGCCTACCCTTCGGCGCTGCTCGGGCATCACTTCGTGCACGACGCCATGGCCGATCCGCGCATCAAGGCCTGGCTCGAAGCGCTGGAAACGCGCGAGATCATCCCGACGCTGGAGCCGATCGAGGGCGTGGATTTCGAGGCCTACCGCCGCAAGGTCGAGGAGCGCTTCTCAAACCCCGAGATCGGCGACACGATCCCGCGGCTGTGCTTCGACGGCACGAACCGCCAGCCCAAATTCGTGCTGCCGGTGATCCGCGACGCGCTGTCCAAGGGGCAGGCGATCGACGGGCTCGCGCTCGAAGTGGCGCTGTGGTGCCGCTACTGCGCTGGCACGAACGAAGCGGGCGAAGAGATCGCGCCCAATGACGACAATGCCGAGGATCTCAAGCGCCGCGCCATCGCGGCCAAGGAGGATCCGCAGGCGTTCCTGTCCAACGAGACCGTGTTCGGCGACCTGGGCGCGCAGCCCGCCTTCGTCGATGCCTTCTCGAAGCAGCTCCGTGCGCTGTGGACCGACGGCGTCGCCGCGACGCTGGAGCGCTACGCGCGCGGCTGAGCCGAGGAAAAGGGCCGGGCAGCTAGAGTTTCAAGAGCCGCTCGGCCGTCATCTCGTCGGTGATCAGCCCGTTGATCAACCCGCCGCGCAGCGCAGCAAGGATCGCGCCGGCCTTGTCCGGGCCGGCAGCGAGCCCCACGACCGGGGCCTCACCGCCCACGATCAGCGGCGCGGAGGCGACGCGGCTGTTGAACTCGCCCGGCATCACCCGGCCATCGGCGTCATAGACCCAGCTGGTGATCTCGCCCGCCGCGCCCTTCGCCATCATCTCCTGCATTTGCTGCGCGTTCATGAAGCCATCGACATGCAGCGGCGCCATCAGCCCGACCTGTCCCACGCCCACCAGCGTGAAATCGGCGCGCGCGCACAGCTCCATGGTATGGCGCACCGGCTCCTGGCCATGCATCACCCGAAGCTCCTCCTCGTCGCGCGCGACCACCGGCAGAGGATAGGGATAGTGCCGTGCGCCCACGCGTTCGGCCATGCGGATCACCGCGTTGTAGGGCGTGGCCGAGCCGTCCGACATCATGTTGCCCAAACGGCTGACGATGTGGTGCTGCGGGCAGTCCATGCGCGGCAGCTGCTCGACGCAAGCGCGCAGCGCCCGGCCGGTGCCCAGCGCGATGATCCGCGCCTCGGGGGTCTTGAGCCGCTTTTCCAGTTCCGCCGCCGCGGCGATGGCGATGCCGGTGAGCAGCTCCGGCGCGGTGGGGTCGGTCGGCACGACCTCGACCACCTTGAGCTCGAACCTCGCGTTCAACGCCCCCGACAGGTCCATGCAGCGCGCGATCGGGTGATCGAGCCGGACCTTGATCAGCTTTTCCGACACGGCGAGCGACACCAGCCGCTGCGCCGACTGACGCGAGACGCCGAGCTTCTTGGCGATCTCGTCCTGGGTGTTGCCGGCAACGTAGTAGAGCCAGCCCGCGCGGGCGGCATCGTCGAGCCGGGTCGTCTCGGGGGTGAAGCGCGACTGGCTCATGCCGGGGCCCCGGCGCGCAGCCGATCGAGCAGGGACGGCAGATCGTCCCAATGCGCCAGAAGCGGTACCGCCGGGTCATGGCGCAGCGTCGCCGTGGCGAGGTGGCTGCCGCCGGTATAGCGCACCGCCGCCATCCCGGCCGCCGCCGCCGCCTCCAGCCCCGGCAGGCTGTCTTCGAACACCAAGGCGCGCTCCGGCGCGGCCCCCATTTCTTGGGCGGCGAAGAGGAACAGGTCGGGCGCGGGCTTGCCGCGCGCGACCTGGCTCGCGGTGAAGACATGCGGCAGCGCCGTCGCCAGCCCGACGATATCGAGCGACCGGGCCACCCGCGGCGGCGACGAGGATGTGGCGACGCAGACCGGCACGCCTTTGCCGGCAAGCCGCTCCAGCGCGGCCGCGATCCCGGCCATCGGCTTCAGATCGGTCTCGAACCGCTCCAGAAGCCGCGCGCGGTAGAGCGACTCGAAGGCTGGGTCGAGCGCATGTCCCAGTTCTTCGCGGATATGCCGGGCCACGGTCGGAAAGCTGCGGCCGAGAAAATTGCGCCGCACGTGGTCGATGTCGATCTCGATGCCTTCGGCAGCGAGCAGGTCGATCAGCACCTCGGCGCTCAGCACCTCGCTGTCGATCAACACGCCGTCGCAGTCGAAAATGATCAGGTCCCAATCGCGCGTCATGCCGTCCTCCTCGCCAGTCGTCGCCGTAGTCTCCCCGGCCACAGACTGCCACAGCTTCGGGCATTTGCCCATAGGCTGGGCGTCTGCGCTTCGCATCCTGGCTTGACCGGGCTGGTGGAATGCGCACCCCTTGGCGGAAAGCACAAGGGGGCAGGTCATGCGCGCGTGGGATTTCTGGGTCGATCGTGGCGGCACCTTCACCGATGTGGTGGGCCGCGACCCGAAGGGCGCGCTGCATCCGCTCAAGCTTTTGTCGGAGAACGTCGAGGCCTATGAGGATGCCGCGATCGAGGGGATCCGGCGGCTTCTGGGCGGCGGAATCGACCCTGCGCGCATCGGGACGGTCAAGATGGGCACCACGGTGGCCACCAACGCGCTGCTGGAGCGCAAGGGCGACCGCACCGCGCTCCTGATCACGCGGGGCTTTCGCGACGCGCTGCGCATCGCCTACCAGGGCCGCCCCGACATCTTCGCCAAACAGATCCTCCTGCCCGAGCAGCTCTACAGCCAAGTGATCGAGGTGGACGAACGCATGCGCGCCGACGGCACCGTCGAGACACCGCTCGACCCGGTGGCGCTGCGCCCCGCGCTGGAGCGGTTGCGGGCCGACGGCATCGACGCCGTGGCGATTGTGCTGATGCATGCCTGGACCGCCCCCGCGCACGAAGCGGCGCTGGCGGAGATGGTGCGCGCCATGGGCTTCGGGCAGGTCTCGGTCAGCCACGAGGTCTCGCCGCTCCTCAAGCTGGTGGGCCGCGGAGACACCACGGTGGTCGACGCCTATCTCTCGCCGATCCTGCGCCGCTACGTGGCCCGCGTCTCGGATGCGCTGGGCGCGACGCCCCCGGGTGAGGCCGGGCCGACCCTGCAATTCATGATGTCGTCGGGCGGCATGACGGCGGCCGAGGCGTTCCAGGGCAAGGACGCGATCCTGTCGGGCCCCGCGGGCGGCGTGGTTGGCATGGTCGAGACGGCGCGCGCCGCCGGCTGGGAGCGGGTGATCGGCTTCGACATGGGCGGCACCTCCACGGACGTGGCGCATTGCGCGGGCGCATACGAGCGGGCCTTCGACACGGAGGTGGCGGGGGTGCGCATCCGCGCGCCGATGATGCGCATCCACACGGTCGCGGCGGGCGGCGGATCGGTGCTGCACGCCGATCCCGGCCGCTTCCGCGTCGGCCCCGACAGCGCCGGGGCCGATCCCGGGCCCCTGTGCTACCGGCGCGGCGGGCCGCTCACCGTGACGGACGCCAATGTCATGCTGGGCAAGCTCGACCCCGATCTCTTCCCGGCGATCTTCGGCCCCGGACAGGATCAGCCGCTCGACCGCGAGGGCGTGCGCGCGGCCTTCGAGGAGATTGCGAGCGATCGCAGCGCGGAGGAGGCCGCCGAAGGTTTCGTGCGCATCGCGGTGGAGAACATGGCAAACGCGATCAAGAAGATCTCGGTCCAGCGCGGCCACGACGTGACGCGCTACCTGCTCAACTCCTTCGGCGGCGCGGGCGGTCAGCACGCCTGCCTCGTCGCCGACGCGCTGGGCATGGAGGCGGTGCTGGTGCACCCGCTTTCGGGGCTGCTCTCGGCTTACGGCATTGGCCTCGCCACCGTCTCGGCCAGCCGCCAGCAGGGACTGGTGCGGCCCTTGGAGGAGGCGAGCCGCTCGGCTTTGGAGCGGGTAGTCGCCGATCTGACGGCACAGGTCGGGGCCGATCTGGCCGGACAGGGGGTCACGAACGAGAGCTACGCCACGCGGCTGCACCTGCGCTACGAGGGCACCGACACCGCGCTGCAGCTGGGCTATGACGGCGACATGGCGGCCGTGCGCGCGGCCTTCGAGGCCGCGCATGAGGCGCAGTTCGGCTTTCTCAGCCCCGGGCGCGCGCTGGTGATCGAGGCGGTCGAGGTCGAGGGCAGCGAGCCGCCGCACGCGTTGGCCGAAACGGGCGGGGGGGCTTCCGACCGGGGCCACGCCGAAGCGGAGGAGCGCGCCCGCTTCTTCTCGGGCGGGGCATGGCACGCGGCGCGGGTGCATCACTGCGCCGAGATCGCGCCGGGCCACGAGATGCGCGGGCCCGCGCTGATCATCGAGCCGAACCAGACCATCGTGGTCGAGCCGGGCTGGACCGCGCGGCTCACCGGGCGCGACGACATCCTGCTCACCCGGCACGAGGCCGCGCCCCGCGCGCTGGCGGCGGGGACCGAGGCCGACCCGATCCTGCTCGAGGTGTTCAACAACCTCTTCATGAACATCGCCGAGCAGATGGGCGTGGCGCTGCAGAACACCGCGCAATCGGTCAACATCAAGGAGCGGCTCGATTTCTCCTGCGCCGTGTTCGACCAGACCGGCGCATTGGTCGCCAATGCGCCGCACATGCCGGTGCATCTGGGAAGCATGGACCGCAGCGTCGAGGCGGTGATCCGCCAGAACGAGACGATCCGCCCCGGCGACGTCTTTGCGCTCAACGCGCCCTACAATGGCGGCACGCATCTGCCCGACATCACGGTCGTCTCGCCTGTCTTCGACGAGGCCGGGACCGAGATCCTGTTCTGGACCGCAAGCCGCGGCCATCACGCCGATGTGGGCGGCACGGCCCCCGGCTCGATGACGCCGCTCGCCACGACCGTGGACGAGGAGGGCGTGCTGATCGACAATTTCCACCTCATCGATCGGGGCCGCTTCCGCGAGGAGGCGCTGCACGCGCTGCTGACGGATCATCGCTATCCCTGCCGCAACCCGGCCCAGAACATCGCCGACCTCAAGGCGCAGGTCGCCGCCAATGCCCGCGGCGCGGCGGAGCTCGGGCGCATGGTCTCCGAGTTCGGCCTCGACGTGGTGCGTGCCTACATGCGCCACGTGCAGGACAACGCCGCGGAAGAAGTGGCGCGGCTGATCGGGCGGCTGTCGGATTGCGAATGCGATTACGAGACCGACACGGGGCAGGTGATCCGGGTGAAGATCACCGTGGACCGCGAAGCGCGCCGCGCGAAGGTCGATTTCACCGGCACCTCCGAGGCGCGCGAGAACAATTTCAACGCGCCCGAGCCGGTGGCCCGCGCGGCCGTGCTCTATGTGTTTCGTGTGATGTGCGAACAATCGATCCCGATGAACGCGGGCTGCCTGCGCCCGATCGAGATCGAGATCCCCGAAGGCTCCATGCTGCGCCCCGCTTGGCCGCGCGCGGTCGTGGCGGGCAATGTCGAGACCAGCCAGCACGTCACCAACGCGCTGTTCCAGGCGCTGGGCGCGCTGGCCAACGCGCAGGGCACGATGAACAACCTGACCTTCGGCAACGACGCCCACCAGTATTACGAGACGATCTGCTCGGGCAGTCCGGCGGGGCGGATGAACGACGGGCGCGGCTTTGCCGGGACCTCGGGCGTGCACACCCACATGACCAATTCGCGGCTGACCGACCCGGAGGTGCTGGAGACGCGCTTTCCCGTGCTGCTGGAAAGCTTCGCGCTCAGGCCCGGCTCGGGCGGGCAGGGCGCGTTCCCGGGCGGCGACGGCACGCGGCGCAGCCTGCGGTTTCTCGAAGAGATGGAGCTGGCGATCCTGTCGTCGCACCGCCATCGCCCGCCCGAGGGGATCGATGGCGGCGGGGCGGGCGAGGTCGGGCGCACAGAGGTGAAGCGCCTCGACGGCAACACCGAGAGGCTGCCCGCCTGCGCCCAGACCCGGCTGATGCCGGGGGAAACGGTGACGGTGATCACGCCGACGCCGGGTGGGGTGGGGCGCAAGGGCTGACGGCGGCGCGGGCCGTACCGTCGGGCTTTGCGTTTTGAGAAAGATGAACCGGGGGGCGGCGCGTGATCCTCGCCGGTCCTGCCTGTGGCGGGCCGGGCATCCTCTTTGTTCCGTTCAGGGTGCGGGGCCTTCGCGTCCTCACATCTGTGTGCCCGGCGCCCCGTGGTCATTCCCGCGCCGCCGCCCTATCATCCGCCACAGGCAATCTGACGGGCGGACCCCCATGCACAGCACAGACGTCGCGCAAGCGGATCCCGGCGACCTCATCGCCTGCCCGCAATGCGATGCGCTCTACCGCGCGCGCATGCCCGAGCACGGGAGCCGCGCGGTCTGCGCGCGCTGCCACACGGTGCTCATCGCGCCGCGCCGGCGCGCGGGCATGATCATTATCGCGCTGGCGGCGGCGCAGCTCGTCCTCGTGCTCGGCGCGGTGTGGTTTCCCTTCCTGCGGATCAGCCGGCAGGGGTTCGCCAACGAGGCGACGCTGCTCGACGCGGCGCTGAGCTTCACCGGCGGGCCGCTTCTGCTCTTGTCGCTGGCGGTGACGGCGCTGATCGTTCTGGTGCCGCTGGCGCGCGCGGTGCTGACGATCTACGTGCTAGGCCCGCTGGTCTTCGACCGGCCCGCGCCGCCCGGCGCGCTGCGGCTCTTTGCCTTTGCCGAGGCGCTGCGCCCCTGGTCGATGGCCGAGATCTTCGCGCTCGGCTGCGCCGTGGCGCTGGTCAAGGTGGCCGATCTCGCGCATCTGAGCTTCGGCCCGGCCTTCTGGATGTTCGCGGGGCTGGTCTTTCTCACCGTGATCCACGACCGCTGGATGTGCCGCTGGTCGGTCTGGCAGGCGCTGGAGCGCGGCTACGGCGCGCGCAAGGCACAGGTGGCGGCATGAGCGACGCAGCCGGCACGATCACCGCGCGCGAGGCCGGGCTTGTCGCCTGCACCCGCTGCACCCGCGTCTGGCCCGCCGGAACGGCGCGCTGCGGCCGCTGCGGCAAGCAGCTCGTTTCGCGCGACACCCACAGCCTGAGCCGGGTCTGGGCGTGGTGGGTCGCGGGGGTCTTGTGCTACATCCCGGCCAATCTCTATCCGATGCTGCGCACGCGGATGCTGTTCACCACCTCCGACGACACCATCGTCCAGGGCGCGATCGAGCTTGCGACGCATGGCGCACCGGTGGTCGCGCTGATCATCCTCGTGGCCTCGGTGGCGATTCCGCTGGGCAAGTTCGCGGCCATCGCCTGGCTCGCGATCTCGGTCCGGCGCGGCAGCCGCGCGACCCCGCAGGCCCGCCACCGGCTCTATGAAATCGTCGAGTATATCGGCCGCTGGTCGATGATCGACGTCTTCGTGGTTGCGATCCTGACGGCGCTGGTGCAGTTGAATCTCGCCGCCTCGATCAAGCCGGGCCCGGCGGCGCTCGCCTTCGCACTCTCGGTGATCTTCACGATGCTCTCCGCCCAAGCCTTCGACCCGCGCCTGATCTGGGATCGCGCGAAAGACGACACCCGCGCCCGGGCCGCGCGCGCGTGAGCGGCGAAGCCCCCGAGGTGCCGCTCGAAGGACCGCGCCGTTCCTTGGCCAGCCGCGTCTCGGTGGTCTGGCTGGTGCCCGTGGGCGCGCTCGCGGTGGCGCTGGGCATCGGCTGGAAGCAGTGGTCCGACCAGGGGCCGCTGATCGAGGTCGTGTTCGAAGAGGCGGGCGGCGTGCTGGCCGGCGAGACGGAGCTGCGCTTTCGCGACGTGGCGGTGGGCCTCGTCGAGGAGGTCGGGTTCACCGATGAACTCGACCGGGTGCGGATCTCGATCCGCGTTTCCAAGGACCTTGCCCCCTATATCGACGAGGACGCCCAGTTCTGGGTCGTGCGCCCCGAGGTCTCGACCGAGGGCGTGTCGGGCCTCGATACGGTGCTGTCCGGCGTTTATCTGCGCGGCCAGTGGGACGGGCAGCCCGGCGAGGAAAGCCGCAGCTTCGTCGGGCGCGATCACGCGCCTTTGCTCGGCCCCGACGATCAGGGCATCGAGATCACCCTGCGCGCCACCGAGGGCGTGCTCTCGGGCAACAGCCCGATTCTCTACAAGGGGGTCGAGGCGGGTCGGATCGGCGCGGCGGGCATCTCGGCCGACGGCTTTTATGTCGAGGCGCCGGCGGTGATCTATGCGCCCTATGACAACCTCGTCACCGAGACGACGCGCTTTTGGGACACCTCGGGCTTTTCGGTCAGCATCGGCACCGGCGGCGCCGAGATCGACTTCGACAGCGTCGCGGCGCTGCTCGCGGGCGGGCTCGCCTTCGATACCTTCGTCTCGGGCGCGACATTGGCCGAAAGCGGACAGACCTTCGAGGTCTACGACGCCGAGGAAACCGCCCGCAACTCGGTGTTCAACACCCCCGACGGCCCCTCGCTCAACCTCGTGGCCGTGTTCGACGGCAATGTCTCGGGCCTTGCCGTCGGCGCGCCGGTCGAGCTGGACGGGGTGCGGATCGGCTCGGTCTCCGGTCTCAACGGCCTCGTGGACGAGGAGCGCTTCGGCGATCGCGGCGTGCGGCTGCAGACCGTGCTCACCATCCTGCCCTCGCGGCTCGGCATGGCCGATGACGGCGGCGCCGAGCAGGCGCTGCAGTATTTCGTCGACGAGGTGGCCGACGGCCTGCGCGCGCGGCTCGTGACCGGCTCGATCCTGACGGGCGGGCTCAAGGTGCAGCTCATCGACGTGCCCGGCGTGGAAGCGGCGACGCTCGACGTCGATGCCTTGCCCTATCCTTCGGTCCCGGTGACCGAGAGCGAGATCTCGGATGTGCAGGCGACCGCGCAGGGCACGCTCGACCGGATCAACAACCTGCCGATCGAGGAACTGCTCGCCTCGGCTACCAGCTTTCTCGAAAACTCGGCCCGGTTGATCGGATCGGATGACCTGCAACAGACCCCGACCGACATCCGCGCGCTTCTGGGCGACATCCGCGGCTTCGTCGGCTCCGAAGAGGTGCAGGCCGTGCCCGAGCAGATCGGCGTGGTGATGAGCGAGATCGAACTGGCGGTATCGGATGTCCGCGCGATCCTCGACGACGTGCGAGAGGCCGAGGCGGTCCGCCGCGTGCTCGACGCGGTCGATGGGGCCACGGCGGTGACCGCCGATCTCGACACCGCGCTCGACGGCGTGCCCGAGCTGATCAGCAACCTCAACAGCGTCGCGGCCAACGCCGCCGAGCTGCCGCTCGAGCGGCTGTTGGCCGAGGTGTCGGGCCTCGCCGAGGAGGCGCGTGCGTTGGTGGGCGCGGAAGCGACGCAGGCCCTGCCTGGCCGGATCGACACGCTTCTGGCCGAGCTGGAAGGCGGCACCGCCGAGGCGCGCAGCCTGATCGCGGGGCTCAACGAGCAGCAGGCGGTGGCGCGGCTTCTGGAAACGGTGGACGCCGCGGGCTCCGATCTCGATCCGCGGATCCGCATCGCAGCGTCCTATTACGACGCCTGGATCACCTCGCCTGAAAGGTTGGTGGTCGA
>NZ_JAMYXC010000088.1 GCF_024159025.1 Limimaricola litoreus
GGGCCTCGGCGCGGCGCTGGGCCTCGGTCTCGCGTGCGATCTGGGCGAGACGGTCCTGCTCGGCCTGGCGGATGATCTCGGCGCGGCGCGCTTCGGTGTCGCGCCGGGCCCGGGCTTCGGCTTCGGCTCTGGCCTGGGCTTCGGCCTCGGCCCGTGCTTGCGCTTCGGCCCTGGCCTGCGCTTCGGCCCGTGCCTCATCCTCTGCCTGGGTGTCGGTCTGGGCGGAGGAGCCGAGCACCGCGCCGAGGTCGATCCCGAGCTCGCGCCCGAGTTCGCGGCTGATCACGTCGAGCCCCGCCGCACCGCCGCTGCCGCCGAGCACCGCGCCAAGTGCCCCGAGGGCCGCACGCTTGCGCGCATCGCGCTCGCGGTCGCGCGCCTCCTTTGCCTTCTCGGCGGCCTTCTCGGCTTCGGCCTGCGCCTTCTCGGCCCGCTTCTCGGCCTTGCGCTCGGCTTTCCGGCGCGCCTTGCGGGCTTCCTTGCGCGCTTGCGCTTCGGCCTTTTCGCGGTCTTCCGCCTCGCGCGCCTTCTTCTTGTCGCGCTCCTGCTTGGCGGCGGCGCCGATGACGCCCAGTGCCACCAGCCCACCGATCAGCCGACCCATGTTCTGGTTGTCCTGCTGCGCCAACGCCGGGGCGGGCGCCAGCCCGGACAGTCCGAGCGACAATGAAAGGGTCGCGGCGATGAGGCGTCGTGCCATGTCGGTCTCCGTATTTTCGGCTCCCGGCGGAGCGGATACCCTGCGGCCGGCCGATGGTGCGGGGCCGGGGGAGGCAGGTCTTGGGGGCAAAGTTGGGGCAAAGCGCGAGACAGGCAATAACGCGGCGTCTCCGGGGCTGCGTTATTGAATAGCGCCCGCCCGGACCGCATGGTGACCCCATGAAAACCCTCGCACTCTCCCTTTGCCTCCTCATCGCCGGTGCCGCTTCGGCGCAGGCGGCCTGTTACGCCGACTACAAGGCCAAGCGCGACGATCCGCTCAGGCTGCATTACGGCGTTGCCGAAATCTCCGCGCCATGCGACCAACCCGAAGCCGCCGCGGACGAGCTGCGCCCGCGGCTGGGCTCGGATGACTGGGTGCTTTTGTCCATCGTGAGCCTGTTCGGCGACGAGGGACTGGAGAAAAGGCGGGACAGTGCAGGCGATTACTACCTCCGCTACTGAAGCGAGACAGGCCGGCAACAGGATCGTGACCGCGGGGCTCGCCGCGATCGCGCTTTTGCTGGTCGGCGCGGCGATCCTGCTCTTCGTCAACCTGCCCGATGCCAATGCCTTCAACGCCCGGGTCGAGCAGCTCTTCGTCGAGAACGACGATCTGACCGCGCAGGCCGAGATCAAGCTTCTGGAGATCCTCGCGCAATCGGGCACCGCCTTTTCCGAGACGCTGACCTCCTACCGCTTCGTGATCTTCGTGCTGCTGACCTTCGCGCTCGCCATGCTGGTGGCGGCAGTGGCGTTCCTCTTGATGCTGGTGCAGCTCAACCGTCGCATGGGCCGGATCGAGCGCAAGGGGATCGAGGTCAACAGCCTCGTCATCGCGCGCGACCAGAACGCGGTCCACCTCAACGACTTCGAGTTCAAGCTGACGCCGGCGGCGATCGAGACGCTGTCGGTGCTGGCCGAGGCGCGGATGGATGACGAGGTGCTGTCGGGCTCGCAGATCGAGGCGGTGATCTCGGGCCGATCGGCCGCCGATTGCGACGAAGCGGCGGGGGCCACACGGATCAAGCGGCTGCGCGACAGCCTGGGCAACCAGCTGGTCAGCGAGCTTCTGGTCAAGAACATCGCCAAGCGCGGCTATGTGCTGTCGATCGACAAATCCGTGATCCGGATGCAGTGAGCCCGGCTCACTCCGCCAGGAGACGCGCATATTCCGCCTCGGGCACGCCGTAGCAGCCGCCCACCATCCGCTCGAGCCCCGCGCGGTCGTTGATGCGGATCAGCCCGCGCGTGGCGCGCACCAGCCCCTGCCCCTCGAGGATATGCAGCGAAACGGTGACCCCGGCCCGGCGCACGCCCAGCATCACGGAGAGGAAATCATGCGTCAGCGGCACCTCGTCGCTGCCGAGCCGGTCGTGGCACATCAGCAGCCAGCGCGCGAGGCGGGCGTCGAGCTTCAGCTTGGCATTGGCGAGCGCGGTATGCGCCGTCTGCACCGACAGCGCGTGGCAGTAGTGCAGCAGCCGCTCGTGCAGCGCCTCGTTGTCCATCATCTCGCGCAGGCGCGACACCGCCATGCGATGGCCGCTGCCGCCGATCTGCACGGTGGTCTGGTGCGGCGAACGATCGGTGCCGAGCGCCACCATGCTGCCCGACATGCCCTCACGCCCGACCAGCCCGGCCTCGATCTGGGCATCGCCCTCGGGCGTCATCGCGACGATCGATATCACGCCGCCGGTCGGGAAGTAGACATACTCGATCAACTCGCCCGGCTGTTCGATGACCAACCCCTGCGGCAGGTCAACGGGTTCGAGATGGGCAAGCATGAGATCCGCCAGATCCGCCGGTATGCGCGCCAGCAGCTGGTTGCCCTCGCCTCTCGTACCTTTTTCCTCGACCTTCATCGGCACCTTCTTCAACCGGCGGGTCGCGTCATGGGTTTCGCGGCCCCAACAGGACAGGCCCATCGGGGGCCGGATCCGATCTAGGTGCTAGTGGCACACAACCGCAAACACCAGTACGTGACATTGTTCCGTGCGAACTCGCACAGAAACAATGCCGCAAATCGGCGTTTCTGTCATGGGAAATGGCGACCCCGGCAGGATTCGAACCTGCAACCTGCCCCTTAGGAGGGGGCTGCTCTATCCAGTTGAGCCACGGAGCCGCGTCCCCTCTCCATGCCCCGCTTTGCCCGGTGCGTCAACGCCGCTTGGACAAGCCGCGCGGTGCAGCCTATAGCTCGGGAATGCTCGGAACTCGCGGACACCACCCATGACCATACCCCCCCGCCGCCCCCTGACCCTGCGCGACGTCTCCGAGGCCTCGGGGGTCAGCGAGATGACCGTGAGCCGCGTGCTGCGCAACAAGGGCGACGTGAGCGAGGCCACGCGCGCCAAGGTGCGCGCCGCGGCCAAGAAGCTCGGCTACGTGCCCAACCGCATCGCGGGCTCGCTGGCGTCGAGCCGGGTGAACCTGGTGGCGGTGATCATCCCCTCCCTGGGCAACATGGTCTTTCCAGAGGTGCTCTCGGGCATTTCGGAAACGCTGGCGGGCACCGGCCTGCAGCCGGTGTTCGGCGTGACCGACTACCTGCCCGACACCGAGGAACGGGTGCTGTTCGAGATGCTGTCGTGGCGCCCCTCGGGGGTGATCATCGCCGGGCTCGAGCACAACGAGGCGAGCCGGGCGATGCTGATGCGCGCCGAGATCCCGGTGGTCGAGATCATGGACAGCGACGGCGCGCCGATCGACGCCTGCGTCGGCATCAGCCACCGCCGGGCCGGCCGCGAGATGGCCGAGGCGATCCTGCGCGAGGGCTACCGCCGGATCGGCTTTCTCGGCACCAAGATGCCCGCCGACCACCGGGCGCGCAAACGCTTCGAGGGCTTCACCCGCCATCTCGCTCGCGCCGGTGTCGAGATCGCGGACCAGGAGTTCTACTCGGGCGGCTCGGCGCTCAAGAAGGGGCGCGAGATGACCGAGGCGATCCTGTCGCGCACGCCCGATCTCGACTTCCTCTACTATTCCAACGACATGATCGGCGCGGGCGGCCTGTTGCAGCTGCTCGAGCGGGGAATCGACATCCCGGGCCAGATCGGGATCGCCGGGTTCAACGGGGTCGAGCTTCTCGACGGGCTGCCCTGTCAGCTTGCCACGATGGATGCCTGCCGCCGGGAGATCGGCCGCGAGGCGGCGCGCATCATCGCCGCGCGCTGCGCCAACCCCTCCGAGGGCGGCGGCGAGCGGGTCGAGCTGACTCCGCTGATCGCGCGGGGCGACACGCTGCGGCGCAGCTGACCCTTTCCCGGACGCGGGGTACGGGATCGGACATGTCGCGCATCGCGCCAATCCGGGCTTCGCAGGACGGCGATTCTACCTTAGCCTGTTATCCACAGGTCACGTTGGGGAACGTGGCGCGGGGACGAGGGAGATGCAGGCTTGACCAAGATGCCGCTGCACCTGACGCCGCGGGAGGTCGATACTTTCATCGGCTTTCTGGATGACGGCTTTTGCATTTGCGAGATCATCACCGATGCCGCCGGACGACCGGTCGACTATCGATTCCTCCAGATGAACCCGCAGTTCGAGGAAATGACCGGGCTGCACGGCGCGCGCGGGCGCACCGCGCTCGAAATGGTGCCGGATCTCGAACCTGTCTGGATCGAGACATACGGGCGGATCGCCCTCGAGGGGCAGCCGCAGCGGTTCCAGCAGTCCTCCGAGGCCATGGGCCGGCATTTCGATGTCTACGCCGCCCCGATCGAACCATACGGCCGCTTTGCCATCCAGTTTCGCGACATCACCGCGACCAAGCAGATCGAGGTCGAGCGCGAAGCGGCGCTGGCCGAGGCGCAGCACCTGCTGGCGGAGCTCAACCACCGCGTGATGAACAGTCTCGGCACCATCTCCTCGATCATCGCGATGGAATCGCGCGTCCGCGAGGAGGGCGAGGGGCGCCAGGCGCTGCGGCGCATCCATGCGCGAGTGCAGGCCGTTGCCAATCTCTATCGCAGGCTGAACGCCTCCGGTTCGATCGATACCGTCTGCTCGCGCGATTACCTCGTCCAGATCACCGAAGGGCTCGCCGCATCGATCGGCCGCGAGGACATCCGCATCGAGGCCCGGATCACGCCGATGCGGCTGTCGACGCGGATCGCGGTGCCATTGGGCCTCATCGTCAACGAACTCGTCACCAACAGCCTGAAATACGCCTTTGCCGAGAATGTGTCGGGCACGGTGACGGTGACGCTCGATCACGACACGCCCGGAGGGCTGCGGCTCGAGGTGCGCGACGATGGCCAGGGGCTCGACCCGCGCCCCCGCAGCGACAGCGGCATCGGGCAGAAGCTGGTCCGGGCCTTCGCCACCCAGCTCGGCGGCGATCCGGTGATCGACAGCGGCCCCGGCGGGACGGTGGTGCGCCTGCGCTTTCCGAACGCCTAGATCCCGCCTTTGCGCCCTTGCATCAGGCTTGCGCCATGACGCGGCACCGCCGCCCGGAAACGGCTGGCGGTGTCATGCCGCGGCTGGGGAAGGCATGCGCTCCCGCCCCGTCCGCGATCGATGATCCTGGAGTGATCAGTGGTGAGCCGTGCAGGATTCGAACCTGCGACCCACTGATTAAAAGTCAGTTGCTCTACCAACTGAGCTAACGGCCCACTGGGCGGCTATCTACGGTTAGCGGCGGGGGGGGTCAACCGCAAATTTACGCTTTTTCTGGATAAACTTCACGGGCTTTGCTATTGGCCCCGCCATGCAGCAGAACACCCCTCCCGGCCTGCCGTTCATGAAGATGCACGGGCTTGGCAACGACTTCGTCGTGATCGACGCGCGCGCCCCCGTGGCCGCCGTGACGCCCGATCTCGCCCGCGCCATCGCCGACCGGCATCGCGGCGTCGGCTTCGATCAGCTGGCGGTGATCCATGCCGGCGCCGGGCCGGGCGACGGAGCCGATCTGCACCTCGTCTTCTGGAACGCCGACGGCTCGACCTCGGCGGCCTGCGGCAACGTTACGCGCTGCATCGCGGCCTGGGAGATGGCGCGCACCGGCAAGCCCGCGCTCGACATCACCACCGAGCGCGGCCGACTTGCGGCGCGGCAGGCAGGCGACGGGCTGGTGGCGGTCAACATGGGTCAGCCGCAGTTGCGCTGGGACGAGATCCCACTGGCGCGCGAGATGGACACGCTGTCGCTTCCCATCGATGGCGCGCCCACGGCAACCGGCATGGGCAACCCGCATTGCAGCTTCTTTGTCGAGGATGCCGAAGCCGTCGACATCGAACGCTTCGGTCCCGCGCATGAGCATCACCCGCTTTACCCCGAGCGCACCAACGTACAGGTGGCGCAGGTCACCGGCCCCGACCGGATCCGCATGCGGGTCTGGGAGCGCGGCGCGGGGCTGACGCTGGCCTCTGGCTCGTCGAGCTGCGCCGTGGCCGTGGCCGCCGCCCGCCGGGGTCTGACATCGCGCGCCGTCACCATCGATCTCGATGGCGGCACGCTTCACATCGACTGGCGCGAGGACGGGGTCTGGATGACCGGGCCCGTCGCGCATGTCTTCGACGGGGTCTGGAGGCTCTGATGGACCGCAAAGCACCGATCTTCGCCACGATGGGCTGTCGGCTCAACGCCTATGAGACCGAGGCGATGAAGGATCTCGCCGCGCGGGCGGGGGTCGAGGACGCGGTGGTGGTCAACACCTGCGCCGTCACCGCCGAGGCGGTGCGCAAGGCCGGACAGGAGATCCGCCGCCTGCGGCGCGAGAATCCCCTGGCCAAGATCATCGTCACCGGCTGCGCCGCGCAGACCGAGCCCGAGCGATTCTCGCAGATGGCCGAGGTCGACATGGTGATCGGCAACACCGAGAAGATGCAGCCCGAAACCTGGAAGGGCATGGCGCCCGACCTGATCGGCGCGACAGAACCGGTTCAGGTCGACGACATCATGTCCGTCACCGAGACCGCCGGCCACCTGATCGACGGCTTCGGCAGCCGCAGCCGCGCCTATGTGCAGGTGCAGAACGGCTGCGACCACCGCTGCACTTTCTGCATCATCCCTTACGGGCGCGGCAATTCGCGCTCGGTCCCCGCGGGCGTGGTGGTCGAGCAGATCAGGCGGCTGGTGGATCGCGGCTACGAAGAGGTCGTGCTCACCGGCGTCGATCTGACGAGCTGGGGCGCCGACCTGCCCGCCACGCCGCGCTTGGGCGATCTGGTGATGCGCATTCTCAAGCTCATTCCCGACCTGCCGCGCCTGCGCATCTCCTCGATCGATTCGATCGAGGTGGACGAAAACCTGATGCAGGCGATCGCCACCGAGACACGGCTCATGCCGCATCTGCACCTCTCGCTGCAGCATGGCGACGACCTGATCCTCAAGCGGATGAAGCGCCGCCATCTGCGCGACGACGCGATCGCCTTCGCGCAGGAGGCGCGCCGCCTGCGCCCCGACATGACCTTCGGCGCCGACATCATTGCGGGCTTTCCGACCGAGACCGAGGCGATGTTCGAGAACTCCCTGAAGCTGGTCGAGGACTGCGGGCTGACATGGCTGCATGTCTTTCCCTACTCGGCCCGCCCCGGCACCCCGGCCGCGAAGATGCCGCAGGTGAACGGGCGCGACATCAAGACCCGCGCCGCCCGGCTGCGCGCCGCGGGCGATGCCGCGGCACAGGCCCATCTCGCGGCGCAGGTCGGTCAGCGCCACCGCGTGCTGATGGAAAGCCCCCGCATGGGCCGGACCGAGCATTTCGCCGAGGTGGATTTCACAAAGGACCAGCCCGAGGGCCGCATCGTCGAGACCGTGATCACCGGCGTCTCGGGCACGCGGCTGACCGCCTGAGCACGCCTCCCGGTTCATCTTTCTCCAAATACGCAAATCCCCCGGTCCATGACCGGTGCGCGGGCCGGCATGGGGCGTCATGCGTATTTTCGGGAAAGATGGACCAGAGGCGCGCCCCTTGCACGAAACGGATGGCGCTGCTTGACTGCGCGAAGCCAGCCGGAGCGTTCCACATGAAACTTCTCACCTCCCCCGCCTCGCCCTTCGCCCGCAAGGTCCGCATCGTGCTGCACGAGACCGGGCAGGCCGATGAGGTCACCGAGATCGCCGCCGCGACCGACCCCTTCGGTGACCCGGTCGACGTGATCCACGCCAACCCGCTGGGCAAGATCCCGGCGCTGGTGCGCGATGACGGCCCCGCGCTTTATGACAGCCGGGTCATCACCCGGTTTCTCGACGCGCGCGCGGGCGGGCGGCTCTACCCCGAGGCCCGGATCTGGGAGGTGCTGACGCTCGAGGCCACTGCAGACGGCATCATGGACGCGGCCCTGGCGATGGTGCTGGAGCTGCGCCTGCGCGCCGAGGGCGAGCGTTCGCCCAAGTGGATCGAAGGGCAGTGGCGCAAGGTGGAGCGCGGACTCGACGCGATCGAGGATCGCTGGATCAGCCATCTGGGCGGGCAGCTCGACATGGGGCAGATCGCCGTGGCCTGCGCGCTGGGCTATCTCGACCTGCGCCACGCCGCGCGCGACTGGCGCGCTGCACGGCCGCAGCTCGCCCAATGGGCGGACCGCTTCTCCGCGCGCGACAGCATGATCGCCACCGCGCCGCCCGCCGCCTGAGATTTCAGAAGTTGAAGCTGACGCCGAGGTTGAGCGCGTTGGTGACGATGTCCGATTCTAGCGTGCCGCCACCGATCAGATCGGCCTCGTTCTGGGAATAGGTGCCCTTGTACTCGCCGAAAACCGAGACGCTGTCGGTCACGTCGTAGCTCGCCCCGGCCATCAGCGCCACCGCCGGCCCGGTGAGCTGGTATTCGTCGGTACGGCCCTGGCCGTCGTCATACTCGACCCGCGGCACCGCGACGCCCAGGCCGCCGCCGACATAGGGCGTCAGCCCGTAGGCGGCATCGGGAAAGCGGCGGTAGGCGTTCAGCGTCAGGATGTTCAACCCGTCGGTGAACTCCAGCGTGTCGAGCCCCTCGTCGGCGAGAGTCTCGTCGTCGGCATAGACCTTGGTGTGGTTGAAATCGAGACCGAAGCCGAGATCGTCCCCGCGCCACCAGGTGGCGCGCAGGCCGTAATGCGGCGGCGCATCGAAGGAGTTGCCCTCCCAGCCCGCGGTGAAGTCGCGGTCGCTCGTGGAGCCGGGGCGGTCGACCGTGACGTTCGAATGCGGCGCGCTTTGAACACCGCCATAAAAGCTCAGCTCGACCTCGGCCTGGCCGAGAGCGGGAACGAGGACAAAGAGCAGCGGTGCGGCAAGGCGGAACATCGAATACGGGCTTTCGAGCAGACGGTGACAGGAGGGCAGCAGGCAGGCTGGGGCCATTATCACCCTTATCTGGGTCCAGAGGAGTCGAACTCCAGGCTCACGGCGATTCACTTCGGCGTTGTCGCATTCGCGCAACGCAGGCCGCGCGCCCGCCCCCTTGTCGGGGCGGCCCCTGCGTCCTAGGTGCCTCCGGCTGCGCGCTATTGTCCGCTGGACGGGCGCGGGATTGATGGCTAAACAGCGCCAAAACGCCAAGCGGGTCACGGCCCGCGGTCTTTTGCCGTCCGGGCGACGCCGCCCCAGCCATACCGGAGATCACCCCCCGTGTCACACGCAGACGATCATCAGGGCACCCGCCGCGATTTTCTCTACTATGCCACCGCAGGGGCGGGGGCCGTCGTGGCCGGCGCCGCCGTCTGGCCGCTGGTCAACCAGATGAACCCCTCGGCCGACGTGCTCGCACTCGCCTCGATCCGGGTCGATGTCTCCGGCGTCCAGCCGGGCACGCAGCTGACCGTGCTGTGGCAGGGCAAGCCGGTCTTCATCCGCGCCCGCACCGAGGCCGAGATCGCCGAGGCGCGCGAGGTCGATGTCGACTCGCTGCCCGACCCGGTGGCGCAGAACGAGAACCTCGCCGGCGCCGCGCTCGCGACCGACGAGAACCGCGCGCTCGACGAGACCGGCACCTGGCTCGTGCAGATGGGCGTCTGCACCCATCTGGGCTGCGTGCCGCTGGGCGAGCAGGGTGATTTCGGCGGCTGGTTCTGCCCCTGCCACGGCTCGCACTACGACACGGCGGGCCGCATCCGCAAAGGCCCCGCGCCGCGCAACCTGCCCATCCCCGTCGCCGAATTCGTCGACGAGACGACCATCAAGCTCGGCTGAGGAGACCTCTGATGTCCGGTATTCCGCACGATCATTACGAACCCAAGACAGGCGGCGAGCGCTGGCTCAACAACCGTCTGCCGGTCCTCGGCCTGCTCTATGACACGCTGATGATTCCGACGCCCAAGAACCTCAACTGGATGTGGATCTGGGGCATCGTCCTGACCTTCACCCTGGCGCTGCAGATCATCACCGGCATCGTGCTGGTGATGCATTACACGCCGCATGTCGACATGGCCTTCGCCAGCGTCGAACACATCATGCGCGACGTGAACGGCGGCTTCATGCTGCGCTACCTGCACGCCAACGGCGCCTCGCTGTTCTTCGTGGCGGTCTATGCGCATATCTTCCGCAGCCTCTACTACGGCAACTACAAATCGCCGCGCGAGGTGACCTGGATCATCGGCATCCTGATGTACCTGCTGATGATGGGCACCGCCTTCATGGGCTACGTGCTGCCCTGGGGCCAGATGTCGTTCCACGGCACCGCCGTGATCACCGGCCTGTTCGGCGCCATCCCCTTCGTGGGCGAGGCGATCCAGACCTGGCTTCTGGGCGCCTCGGCGGTGGGCCAGCCGGCGCTGAACCGCTTCTTCTCGCTGCACTACCTGATGCCCTTCATCCTGGCGGGCCTGACGATCGTGCACATCTGGGCCTTCCACTCGACCGGCAACAACAACCCCACCGGGGTCGAGGTGCGCCGCACCTCGAAGGAAGAGGCCAAGCGCGACACCCTGCCCTTCTGGCCCTACTTCGTGATGAAGGACCTCTTCGCGCTGGCGATCGTGCTGATGATCTTCTTTGCCATCGTCGGCTTCATGCCCAACTACCTCGGCCACCCCGACAACTACATCGAGGCGAACCCGCTGGCGACGCCCGCGCACATCGTCCCCGAATGGTACTTCCTGCCCTTCTACGCGATCCTGCGTGCCTTCACCGCCGACGTCTGGGTCGTGATGTTCGCCAACTGGATCAGCTTCGGCATCATCGACGCGAAGTTCTTCGGCGTGATCGCCATGTTCGGCGCCATCGCGGTGATCGCGCTCGCGCCCTGGCTCGACACCTCCTCGGTGCGCTCGGGCCGGTATCGCCCGATGTTCAAGTGGTGGTTCGCGCTGCTGGTGGTCGACTTCTTCGTGCTGATGTGGGGCGGCGCGATGCCCGCCGAGGGGATCTACCCCTACATCTCGCTGATCGGCGCGGCCTACTGGTTCGGCTACTTCCTCGTGATCCTGCCGCTCCTGGGCGTCATCGAGAAGCCGCTGCCGATGCCGGCGACGATCGAGGACGACTTCAACGCCCATTACGACCCCAAGACCGGCGGCACCCATACCGTCGTCAAGCCGGCCGAGTGAGAAAGGCAAGACACATGCTGAGAACCGTCACGCTTGCCGCAGTCGCGGCGATGGGCCTCGCCGGCACCGCCATGGCCGCCGAGTCCGACACGCTCATTACGGATTACGATTTCCCCTACGAGGGCCCCTTCGGGGCCTTCGACCAGATGCAACTCCAGCGCGGCCTTCAGGTCTACACCGAGGTCTGCGCCGCCTGCCACGGCCTGAAGTACGTCTCCTACCGCAACCTGCATGACGAGGGCGGCCCCGGCCTGCCCGAGGATCAGGTCCGCGCCTATGCCGCGCAGTTCGAGACCTTCGACGAGGAGATCGACGACTATCGCCCGGCCACCCCGGCGGACAAGTTCCCCGAGAGCGCCCTGCCCGAAGCGCCCGACCTGTCGCTGATGGCCAAGTCGCGCGCGGGCTTCTCCGGCCCCTATGGGTCCGGCATGAACCAGCTGTTCAAGGGTATGGGCGGGCCGGAGTACATCGCCTCGCTGCTGACCGGCTACAAGGACGCGCCCGCCTGCGCGCCCGAGGATTTCCCGGGCTACTACAACGTCGCCTTCGGTGCCGGCGGCTTTCCTGAAAGCTGCATCGACGAAGAGGGGCACCACATGGCGCCCGGCTCGTGGATCGCCATGCCGCCGCCGCTCTTGGGCGACGACGTGGTCTACGAAGACGGTCACCCGGCTACCATCGAGGAAGAATCCAAGGACGTCACCGCCTTCATGATGTGGACCGCCGAGCCCAAGATGATGGCCCGCAAGCAGGCCGGCTTCACCGGCGTGCTGTTCCTCGGCCTGCTCGCGGTGCTGCTCTACCTCACCAACAAGCGGATCTGGCACCGCGCCAAATACGGCCCGCGCGACGAGTGATCGCCGTGGCCTGATCCTGAGAGGGGCGCTCCGAAAGGGGCGCCCCTTTTTCGTGGGTGGTGCCATCGCCGGGGCTGGCGGGATTTGCGTATTTCAGGAAAGATGAATGGGATGGAGCACCATTCATGGCACTGCACTGCCCTGCCCTCGTTCATCTTTCTCCAAATACGCATGGCGCCCCAGTCGCGGCCATCCCGCCGCCGGCAGTGACGCGCCAGCGCTTCAGCGCCCGAGATAGGCCCTGAGCGCCAGGGGCGGATCGGCCAGCAGCGGCCCGGCGGGCTTCGGCGGCTCGGCGCGCCTTGCATCGACCAGCACGATGTCGCTGGCGATGCGTGCGGCGTCCTCGGGGTCGTGGCTCACCATCAGGAGCGTGCGCCCCTCCCCTGCCAGCACCGTGCGCGCCAGATCGAGCATCTCCATCCGAAGCCCCGGCCCCAGCGCAGCGAAGGGCTCGTCCAAGAGGACCAAGGGCCGGTCCATCAGCAGCACGCGGGCCAGCGCCGCGCGGCTCTGCTGCCCGCCCGAAAGCGCCGCGGGCCTGCGCCCTTCCATGCCGCGCAGTCCGACACGCTCCAGCACCTTTGCGATCCGGTCGCGTCGGCCCGCGTCGAGCCGCCCCTTCGGGTCGATCCCCAGCGCGAGGTTGCGCTCGATGGTCAGGTGCGGAAACAGGTTGTTGTCCTGAAACAGGATCGAGATCGGCCTTTGCGCGGGGCTCAGCCCGGTCAGGTCGCGCCCGTTCCATGAGACACGCCCCCCATCGGGGGCGAGAAACCCCGCGATCGCGGCGAGCAGCGTCGACTTGCCGCCGCCGGATGGCCCCATGACGGCGCAGATCGTGCCGTCGGACAATGCCCAATCCGCCGAGAGGGCAAAGTCACCCTGCCGGATCTCCAGTCCCTCAAGCCGCAGCATCGACCCGCCCTCCCCTGTCGAAGATCCAGAACAGCGCGAGGCTGATCGCCAGCAGGACGAGCGCCACGCCTGCGGCCTGCTCCATCCGGTAGGCCGACATCAGCCGCACCATGAGAAGCGGCAGCGTCGCCTGCCCGTCGCCCGCGAACAATGCGATCACGCCCAGATCGCCCATCGACAGCGCCGCGGTGAGCCCGGCGGCAAAGCCCAGCGGGCGGCGGATGCGCGGCAGGATCAACCAGCGCAGCCGCGCCAGCCCCTGCAGCCCGAGGCTGTCGGCCAACCGGCCATGCCCAGCCTCGGCCTGCGCCACAGCGGGCGCGATCACCCGCGCCGCGAAAGGCAGCGCCATCACCGCGTTGACCAGCATGGTCACCAGAAGCGCCACCTCGCGCGGCGAGACGAACGGATGCAGCAGCACGAAAAGCCCCGTGCCCATCACCAGCCCCGAGGCCGCGAGCGGCAGCAGCATCGACAGCCGCGCCAGCGCCCCGCCCCGCAGCGCGAGAGCCAGCGCCATCACCAGCGTCAGCGCCGTCGCCCCCAGCGCCACGGCCACCGACCGCGCCGCCGCAGGCCAAAGCCCGCCCGGCAGCTCCGCCAGCCCCGGCAGACCGCGCCCGAGGATCATCGCGAGGGGCGTCATGAGAAACAGCGCCGCCAGCGTCACCGCGAGTGCATCGATCACCCGCCCGCCCGGCGCATGATGCTCGACCACCCGGTCGAGCCCCGCGCCGAGCGCCTCCGGCGCGCCCGCCGCGCGCAGGCCCAGTGCCGCCGCGGCGCAGAGCGCGAACTGCACCACTGCCAACATCGCCGCGCGGCCCAGATCGAAATCGAATCGCACCGCCTGGTAGATCGCCAGCTCCACCGTCGTCGCCCGCGGCCCGCCGCCCAGCGTCAGCGCCACGGCAAAGCTCGTCAGGCAGATGAGGAAGATCACCGCGAAAGCGCCCGGCGCCACGGCGCGCAGCATCGGTCCTTCCAGCAGCCGCCCCACCGGCGCGCCGAGCGAGGCGGCAAGGCGGAAGCGCTCGGCCGGGATCGACAGCCAGCCCTGCAGGATCAGCCGCACCGCCAGCGGCAGGTTGAAGAACACATGCGCCAGCACCACCCCGTGCCAGCCATAGACCGAAACGGGCCCGAGTCCCGCGAGGCCCAGCGCATCGTTGAGAATGCCGCCGCGGCCGAACACGCCGATGAGCCCGATCACCGCGACGATCACCGGCAGGATGAAGGGCGCGCCCAGAAGCGTCACCAGCGCCGCGCGGCCCGGAAACCGCCGCCGCGCCAGCGCCCGGGCGACCGGGATGGCCAGCACGACCGAGGCCAGCGCCGAGAGCGCGGCCTGCCAGACCGTGAAGCGGATCGCGGCCCAGTCTGCGGGGCCAAGGCGCAGCGCGAAACCCGCGCGCCAAGCCACCGCGCCAAGCGTGCCCAGCGTCAGCGCCAGCACCAGCCCGGCGGCGATGCCGCCGGGCCACCGCATTCCGCGCGTTATTGCGACAGCCCCTGCCGCCATGCCTCGACCGCCCCGTCGCGCCGTGCGTCGGCCTCCGCCTCGGGCAGCCAGATCGCCTTTTCGGGCATGGCGATGGATTGGAAGCCTTCGGGCCATTCGGCCTTGGGCAGGGCCGAGGGGTAGGACCAGTTCGAGGTCGGAATCAGCGACTGGAATTCGGGGCTGACCACGAACTGCATGAACTGCGCCGCAAGTTCGGGCTCATCGGCCCCTTCGAGTTGGGCCGCCAGCTCGATGGTCATGTAATGCCCCTCCTCGAAGATCGCCGCCGACACTGTGTCGTCCTCTTCGGCGATCGCGTGATAGGCGGGCGACGTGGTGTAGCTCAGCACCATGTCGACCTCGCCCTCGGTGAAGAGGCCGTAGGATTCGGACCAGCCGGGCGTCACGGTGGTGATCTTGGGCGCGAGATCGGCCCACTTGGTTTCCGCCTCCTCGCCGAAGACCTCCTCGGCCCAGAGCGCCAGCGACAGGCCGGAGACCGAGCTGCGCGGGTCCTGGATCGCGATTCTCAGATCGTCGGGCGCCTCCACCAGCGCCTCGAAGCTTTCCGGCACATCCGTCAGCGCCTCGTTGTCGTAGACAAAGGCAAGGTAGGACCAGTCGAAGGGCAGGAAGACCTCGTCGGTCCAGTCGATCGGCAGGGTCAGCGCGGCGGTGTCGACGCCGTGCGGGGCAAAGAGCCCGGTCTCGCGCGCGGCCTTCATCTCGGTCGAATCAAAGCCGATGGCGACATCGGCCTCGGCGCGCGCGCCCTCGAGCTTGAGCCGGGGCAGCAGGTCGCCGGTCTGGTAATCGACCGAGCAGTCGCACTGCGCTTCGAAGGCCTCCGCGATCGCGGGGCCGGGGCCCCATTCGGAGGCGAAGTAGTCGGGGGCGTAGACGGTGAGGGTCCGGTCCTGCGCGGCCGCCGGCAGGGCGGCGAGCGACAGGGCGAGACCCGCGATCAGGCGATGGTGCATGGTCATCCTCCGATGCGGGCGAAGAGCAAGGAGGACGCATGTCCCGAAACCTTCCCTCCGCCGGTGTGATCCGGTTCAGGTTCAACGGGTCCGCGCGATGCGCATCTCAGCCAGTGGCCCCCCGAGGTGGGGCGGACACTACGCCATCGCGCGCCATGCGCAAGCCCCCGCCCTTTCCCCCGCACCCGCCCCGCGCTACACCGGCCCCGCCACAAGGAGAGCGCCCATGTCCCTCAACAGCTTCGGCCACCTGTTCCGCGTCACCACATGGGGCGAAAGCCACGGCCCCGCGCTCGGCGCCACGGTCGACGGCTGCCCGCCGGGGGTGGAGATCCGCGAGGAGGATCTACAGGTCTGGCTCGACAAGCGGCGTCCCGGCCAGAACAAGCACACCACGCAAAGGCGCGAGCCCGACGCGGTGGAGATCCTGTCGGGCGTGTTCGAGGAGAGATCGACCGGCACGCCGATCCAGCTGATGATCCGCAACACCGATCAGCGCTCCAAGGATTACGGCGACATCGCCGAGACCTTCCGCCCCGGCCATGCCGACATCGCCTATCACCTGAAATACGGGCTGCGCGACTATCGCGGCGGGGGCCGGTCGAGCGCGCGCGAGACCGCCG
>NZ_JAMYXC010000179.1 GCF_024159025.1 Limimaricola litoreus
GGCGCGGGGCGCGGGCTGCTGGGCCTCGCGGCGCGGCGGCACCGGAGCGGCGGGGACCTCGTCCTCTGCAGTGACGCGTTCGCGCAGCGGCTCGCTCATCTTGCGGCGCGGCACGGGCACGTCCTCGGGCTTGACGAGCGCATCGATGCCGGTCGCCACGACCGAAACCCGCATCCGGCCTTCCATGCCGGTGTCGAGCGTCGAACCGACGATGATGTTGGCCTCGGGGTCGACCTTTTCGCGGATCTTGTTGGCCGCCTCGTCGAGCTCGAACAGGGTGAGATCGTAGCCGCCGGTGATGTTTATGAGCACGCCGCGCGCGCCCTCGAGGCTGATCTCGTCGAGCAGCGGGTTCGCTATCGCCTTCTCGGCCGCCTGCACCGCGCGGTTCTCGCCATCGGCCTCGCCGGTGCCCATCATCGCCTTGCCCATCTCGTCCATCACCGCGCGCACGTCGGCGAAGTCGAGGTTGATCAGGCCCGGGCGCACCATCAGGTCGGTCACGCCCTTGACGCCCTGGTAGAGCACGTCATCGGCCAGCGCGAAGGCCTCGGTGAAGGTGGTGTTCTCGTTGGCCAGCCGGAACAGGTTCTGGTTGGGGATGATGATCAGCGTGTCGACCACTTTCTGCAGCGCCTCGACTCCGGCCTCGGCCTGCTTCATGCGCTTGCCGCCCTCGAACTGGAACGGCTTGGTGACGACGCCGACGGTCAGCACGCCGAGCTCGCGCGCGGCCTGGGCGATGATCGGGGCCGCGCCGGTGCCGGTGCCGCCGCCCATGCCGGCGGTGATGAAGCACATATGCGCGCCGGCGAGGTGATCGACGATCTCCTCGATCGATTCCTCGGCCGCGGCGGCACCGACGGTGGCGCGCGCACCCGCGCCGAGGCCTTCGGTGACCTTCACGCCCATCTGGATCTTGGCTTCGGCGCGCGATTGCTGCAGCGCCTGTGCGTCGGTGTTGGCGACCACGAACTCGACACCGTCGAGTTCCTTCTCGATCATGTTGTTGACCGCGTTGCCACCAGCGCCGCCCACGCCGAAGACGGTGATCCGGGGCTTGAGATCTTCCTGCCCCGGCAGAGAGAGGTTGAGTGCCATCGCTGTCTGCCTGTCCTGAATCTGGCCCGTCCCGCCGGGCGTATTTGCCATTATCTGGCCAAACTATCCGCGCGCGCTCGCATCGTCACGGGGAAACTCGGGCATTCTTACTGATTTCTTGAGGTTTCCGCAGCGGCGAATATCGCCCCACCGGGCCGATGAGCGACATTTTGCGTATCACCAGTTGTCCTTGAACCACTTGAAGGCCCGCTTGAAGGACCGCGCCGAGTGGCGCTCGGCGGGCACTTCGAAGTCCCACCACTCGTCCTGCGGATGCGCGGCAAAGAGACACAATCCGACCGATCCGGCAAAGGCCGGGCCGGTGGCGGCCTGCGGCAGGCCCTGCACCCGCAAGGGGCGGCCCAGCCGGACCTGCTGGCCGAGGATGCGTGTTGCCAGACCGTCGAGGCCGGGGATCTGGCTGCCGCCGCCGGTGAGCACGATCTGCTGGCTGGGCAGATGCTCGAAGCCCGCGGCATCGAGCCGCTGGCGCACCTCTTCGAGGATCTCCTCGACTCGCGGCCGCATGATGCCGATCAGCTCGGCGCGGCTGACAGTGCGGCGGTCGTGCTCCCAATCGCCGGTGTCGCCGCCGATCTCGATCATCTCGCGGTCGTCCATGCCGGTGGCGACCACGCCGCCGTAGAAGGTCTTGATCCGCTCGGCGGTGGCCATCGGCACCTGCAGGCCCATCGAGATGTCGGAGGTGACGTGATCGCCGCCCATGCGCACCGAATCCGCGTAGATCATGTGCTTGCGGATGAAGACCGAGATGCCCGTCGAGCCGCCGCCCATGTCGATGCAGGCGGCACCCAGCTCCTGCTCGTCCTCGACCAGCGACGAGACGCCCGAGACATAGGCCGAGGAGGCCAGCCCCGCGACCTCGAGATCGCAGCGCTTGATGCAGTAGAGCAGGTTCTCGATCGCGGTGGCGTCGACGGTGAGCAGGTGCATGTCGGTGGTCAGCCGCTGGCCGATCTGGCCGCGCGGATCGGCAAGGCCCGAGCGGTGGTCGAGCGCGAAATTGACGGGCTGGGCGTGCAGCACCTCGCGGCCATCGCCGTAGTCGGGCATCTCGCAGGCGGCGAGCACGCGGCCGATGTCGCTGCCGGTGACCTGCCCGGCCTCGACCTCGACCTCGCCGTCGAGCCCGTAGCTGCGGGGCCGCGCGCCCGAAAGCGTGGCGATGACGTGATCGACGCGCACG
Source organism: Limimaricola litoreus (assembly GCF_024159025.1). Classification (GTDB taxonomy): domain Bacteria; phylum Pseudomonadota; class Alphaproteobacteria; order Rhodobacterales; family Rhodobacteraceae; genus Limimaricola; species Limimaricola litoreus. The sequence continues at coordinate 2,309 of NZ_JAMYXC010000179.1, forward strand.
CCGGCCATCTTCTGCGCGGCCTGCACCGCGGTACGGATCGCGCGCTCCGTCTCGGCCATGGCCGCGACCTCGCCGAAGGAGACGCCGCGCGAACGGGTGGTGGCGGCGCCGATGATGCGGAAGTTGGACTGCCCGGCCATCGAACCCACGCCGTCGAGCGCGGGCGCGTCACCATCGAAGCGCAGGACCAAGCAGGCGATCTTGGAGGTGCCGACGTCGAGAATGGCGATCACGCCCCTCTGCATCGCCGCCTTGCGCATGTGCCGCATCGCCCGCTGCGTCTGGTAGAGCTGCCCCATCGTTTCGTCCCTGCCCCGTTCCTAGTTGTTATCGCTGACGCGGCGAAGCCGCACCAACGCCTGCTCGGTCAGCCTTATGGTCGGCCGATCCTCGTTTCTTATGTCCACCGCCGCGATGTCGCGCGCCAGCATGTCCTCGGCCTCGTCGAGCGCCATCACCCGCTCCAGCGCCGATACCGCCCCGCTCGCGGGCAGAAGGATGCGCTGGCCGCGGTCGAGCACGAGATCCCAGCGCCGCTCGCCCATCCGCACCAGCCCGCGTACCCGTTCCGCCACGGGGGCGGCGGCGGCGAAGAGCGCCAGCGCCTCGTCGATCTTCCTGATCGCGCCGTCGCCCGCGATCAGCGGCAGGTCGGCGCGGTCCGGGCGCGACGCGATCATGCCGGTCATCACCCCTTCGGCATCGACCAGCCGCAGCCCGTCGACATAGCGCCAGACGGCGACCGGCACGCGCTGCGTGACCTCGATCCTCAGCGTGCCGCCGGGTTGCACCCGGACTGTGGCGTCGGCCACGGCCGTCAGCTCGCGGATGCGGGTTCGGATCTCGGGCAGGTCGAGGTCGAAGGAGGAGATCGGCATGGTCTCGGGCAGGAAGCCCTGGATCGCGGCGGCAAGCGCCGGCTCGGCGCCCTCGATCTCGACCGTGCCGACCATGAACTCGGGGCGCTGCTGCACCATGAGCTTCAGCCCGTCGATCCGGGCGGCAAAGGCGGCGCGGTTGTCGGCCTGACCGAACCAGATGCCACCGACCAGCGCGACGAGGAGAACCGGCAGGCCGAAGCGGATGCCGAACCGGAAGGCCGGCGTCAGCATCAGCCGCTGGTAGCGATAGCCCCAGCGCGTCGGCGCCGGATCGCGGCGCATGCCGTAGCGCGGCTCGCGCCGCAAGAGCGCCTTCAGCGATCGCACGAGGCATCCTCCACCAGAAAGCGGCACAGATCGGGAAAGGAAATGCCGACCTTCTCGGCCTGCTCGGGCGTGAGCGAAGTCGGCGTCATGCCGGGCTGGGTGTTGGTCTCAAGAATCGCGAGCCCATCGAGGCCCCGCGTCTTGTCCCAGCGGAAATCGGTGCGCGACAGCCCGCGGCAGCCCAGCGCGCGATGCGCGCGGCGGGCGTGATCGAGGCAGGCCTCGAAGATCTCCCCGGGCAGATCGGCGGGCACCACGTGGTGCGAGCCGCCGGTCTTGTACTTGGCGTCGTAGTCGTACCAGCCGCTCGTGACGATGTCGGTCACGGTGAGCGCGCGGTCGCCCAGCACCGTGACGGTCAGCTCGCGCCCGGGCAGGAAGGCTTCGACCATCACCGTTTCGGGCATGTCATCGGAGAGCTGCGGCGGTGCGGCGGCATCCTCGGCCACGATGTAGACGCCGACGCTGGAGCCCTCGTTGTAGGGCTTCACCACATAGGGCGGCGGCAGGACATGGCCCGCCATGACCTCGGCCTTGCTGGCCAGCAGGCTCTTGGCGACGGGCAACCCCTCGGCCCGGAAGACCGCTTTGGTCGCCTCCTTGTCCATTGCCAGAGCCGAGGCCATCACCCCCGAATGGGTATAGGGGATGCGCTGCCATTCCAGCAGGCCCTGGACGCAGCCATCCTCGCCCCAGCGGCCATGCAGGGCGTTGAAGACGACATCGGGGGCGTGCTCGCGCAGTCGGTCGATCAGGTCGGGGCCCGCATCGACCTCGATCACCTCGTAACCCGCCTGCCGCAAGGCCGCCGCGCATTCGCGCCCCGTGGAAAGGGAAACCTCGCGCTCTGCCGAGGGTCCGCCCATTACCACGACAACCTTGGGATGTGTCTCGCTCGACATTCCCGCACTGCCCCATCCGCGCGCCGCTGAACGGCGCGTCATTGTTATGGCCCGCCCCGGGCCTGCCCCGCTTTGCAGGGTTCGAATTATGCGCTTGTCACGCGCCCGGTTCCCCGACCAGCATGATTTCCCATTCTAGCGTCAGCCCCGAATGTTCGTAAACCCTTTTCCGGACCTTCTCGCCAAGGGTTTCGAGATCGGCCGCCGTGGCCTCGCCCGTGTTGGTGAGAAAATTCGCGTGCTTTTCGTTCATCACCGCACCGCCGAGCCGCGCGCCGCGCAGCCCCGCCTCTTCGATCACTTTCCAGGCCTTCAACTCGTGGCTGTCGTCGGTCCGCCCGGTCGAGGAAAACCCGGCCGGGTTGCGGAAGGTCGAGCCCGCCGTGCGGTCCTTGGTCGGCTGGCTGGCGTCGCGCCTCTCGATCTGCTCGGCCATGCGCGCCTCGAGCGCCTCGGGGTCGCCTTCGGGCGCATCGAACACCGCCTCGACGATCACCGCGCCCTCGGGCAGCGTGCTGGAGCGATAGGCCAGCTCCAAGCTGGAGGCGGGCAGCACGTCGAGCTTGCCGTCGCGGCGGATCACCGTCACCTCGCACAGCGCATCGGCAACGTAAGCGCCGTAGCAGCCCGCGTTCATCCGCACCGCCCCGCCGATCGCGCCGGGAATGGTGCGCAGGAAGGTCAGGTCGCGCCCCGCCTGCGCCGCCTTGCGCGCCACATGCGCATCGAGCGCCGCGGCCCCGGCCGTCACCGTGCCGTCATCCGCGATATCGATGCCGTTGAAGCCGCGCCCCAGCCGGATCACCACGCCGCGCACACCGCCGTCGCGCACGATCAGGTTCGAGCCGACCCCCATCGGAAAGACCGGCACTTCGGGGTCGAGATTGCGCAGGAAGTCTGCCAGATCCTCGCGATCGGCGGGCTGGAACAGCCAGTCGGCCGGGCCGCCCACGCGCAACCAGGTCAGGTCGGCCAGCGCGCGATCGGGCGTCAGCCGGCCGCGCACGGAGGGAAGGTCATCCGCGACCCTCATTGCGTCAGCCGCCACAGCCGCTCCATCGCCGCCTTCAGCGGCCAGCGCAGCACCGAGGCCCCCGCCGCCATCAGCCCCACGCCCGCGATCGGCCCCAGCGCATAGGTAGCCCAGCCCAGAAGCGGCACGCCGATCACCACGAGCGCGGTGGCGCAACTGCGGTGATTGTCGCGCGAGGGCAGCATCGCGGCGAGGTTCGCCGCGATCAGCCACAGGCAGCCGGCCATAAGCGGCAGGGCCTGCGCCGCGCTCACCTGCCCTGCTCCAGCCGCGCGGGCAGGGCCGCCGCCCAGCTGCTGATCGTGCCCGCGCCGAGGCAGACGACGATATCGCCGGGCCTGGCCTCGTTGCGCACCAGATCGGCCAGCGCCTCTTCGGAATCGACAGCATGGGCGTGGCGGTGGCCGTGGCGGATCAGCCCGGCGACCAGGTCGTCGCGCCCCGCCCCCTCGATCGGCTCTTCACCGGCGGCATAGACATCCGAAATGCCGACCACGTCCGCGTCGTTGAAGCAGGTGCAGAAATCCTCGAACAACGAGGCAAGGCGGGTGAAGCGATGCGGCTGGTGCACCGCGATCACCCGGCCTTCGCTCGCCTGCCGCGCGGCGCGCAGCACGGCGGCGATCTCCACCGGGTGATGGCCGTAATCGTCGATCACCGCGACGCCGTTCCATTCGCCGACCTTGGTGAAGCGCCGGTTGACGCCGCCGAAGGCGGCGAGTGCCGCGCGGATCTCTTCGCGCTTCATCCCGAGATGCCGCGCCACGGCCACGGCGGCCAGAGCGTTCGAGACGTTGTGGTCACCCGGCATCGGCAGGGTGCAACCCTCGATCACCGCGTCCTCGGCGCGCAGCACCACGTCGAAATGCGCCACGCCGCCCTTGTAGGTCAGGTTGGCGGCGCGCACGTCGGCCTGTGCGTTGAAGCCGAAGGTGGTGACGCGGCGGTCGGTGACGCGGCCCACCAGCGCCTGCACCTCGGGGTGATCGGTGCAGCACACGGCGAGGCCGTAGAAGGGGATGTTCGACACGAAGTCGAGAAAGCCCTTGCGCAGCCCCTCGATCGAGCCCCAGTGCTCCATGTGCTCGGGATCGATGTTGGTGACGATGGCGATGGTCGCGGGCAGGCGGTTGAAGGTGCCGTCGCTCTCGTCGGCCTCGACCACCATCCATTCGCCCTGCCCCATCCGGGCGTTCGAGCCGTAGGCATGGATGATGCCGCCGTTGATCACGGTCGGATCGAAGCGCCCCGCGTCGAGCAGCGTCGCCACCATGGTGGTGGTCGTCGTCTTGCCATGCGTGCCGCCCACGGCGACGTTGGAGCGCAGCCGCATCAGCTCGGCCAGCATCTCGGCCCGGCGCACCACCGGCAGGCCCCGCCGGCGCGCCTCGTCCAGCTCGGGGTTGCCCGGCTTGATCGCCGAGGAGATGACCACCACCTCGGCACCGTCGAGGTTTTCGCCCGACTGGCCGATGAAGACCCGCGCGCCCAAGGTTTCGAGCCGCTCGGTGATCTTCGAGCCCTTCAGATCCGAGCCCTGCACGCTGTAGCCCTGGTTCAGCAGCACCTCGGCGATGCCGGACATGCCGATCCCGCCGATGCCGACGAAATGGATCGGGCCGATATCGAGCGGCAGTTTCGTGGCGGCGTTCATGCTCTTTGTCCCGTCCATCAAGAATCGGTGCCCTTCTGTCCATCCGCGAGGCGTTCGACAACCCCCGCAAGCCGCTCCGCTGCGTCGGGAACGCCCGCATCGCGTGCCGCATGGGCCATGCGCATGGCACCTTCGCTGTTGCCCAGCACCAGCGCGATCTGTTCGGCAAGCGCCTCGACGTGGAATTTCTTCTCCGGAAACAGGATCGCGGCCCCGACCTGCGTCAGCCCGCGGGCGTTGGCGGTCTGGTGGTCGGCGGCGGCGGCGGCAAAGGGGACGAGCACGGCGGGGCGGCCGATGACGCTCAGATCCGCGATGGTCGAGGCGCCGGAGCGGCAGATCACCAGCTGCGCCTCGCTCATCCGGGTCGGCACGTCGGCAAAGAAGGTCTGCACGTCGGCGTCGATCCCCTCATCCGCGTAATAGGTCGAGACGCGCTGCACATCCTCTTCGCGCGCTTGGTGACTGACCCGCACCCGGCGGCGCAGCTCGGCCGGCAGCGCCGCGATCGCGGGCGGCACCACGTCCGACAGGATACGCGCGCCCTGGCTGCCGCCGATCACCAGCACCGACATCGGGTAATCGCCCGGCGGAATATAGGCGGCACCGGCCCGGTCGAGCACGGCGCGGCGCACCGGGTTGCCGGTGTGGACCGCCTCGACGCCGTCGGGCAGCGCGGTCGGCCATGTGCCGCAGGCCACCGCGTGGACGCGGCGCGCGAAAAGCGCGTTGACCCGACCCAGCACGCCGTTCTGCTCGTGGATCATGCGCGGCAGCTTGAGGATCGTCGCCGCCGCCAGCGCCGGAATGGACGGGTAGCCGCCGAACCCCACCACCACCGAGGGCCGGTCGCGCATCATCCGGCTCACCGCCGCCGCAACGCCGCCGCCGATGCGGAAGGGCGCCATCGCCTTGGCCGAGAGACCGCCGCGCGCAAAGGTGGCCGCGCCGACCTGCTCGATCTCGACCTCGCGGGGGAAGTTCTGCGTGTAGCGCGCGCCGCGCGCATCGGTGGACAGCTTCACCCGCCAGCCGCGGGTGAGCATCAGCTCGGCCAGCGCTTGGGCGGGAAACATGTGCCCGCCGGTGCCCCCGGCGGCGATGACGAGAAGAGGCGCCGACATCAGCGCCCCCGTCGCAGCAGGATGTCACCGATGCCGCCCTGCGGCCGGGTGCGGGTGAAGGCCAGTAGCATGCCCAGCGCGATGCCGGAGGCGATCACCGAGGAGCCGCCGTAGCTGACGAAGGGCAGCGTCATGCCCTTGGCCGGCAGAAGCCGCACCGCCACGCCCATGTTGATCATCGCCTGCACGCCGAAGGCACAGGCAAGGCCCGTGCCCGCGAGCCGGATGAAGGTGTCGCGCTCCTTCATCAGCCGCAGCAGCGAGCGCACCACGATGGTGGCGTAGAGCGCGATGATGACCATGACGCAGATCAGCCCGTATTCCTCGGCCGCCACCGCGATGATGAAATCGGTATGCGCGTCGGGCAAGGACCATTTTACCTGCCCCTCGCCCACGCCGACGCCGAAGAAGCCGCCCTCGCGGATCGCGTTGGTGGCATAGCCCAGCTGGGTGTTGGGGGCGACCTCGGCGGAGAGGAAGCCGTCGATCCGCCGGGCGAAATGCTCGGAGTTGTTGTAGGCGAAGGTGCCGCCGAGCACGACCGCGCCCGCGAGGCTCGCCAGAAGCACCATCGGCGCGCCGCCGACGAAATACATCACGCCCCAGGAGAACAGCACCAGCGCCGCCTGACCGAAATCGGGCTGCAGTGCGAGGAACATCACGATGGTGATCGCGAGCGCGAAGGACCACATCCGCCCCGGAGGGCCCGATGGCTCCATCCCCGCCGCCATGAACCATGCCGCGACCACGACGAAGCCGGGCTTGAGGAACTCCGAAGGCTGCACGGAGGCGAAGCCGAAGGAATACCAGCGCACCGCGCCCTTGCCGAAATCGGTGCCGAAGATCGGCAGCAGCGCCAGCGCGATAAAGGCCCCGGCGAAGCCCAGCACCGCGAGCCGGCGCACGAGCTGCGGCGTCATCATCGAAATGCCGAGCATCACCGCCAGCGAGACCATGCCGAAAAACGCCTGTCGACTGACATAGTAGAAGGGATCGAGCCCATTGCGCGAGGCCAGCGGCGGCGAGGCCGCGAGGCCCAGCAGGATGCCGATCGCGAAGAGCAACAGGATGCAGGACATGGTCCAGACATCGATGGTGCGCCACCAGCGCGGGAGAATTGGATCGACGGTCCGTACCGGAACCGCCCCATGCACCATTTCGGTCATGAACCTGCTGCCTGATTGCCTCTGCCCTGCCCGCTTTGTGCGGGTCTGTGGGACACACTAGCGCGAAATCGCCGGATTGACCATGAAAATAACGTCCAGTCTCGGTGCCGCCAAGGCTTGAGCCCGTGGCAGAAAAGCGGCAGGTCGCAGTCATGGACAAGACCCGGCATATCAACACACTGGTCCTCGGCGCGGGCGCCGCGGGGCTTTTCGCGGCCATGCATGCGGGGGGCGATGCGCTGGTGATCGACCACGCGCGCAACCCCGGCGAGAAGATCCGCATCTCCGGCGGCGGCCGCTGCAACTTTACCAATACCCGCACCGGGCCCGAATGCTTCCTCGGCGCGAATCCCCATTTCCACAAATCCGCGCTGGCGCGCTACTCGCCGTGGGATTTCCTCGATCTCGTGCAGAGCCATGGCATTGCATGGCACGAGAAGACGCTGGGCCAGCTCTTCTGCGACGGCAAGGCGACGCAGATCGTCGCCATGCTGATGGCGGAGGTGCAGGCGGCAGAGGCGGAGGTGTCGCTTCAGACCGCTCTCGTGGAGATCGCGCGCGAGGAAAGCGGTTTTCGCGCCGTGATCGAGCGCGCGGGCCGGCGCGAAACGCTTCATGCCGCCCGCGTGGTCGTCGCCACGGGCGGCAAGTCGATCCCCAAGATGGGGGCGACGGGGCTTGCCTACCGCATCGCCGAGCAGTTCGGCCTGCCCGTGACGGAAACCCGCCCCGGCCTCGTGCCGCTGACCTTTCCCGATCGCTTCTCGGGCCTTTCGGGCGTGGCGCTCCCCGTCAGGGCGCAGGCCGATAGCCCCTCCTTCGAAGAAGCGCTGCTCTTCACCCATCGCGGGCTGTCGGGCCCCGCGATCCTGCAGGCCTCCTCCTACTGGCGCGAGGGGGCGGAGATAAGCATCGACCTCGCCCCCGACGGGCGGCTGGCCGAGGCCCTGCGCGCGGCGCGGCGCACGGATGGGAAGAAGGCGCTGAAAACGGTGCTGGCGCAGCACCTGCCCGCGCGGCTGGTCGAGGCCTGGGCCGAAGACCACGCCATGCCGGGCAACATGGCCGACCAATCCGACCGCGCCATCGACGCGCTCTGCGCCGCCTTGCGCGACTGGCGGCTGGTGCCCTCGGGCACCGAGGGCTATCGCACGGCCGAGGTGACGCTTGGCGGCGTGTCCACCGATGCGCTGTCGTCGAAGACGATGGAGGCCAAATCGGTGCGGGGGCTGCATTTCATCGGCGAATGCGTAGACGTGACCGGCTGGCTCGGCGGCTACAACTTCCAATGGGCCTGGGCCTCGGGCTTTGCCGCGGGCACGGCGATCGCGCAGGGCGGCTGAGCCCCCGCGCGGCTCAGAGCCGGTCGCGCACCTGTGCCATCACAGCAGCGCGCGCACCTGCGCGACGAAATCCTCGCCCCGCTTCTCGAAGCTGTCGTATTGATCGAAGCTCGCCGCCGCGGGCGCCAGAAGCACCGTCTCGCCCGGCTCGGCCTCGGCCATGGCCCGCTCCACCGCGCGCGCCATCGTGCCGCAGACCTCGGCCTCGACACCGGAGAGCTTCATCGCGAAGGCCTCGGCCTCGCGCCCGATGACATAGGCCTTGGCGACGTGGTTCAGCCCCTCGCCCAGCCCCGACAGCCCGCCTTCCTTTTCCAGCCCGCCGCAGATCCAGCGGATGCGCGGGAAGGCCATGAGCGCCTTGGCGGCGGCATCGACGTTGGTGGCCTTGCTGTCGTTGACGAAGGCCACGCCGTCCTTTTCAGCCACGCGCTGCGAGCGGTGCGGCAGGCCGGGATAGGAGCGCAAGGCCGCCTCGATGCCGCGCGGGCCAAGCCCCAGCGCGCGCGCCACGCCCCATGCGGCGCAGGCGTTCTGATGGTTGTGCGCGCCCGGCAGGCCGGGGACGTCGCGCAGATCGACCGAGGCGACCTGCCGCCCCTTGCGGTATTCCGAGAGGAAACCCTTGCGCGCAAAGACGTTCCAGCCCGGCCCGGTCAGCTTGCGGCCCGAGGAGATCGCGATGACGCGGTCGTCCGACATGCCCGTGGCAAGCTGGTTGGCGAGGTAGCGGCCCTCGTTCTCGTCGACGCCGACCACCGCGCGGTCCGGCCCGCCTTCGGAGAAAAGCCGCCGCTTGGCCGCGAAATAGCCGCCCGGACCCGCATGCCGATCGAGGTGATCGGGCGAGAGGTTGGTGAGCACCGCGATGTCCGGCGTCAGCGCGCGGGCAAGCTCGGTCTGGTAGCTCGACAGCTCCAGCACCACCACCTCGCCGTCATGCGGCGGCTCGAGGTCGAGCACGCCGCGGCCGATGTTGCCCGCCAGCTGCGCAGGCCTGCCGTTCTCGGTCAGGATGTGGTGCAGCAGCGCCGAGGTGGTCGATTTGCCGTTCGATCCGGTGACGGCGACGATGCGCGGCAGCGTGTCGAAGGATTCGAAGCCTTCGGCGGCAAAGCTGCGGAAGAACAGGCCGATGTCGTTGTCGACCGGCACGCCCGCCTCCCATGCGGCGGCGATGGCCGCGTGCGGCGCGGGGTAGAGATGCGGGATGCCCGGCGAGGTGACCAGCAGCGACACGCCCTCGTAGGCGCTCGCGCGGGTCAGGTCTCGCAGCGCGATCCCCTCGGCCTCGGCGGCCTCGCGCCCCGAGGGGCCGTCATCCCATGCGACGACATCCGCACCGCCCGCCTTGAGCGCCGCCGCCGTGGCCCGGCCCGATCGGCCCAGCCCCAGAACGGCGATGGTCTGGCTTTCATGTCCGCGAACGGGAATCATCGCATGTCTCCGTGAAGCTCAGCGCAGCTTGAGCGTGGCGAGCCCGATCATCGCGAGGATCAGCGAGATGATCCAGAAGCGGATGACGATCTGCGGCTCGGACCAGCCCTTCTTTTCGTAGTGGTGGTGGATCGGCGCCATGAGAAAGACCCGGCGGCCGGTGCGTTTGAAGTAGAGCACCTGCACGATGACCGAGAGCGCCTCGACCACGAAAAGCCCGCCGACGATCGACAGCACGATCTCGTGCTTTGTCGCCACCGCGATGGCGCCCAAGCCACCACCCAGCGCGAGGCTCCCGGTGTCGCCCATGAAGACCGCCGCCGGGGGCGCGTTGTACCACAAGAAGCCGAGGCCGCCGCCGATCAGCCCCATGGTGAAGATCAGGATCTCGCCGGTGTCGGGCACGTAGTGCACGCCCAGATATTCGGTGAAGTCGGTGCGCCCCACCGCATAGGCGATCACGCCGAAGGCGCCCGCGGCGATCATCACCGGCATGATGGCGAGCCCGTCGAGACCGTCGGTGAGGTTCACCGCGTTGGCCGCACCGACGATGACGATCATCGCGAAGGGCACGAAGAGGATGCCCAAGTTGAGCAGCATTTCGTTGTAGACCGGAAAGGCGAGCTGGCCCGTGAGGTTCTCGGGGTGATACATCGCCGCCCACCATCCGGCGAGGGCCGCGATGGTGAAGCCGATCAACAGCCGCAGCTTGCCCGAAACGCCGTCGGTGTTCTGCTTGCGGACCTTGGCGTAGTCATCGGCAAAGCCGATCAGCGCAAAGCCCAGCGTCACGAAAAGCACCATCAGCACATAGGGGTTGTCGAGCCGCGCCCAGAGGACGGTCGAGGTCATCACAGCGCCGACGATCAAGAGCCCGCCCATGGTCGGGGTGCCCGCCTTGACGAAATGCCCCTCGGGCCCGTCGGTGCGGATCGGCTGGCCCTTGCCTTGCGTGCGGCGCAACACGTTGATCAGTGGCGGGCCGAACAGGAAGCCGAACAGCAGCGAGGTCAGAAAGGCCCCGCCCGCGCGGAAGGTGATGTAGCGAAACAGGTTGAAGAAATCACCGCCATCCGAGAGCAGCGTCAGCAGGTAGAGCATGGGCGTCAGGCCTTCTTGTCGGCGGAGGGGTTGCGTTGCCCCAGTTTGCGGATGGCGTCAACGAGGCGGCTGACCCGGCTGGCCTTGGAGCCCTTGATCAGCACGACATCGCCGACGCGGGCCAGCTGCGCCACCTCTTCGAGCAGGTCCTCGACCCGCTCGGCCCAAAGACCGCGCCGCGCCTGCGGCAACGCTTCATGCAGGGCGCGCATGCGCGGGCCGACGCAATGCACCGCATCCAGCGCGGCCATGGAGGGATCCTCGGCCATGGCCGCATGCATCTCGCGCTCGTTCGCGCCGAGCTCCAGCATGTCGCCCAGCACGGCGACGCGGCGGCCGGGGGGCGGGCCTTCGCCGGGCCGGGCCGCCGCGAGCACCGCCAATGCCGCCGAAAGCGAGGTCGGGTTGGCGTTGAAGGCGTCGTCGATAAGCTCGAGCGTGTCGCCGCGCGCGGGATCTATCGCCACCGTCTCGCGCGTGCCGCGCCCGGCGGGCGGGGCCCATGCGGCGAGACCGACGATGCTGCGCGCCCGGTCGGCCCCCATGGCCTGCGCCACGGCGATCACGCCCAAAGCGTTGCGCATGAAGTGCCGCCCCTCGCTCGCGATCTCGAGCGTGACATCTTCGCCGTCGAGCCGTGCATGGCCGCGGGTGACGCCGCCCCGGATCTGCGCTTCGCGCAGCTGGAAAGCGTTGTCTTCGGCATCGCCGAAACCGATGATTCGCGCCCCTGCCGCCTGCGCGGCGGCGCGCAGGATCGGGCTGACATCGAGATCGCCATGGATCACCGCGCAGCCATGGGGCTCCAGCCCCTCGAAGATCGCGGCCTTCTCATGCGCGATGCCTTCGACATTCTCGAAGGCTTCGAGATGGACGGCGGCGACGGTGGTGATCATCGCCACATGCGGGCGGGCCATGCGCGCCAGCGGCGCGATCTCGCCGGGATGGTTCATCCCGATCTCGATCACCGCGTAATCGGTGTCGACGGGCATCCGCGCCAATGTCAGCGGCACGCCCCAGTGGTTGTTGTAGCTCGCCTCGGCGGCATGGACGCGGCCTTGCCCCGTAAGTGCTGCGCGCAGCATTTCCTTGGTTGATGTCTTGCCGACCGAGCCGGTGATCGCGGCGACGCGGGCTTTCGTGCGCGCCCGCCCGGCCCGGCCCAGCCGTTCCAGCGCGAGGAGCACCTCGTCCACGACCAGAAGCGGCGCATCCGGGGCCACACCCTCGGGGATGCGGCTCACCAGCGCCGCGGCGGCGCCCTTCTCCAGCGCCTGCGCCACGAAATCATGCCCGTCGCGCGCGGCTTCCAATGCCACGAAGAGATCGCCCCGCCGCAGCGTGCGGGTGTCGATCGACACGCCGGTCGCGTGCCAGTCGCGCGTCGCGCGCCCGCCCGTGGCGGCGGCGGCGTCCTCTGCGGTCCAAAGCGTCATGCGTGGCCCTCCAGCGCCGAAACCGCGACCGAGGCCTGCTCGGCATCGTCGAAGGGCAGCACGTCGTCGCCGACGATCTGGCCCGTCTCGTGCCCCTTGCCGCAGATCAGCAGCGCATCGCCCGCCCCCAGCGCATCGACGCCGCGCAGGATCGCCTCGGCCCGGTCGCCGGTCTCGGTGACGCTCTCGGCCCCGCCGACCACGCCGCGCGCCCCTTGCATGACGGCAGCGCGGATCGCGGCGGGCTCCTCGCTGCGCGGGTTGTCGTCAGTGACGATCACCGCATCGGCGTGATGCGCCGCCGCCGCCCCCATCAGCGGGCGCTTGGTGCGGTCGCGGTCGCCGCCCGCGCCGACGATGGCGATGATGCGGCCCATCACATGCGGGCGCAGCGCCTTGAGCGCGGTCTCGACCGCGTCGGGCGTATGGGCGTAATCGACGAAGACCGTGGCCCCGTTGCCGCGCTGCGCGGCAAGCTGCATCCGGCCGCGCACGGTCGACAGCTCGGGCAGCGCGCGGAACACCTCGTCGGGGTCCTCGCCCGCGCCGATGACGAGCGCCGCGGCCAGAAGCACGTTCTCGGCCTGAAACCCGCCGACGAGGTCGAGCCGGCACATCCGCGCCGTGCCCTGCCAGGCGAATCGCAGCTCCTGCCCCGTCGCGTCGAAGCGCTGGGCCAGAAGCCGCAGCCGCGCGCCCTCGGCCCGGCCGACGCCGATCACCTCCTGCCCCCGCGCCGCGCAGCGCCGCGCGATCTCCGCCCCCTTGGCATCGTCGAGATTGGCGGCGACGACGCCCTCTTCGGGCAGCACCCGGTCGAACAGGCCGAGCTTGGCCTCGAAATAGGCCTCGAAGCTCTCGTGGTAGTCGAGATGGTCCTGGCTGAAATTGGTGAAACCCGCCGCCGCCGGGATCACCCCGTCGAGCCGGTGCTGGTCGAGCCCGTGGCTGGAGGCCTCCATCGCCACATGGGTCACGCCCTCGCGCGCGGCCTGTGCCAGAGCGTGATGCAGGGTGATCGGATCGGGCGTGGTGTGCTTGAGCGGATGGGTCCAGGCCCCCTCGACCCCGGTGGTGCCGAGGTTGACGGCGCGGCGGCCCAGCGCGGTCCAGATCTGCCGCGCGAAGGTCGAGACGGAGGTCTTGCCGTTGGTGCCGGTGACGGCGATCACCGTCTCGGGCGCAGGCCCGAACCACAGCGCCGCGGCGCGGGCCAGCGCCTGTCGCGGCTCTTCGGCGACGACGAGCGCGGCGGAGGTTCCGGCCAGGGCGGGGGCAGCGATGCGCGCGCCCTCCGCATCGGTGAGAATCGCCGCGGCCCCGCGCTCGAGC
>NZ_JAMYXC010000287.1 GCF_024159025.1 Limimaricola litoreus
GCCGCGGCTGCAGCCCATGCAGCAGATCGCCCGCCTGCACGGTGCGGATATCATGCGGCTCACCATCGGGACCAAGGTCTCGCCCGCTCTGGCGCTGGCGGTGATTTCGGTGGAAAGCGCCGGGCGCACGGATGCGGTCAGCTCAGCGGGCGCGCAGGGGCTGATGCAGCTGATGCCGGCCACGGCGGCGCGATTCGGCGTCATGGACCGCCGCGACGCCGCCGAGAACATTCGCGGCGGCATCGCCTATCTCGATTGGCTGTTGGGCCATTTCAAAGGCGATCCGATCCTCGCGCTCGCGGGATATAACGCGGGCGAGGGCTCGGTGCGCGACAATGCGGGCGTGCCACCCTATGCCGAAACCCGCGCCTATGTGCCCAAGGTGCTGGCCGCCTGGAGCGTGGCGCGGGGGCTGTGCCTGACGCCGCCGGTGCTGATGAGCGATGGCTGCGTCTTCGCCGCCGGACGGCTCTGAACTCAGGCGAACCGCTCTGCCGCCTCGGGGTGCCGCCGTGCCCAGACCGCGACATAGGAGCAGGCGGGCACGATGCGGAAGCCCTCGCGCTTTGCATCCTCGACCATCGCCGCGACGAGCACGCTCGCATGGCCGCGCCCTTCATGCGCGCGCGGCACCCCGGTATGGGTGGCGACCCGTGTGTCGCCCCGCGCCACCCAGGTCAGCTCCGCCTGCGCCCCGTCGCCGAGGTCGAGCACATAGCGGCCCCTTTCGGGGCCGCCTTCGCGAATGACCTCAGACAATGGTCGCCTCCGTCGCGGCGCGGATCTCGTCCTCGGTCACGCCGGGCGCGCATTCGACGATCCGAAGCCCGCCCTCGACCACGTCGAGCACGCCGAGCCCGGTGATCACACGGTCGACCACGCCGGTGCCGGTGAGCGGCAGGCTGCAGGATTTCAGCAGCTTCGACTCGCCCGCCTTGTTGGTGTGATCCATCACCACCACCACGCGGCCGACGCCGGCGACGAGGTCCATCGCCCCGCCCATGCCTTTCACCAGCTTGCCGGGAATCATCCAGTTCGCCAGATCGCCGTTCTCGGCCACCTCCATCGCACCGAGGATCGCCATGGCGATTTTGCCGCCACGGATCATGCCAAAGCTCGTGGCGCTGTCGAAATAGGCGGTGTGCGGCAGCTCGGTGATGGTCTGCTTGCCGGCGTTGATGAGATCGGGGTCGATCTCCTCCTCGGTCGGGAAGGGGCCCATGCCGAGCATGCCGTTCTCCGATTGCAGCGTCACGTGCACGCCTTCGGGGATGTAGTTCGGCACGAGGGTCGGAATGCCAATCCCGAGGTTCACATAGGTGCCGTCCTCGAGCTCCTGCGCGGCGCGCGCGGCCATCTGCTTGCGGTCCCAGGCCATGCTCAAGCCTCCCTGATGGTGCGCTGTTCGATGCGCTTTTCGTGCTCGCCCCGGATCAGCCGGTGCACATAGATGCCGGGCAGGTGGATGTGATCGGGGTCGAGCGATCCGGCGGGCACGATCTCCTCGACCTCGGCCACGCAAATGCGGCCGCACATCGCGGCGGGCGGGTTGAAGTTGCGCGCCGTCTTGCGAAAGACGAGGTTGCCGGTCTCGTCGGCCTTCCAGGCCTTGACGATCGACAGGTCGGCTACGATGCCGCGCTCGAGGATGTAGGTCTCGCCGTCGAAAACCTTCTCTTCCTTGCCCTCGGCCACCTTCGTGCCGACGCCGGTCTTGGTGTAGAAACCCGGAATGCCCGAGCCGCCGGCGCGCATCCGCTCTGCGAGCGTGCCTTGCGGCGCGAATTCCAGCTCCAGCTCGCCCGAAAGATACTGGCGCATGAATTCGGCGTTCTCGCCCACGTAGGACGAGATCATCTTCTTCACCTGCCGCGTCTGCAAAAGCTGGCCGAGCCCGAAATCATCGACGCCCGCGTTGTTCGAGGCAAAGGTGAGATCCTTGGTGCCCGCGTCGCGGATGGCGGCGATCAGCAGCTCGGGAATGCCGCAAAGGCCGAAGCCCCCGGCGGCGATCAGCATCCCGTCGGACAGTAGCCCGTCGAGAGCGGCGGCCGCGTCCGGATAAATCTTTTTCATGCGTCTCCCCCTGTTGTCACGGGGGCGAGACTTGCGCCCGGCGGAGGCGAAGTCAATGCGGATGCCGCGCCGCAGCAGGCGGCGCGGCGATTTGCCTATTCGGCGGCTTCGTCAGGGGCCTTGTCGGCGGCTTCCGCCTTCTTCGCCGTCGTCTTCCTGGCGGGGGCCTTCTTGGCCGTGGTCTTGGACGCCGCGGTCTTCTTGGCCGCCGGTTTCTTGGCGGCGGGCTTTTTCGCCGCCGCCTTCTTGGCCGGGGCCTTCTTCTTGCCGCCCTTGGCGGCCTTCTCATCGACCAGAGCGATCGCCTGCTCCAGCGTCACCGCTTCGGGCTCCACGTCCTTGGGCAGGGTCGCATTGACCTTTTCCCACTTCACGTATGGCCCGTAGCGCCCCGGCATCACGGAGAGCGCGCCGCCCGAGGGGTGCTCGCCCAGCTCCTTGAGCGCCTTGGCGGCCGCGCCGCGCCCGGCGCGGCCCGCGGCCTTCTGCGCCAGAACCTCGACCGCGCGGTTCATGCCGATCTCGAAGACCTCGTCGACCTCCTTGAGATTGGCATAGAGCTTGCCATGCTTGACGAAGGGGCCGAAGCGCCCGAGCCCGGCCTCGATCGGCTCGCCGTCATCGGGGTGGTTGCCGACGAAGCGCGGCAGCGACAGCAGCGTCAGCGCCTTGTCGAGGTCCATCGCATCCGCCTGCCAGCCCTTGGGCAGCGAGGCGCGCTGCGGCTTGGGCTGCTCCTCGGTCGGCTCACCGCGCTGGACATAGGGGCCGAAGCGCCCGGTCTTGAGCCAGATCTCGTCGCCGCCATCCTCGCCCAGCACCCGGTCGGCGCCGGTGTCGGCGCCATCGCCGCCGATCGGGCGGGTGTAGCGGCATTCGGGATAGTTGCCGCAGCCGACGAAACCCCCCGTCCGCGAAGTCTTGAGGTGCAGCTGGCCGGTGCCGCATTGCGGGCACTGGCGCGGGTCGCTGCCATCCTCGCGGGGCGGGTAGAGCTGCGGCGCCAGCGCATCATCAAGCACGTCGAGCACCTCGGTGATCCGAAGCTCGGAGGTCTCGGCGATGGCCGCCGAGAAATCGCGCCAGAACCGCGCCAGCAGCTCCTTGTAATCGGCCTTGCCGGCCGAGACGTCGTCGAGCTGCTCCTCAAGGCTCGCGGTGAAGTCGTATTCCACGTAGCGCTTAAAGAAATTGAGCAGGAAAATCGTGACGATCCGGCCCTTGTCCTGCGGGATCAGCCGGTTCTTGTCCTTGGTGACGTAGTCGCGGTCCTGGATCGTGCCGATCACGCTGGCATAGGTCGAGGGGCGACCGATGCCGAGCTCTTCCATGCGCTTGACCAGCGTCGCCTCGGTGTAGCGCGGCGGCGGCTGGGTGTGGTGCTGCAGCGCCAGCACCGCCTCGGGGCCGCCAAGCACCGCAGCCTCCTTGTTCTCCTCGGTCGCCTTGGCAAAGGCGCCCTTCAGCGTGCCGGAGGCGAACTTGGCGGGCTCGCCCTGATGGATCTGCGGCAGGCGGCGGTCGTCGTCGCTCTCGACGTCGTCGCGGCCCTCTTCATAGACCTTGAGGAAGCCGTCGAACAGCACGACCTGACCGGTGGCGCGCAGCACCACCTGTTCGTCGCGGCTGGCGATGTCGACGGTGGTGCGCTCCATCCGCGCGGCCTCCATCTGACAGGCCAGCGTCCGCTTCCAGATCAGATCGTAAAGCTTGCGCTGCTCGGGTTCGAGCCGGGCGAGCTTGCCCGCGTCGCGCGACATGTCGGTGGGCCGGATGCACTCGTGCGCCTCCTGCGCGTTCTTGGCCTTGTTCTTGTACATGCGCGGGCTCTTGGGGACATACTGCTCCCCGTAGCGCGACTTGATCTCGTCGCGCGCGGCCATCACCGCCTCGGGCGCCATGTCGATGCCGTCGGTCCGCATGTAGGTGATGTGCCCCGCCTCGTAGAGCCTTTGGGCCGCCGACATCGTCGCCCGCGCGCCCATGCCGAACTTGCGGCTGGCCTCCTGCTGCAGGGTCGAGGTCATGAAAGGGGCCGAGGGGTTGCGGCTCGCGGGCTTGGCCTCGACCGAGGCGACGGTGAGCTCGCGCGAGGCCACGGCCTGCACCGCCATCTCGGCCTGCGTGCGGTCCGAGAGGTCGAAGCGGTCGAGCTTCTTGCCCGCGAGCACGGTGAGCCGCGCCTCGAACTCCTGCCCGCGCGGGGTGGTGAGCTGCGCCTTCACGCTCCAGTATTCGCGCGGATCGAAAGCCTCGATCTCCATCTCCCGCTCGACGATGAGCCGCAGGCAGACCGACTGCACCCGGCCCGCCGACTTGGCGCCCGGCAGCTTGCGCCACAGCACGGGCGAGAGGTTGAAGCCCACGAGATAGTCGAGCGCGCGGCGCGCGAGATAGGCGTGCACCAAGGGCGCATCGACCTCGCGCGGGTTCTGCATCGCCTCGGTCACGGCCTTCTTGGTGATGGCGTTGAACACCACGCGGCTGACGGGCGTGTCCTTCTTGAGCACCTTGCGCTTGGTCAGCGCCTCCTGAAGGTGCCATGAGATCGCTTCGCCCTCGCGATCGGGGTCGGTGGCGAGGATCAGGTTCGGGTCGTCCTTCAGCGCATCGGCGATCGCCTTCACGTGCTTGCGGCTGTCGGTGCCGATCTCCCACCGCATTTCGAAATCGTTCTCGGTATCGACCGAGCCATCCTTGGGCGGCAGGTCGCGCACATGGCCATAGGAGGCGAGGACGGTGTAGCCCGAGCCGAGATAAGTGTTGATCGTCTTGGCCTTGGCCGGAGATTCGACGACGACGACGGGCATGGGGAATCCTCGGGTCAGGGGAGGGGCGCTTTGGGCGGGCAACATGTGGTGGGGCCCACGACAATGTCAATGCGCCCCGTGACGGTGGCCCTGTCCCTCCTTCAGCCCGCGGCCTGCGCCAGATCGCGGCGCACCAGAAGCCCGCCCGGCTGCCGCTCGACACGGCCCGACAGCTCCAGATCGACCAGCGCCTGCGACAGCCTTGCCGCGGGCAAGCGCATGTCGCGCAGCAGTTGGTCTTCGGCCAGCGGCGCGGCCCCCAGCCGGTCCATGATCTGCGCGGCAAGGTCGCCGTCGGCCTCGGCGTCCGGCAGGGGAGCGCATGGCGCGCTGGGCGCCCGCGCTTCGGGCTCGGGCGCGCTCCGCCCCATGAGATCGAGCACATCGGAGGCGCCGCGCACCAGCGCCGCGCCGTCGCGGATCAGCATGTTGCAGCCACCGGCGCGCGCATCGAAGGGGTGGCCGGGCACGGCGAGCACCTCGCGGCCCGCCTCCAGCGCCGCGCGTGCGGTGATCAGGCTGCCCGAGCGTGCGGCGGCCTCGACCACGACGACACAGTGCGACAGCCCCGCGACGATGCGGTTGCGCGCCGGGAAATGGCGCGCCTGCGGCGCGCGGCCCACCGGCTGTTCGGAGAGGATCAGCCCGTCGCGGGCGATGCGCGCCGTCAGATCGGCGTTTTCGGGCGGGTAGGTGACATCGACGCCGCCCGCCGTCACCGCGATGGTGCCGCGGCCGAGCGCAGCCTCATGCGCCGCCGTGTCGATGCCGCGCGCAAGGCCCGAAACCACGACCCAGCCCGCATCGGCCAGCACCCATTCGGGGCCATCGCCGCAATCGCGCAGGCCGCCCGCGATCTCGGGCGCGCCGAAGCGGTGATTCGTCAGCCCCTCCAGCGCATCCAGCTGCACCAGCTCCCCCGCCTCAAGCCGCCAGACCCGCAGCACGCGCGCCAGATGCGGCCGATCGACATAGGCCAGCTCCACCCGCCCGTCGCCATCGAGATCGGCCGGCGGCAGCGGTGCCAGCCAGCGATGCGGCGTGCCGATGAAAGGCGTCGCCGCCAGCAGACCGTCGGAGCCATAGACGGCGAGCCGCGCGCCCAGCGCCGCGTCGGTCTCGACCACCACCGCCTCGCGCCCGCCGTCGCCGTCGACATCGGCCAGCCGGGGTGCCGTATCCTCGAAGACCCGGGCTTTGGGCAGGCGGATCCGGTGCCGCGCGCCGGCTTCGGTCGTCATCTCCAGCGCGCCCCATTCCTCGGTGTCCCCGAAGACCCCATGCGCATACCGCGTGGTGGGTTCGGAAAAGCGCGCCTCGGCCAGCCCCTGCGCCCCGGCAGGCCCCGCCAGCGCGAGGAGACCGGCAAGAGCCGCGCTCCTGCGCATCAGATCTGGCGCTCGGGCATTTGCACCCGCAGCCCGTCGAGCGCGTCGGACACCTTGAGCTGGCAGGTCAGACGCGAGCGGGTCTCGTCCGGCTCATAGGCGAATTCGAGCATGTCCTCTTCCATCGGGTCCTTCTCGGGGAGCTTCGCGACCCAGTCGGCATCGACATAGACGTGGCAGGTCGAACAGGCGCAGGCGCCGCCGCAATCGGCCTCGATGCCGGGAATGCCGTTGTCGCGCGCGCCCTCCATCACGGTCAGGCCGGCAGCCACGTCGACGACATGCTCGGTGCCGTCGTGTTCGATATAGGTGATCTTCGCCATGCTCGGCTCCTTCATTCGCGGTCTTCCCCTGTCTAGGCGAGGCGCGCGGGGCGTGCCAGAGCCTGAGGGACGCGCGCCGCATGATGTGTTGCGTCTTGCGTGTCACGGCCCGCCGCCATGCGCGCCGCGCGCTTTCCGGGGCGGGACGCAGCGGCTAGGCTCGGGCGACAACCACCACCGGTGACCGATGTTCCGCCTCCTGCTCGCCCTCCCGCTGGCCCTGCCCTTCGCGGCCTGCAGCCCTGCGCCGCCGGAGCTCCCCGCCTTCATGGCGGCCGAAATCGAGACCGACGCCCGGGGGCGCTGTTTCGGCTACGACACCACCCCGGCGGTGATCGAGACCGTGCGCGAGCAGATCCGCGAGCCGGGCGAGGGCCCCGCGCGCTACCGCAGCGTGATGCGCCAGGAAATCCTGCGTGAGCGACGGGTAGTCAAATTCGAGACGCTCTGCCCGCCCGAGTTCACCCCCGCCTTCGTCGAAACGCTGCAACGCGCGCTGGTGACGCGGGGGTTTCACCCCGGCCCGGTGACCGGGCAGCTCGACGCGGTGACACTTGATGCCGTGCAGGCGTTTCAGCGCGGCAGCGGCGGGCCCGACAGCCCGGTGCTGTCGCTGGCCTCGGCGCAGCGGCTCGGCATCCGGGCGCTGACGCCGGATCAGCTCGATATCATGAACCAGGGCTGAGACGCGAAAAGGGCGCCCGAAGGCGCCCTTTCCCGGCAAACTCCCGAGAAAGGCTCACTCGGCCTCTTCGAGCCCCAGCGCCACGAAGCGCGGATCACCGCTGCGGCGCACCAGCAAGAGCAGCGACTTGCGCCCCGCCTCGCGCGCCTCCTCGACGCGGGCTTCGAAATCGGCCACCGAGGTCACCGGCTGCTGGCCGGCCTCGGTGATCACGTCACCGGCGACGACGCCTTTCTCGGCGGCGTTCGAGGCGGGGTCCACGTCGGTCACGACGAGGCCTTCGGCGCTTTCGGGCAGTTCGAGCTGCTCGCGCAGTTCGGGCGTCATCTCCGAAAGCGTCAGGCCGAACAGTTCGATCTCGGCCCCGTCGCCAGAGCCTTGCGCCGATGCCGGCACGGCGCTCTCGGCCTCCTCGCGGCGGCCCAGCGTCACCGCCAGCTCGACCGTCTCGCCGCCGCGCAGCACCTCGACGGGCACCTCTTCGCCCACCGGGGCGCGGCCGACCATGCGGACCAGCTCGCGGGTGTCGGGCACATCGTTGCCGTCGAAGCTCAGGATCACGTCGCCGGCCTCCATGCCGGCCTCCATCGCCGGGCCTTCGGGCACGTCGGTGACGAGCGCGCCCTCCGCGCCGTCCAGCCCCTCGATCGCCTCGACCATGTCGGGGGTCACGTCCTGGATCCGCACGCCGAGCCAGCCGCGCCGGGTTTCGCCGAACTCCTGCAGCTGGTCGACCACCTCGGTCACCACGTCCGAGGACATGGCGAAACCGATGCCGATCGAGCCGCCGTTGGGCGACAGGATCGCGGTGTTCACGCCGATCACCTCGCCCGACATGTTGAACAGCGGGCCGCCCGAGTTGCCGCGGTTGATGGCGGCGTCGGTCTGGATGTAATCGTCATAGGTGCCCGAGAGCGCCCGGCCACGGGCCGAGACGATGCCCGCGGAGACCGAGAAGCCCTGCCCCAGCGGGTTGCCCATCGCCATGACCCAGTCGCCGACGCGCGCGCCCTGCCCGGTGCTGTCGCCGAACTCGACATAGGGCAGATCCTCGCCCTCGACCTTCAGAAGCGCGATGTCGGTCGAGGCATCGGTGCCCACCACCTCGGCCTCGAGCGTCTTGCCGGAGAAGAACTCGATGTTGATCTCGTCGGCGCCCTCGATCACGTGGTTGTTCGTCACAACGTAACCGTTAGCCGAGATCACGAAGCCCGAGCCCAGCGCCGAGGAGCGGCGCGGCGCGCTTTCGCCGCGGTCCTGGAACTCGCGAAAGAACTCCTCGAAGGGCGAGCCTTCGGGCACGATGCCCTGCGGCCCGGCGGGCGCGGAGACCATGGTCGATGTGGTGATGTTGACCACCGCGGGGCTCACCTGCTCGGCCAGATCGGCAAAGGTCAGCGGGCGCGCGGCGTCGGGCGCGTCGGCCGTGCTCTGCGCTTCGGCATCGGGGGTGACGGCGGTATCCTGGGCGGCGAGCGGAGCCACCTGGCTCAGCCCCAGCGCCGCACCCAGGGCCAGCACCGAAACGGCGCGGGTGGGGAGGACAAGGGACATGGATCTGGTCTTGGCGTTCACGGGCACACTCCTGTTTCGTCCGGTGCATCGAAACCGCCCCGTCGAGGGCCGCTTCGGTCGGCGCAGACCATCAACCTAAGAGGTGCGAGAGGCAACTCAAGCCCCCGTCGCGCGCCGTCAAAGCGGTGTGACGGGCTGTAACATGGGCCGGGCCCGCCTTACAGCGTGGTCAGCCGCGCCATCCACAACAGTGCCACGCCCAAGGCCAGCGTGACGAGCCCCGCCATCCGGCGCTGCTCGGGCGGCATGGATCTGAGGGTTTCGAGCATCTTCACAAGCAGCGAAGGGGCCAGCGCCCAGGCCAGCCCCTCCACCACGAGCACTAGGCCGAGGCCCAGCAGGATCGGCGTCACTGCACCGCCACCGCGCCGTCTTCGGGCAGGATCACCCGCGGCGTTAGCGTTTCGGCCTGGTTTTCGGCCGCGGCCTCGGCCTCGGCCTGCGCGTCGATCTCGCCCTCCTGGGTCGAGAAGACGACGGCGCCGTCCTCGCCCTGGCGCACCTGCAGGCTGTCGAGCCGGATGACGCCGGCATCGACATCGCCCGACGCGGGCTCTTCCTCGATCCCGCCATCGAGCGGGCCGCGCTCGCGCGCAGGCGCCGGGGTCACGCCCTCGGGCAGATCGTCATTGTAGAGGTAGTCGAAGAAGGCGCTGTCGGGGGTCAGCACCATGGTCGAGTTCGAGCCCTGCAGCGCCCGCTCATAGGCCTGAAGCGAGCGGTAGAAGTCGAAGAACTCGGCATCGGCGCTGTAGGCGCCCGCGAAGATCGCGTTGGCCTCGGCGTCGGCTTCGCCTCGAGTCACCTGCGCCTCGCGCTCGGCCTCGGACATGGTCTCGATCACGGTCCGGTCGGCCAGCGCGCGCACACGCTGCGCGGCTTCGTTACCACGGGCGATCTCGTCGGCGGCCTCGCGCTCGCGCTCGGCCCGCATCCGGGCAAAGGTCGCGTCGAGGTTCTGGCTCGGCAGATTGGTCTGCTTGAGCCGCACGTCGACCACGTCGATGCCGAGACCCTGCGCCGAGCGCTGCGCCTGCTCGCGGATCCGGTTCATCAGGGTCCGGCGGTCCGAAGAGAGGATCGTGTCCGAGGTCACCTGGTCGGCACCGAGCACTTCGCGGATCTGCGCGTTGAGGATCGACGAGAGCCGGTCCTCGGCGGCGCGCACGCCGCCCACGCCGACGGCCTGGCGGAACTGCACCACGTCCGAGATGCGGTAGCGCGCGAAGGCGTCGACCACGAGGCGGCGGTCGTCCGAGGGCGTCACCTCGATGGTGTCGGTGTCGAGCGACAGGATCCGGTCGTCATAGGTCACGACCTCCTGGATCAGCGGGATCTTGAGCCCGAGGCCGGGCTCTTCCTTGACCTGGCGGATCTGGCCGAACTGCAGCACCAGCGCCTTTTCGCGCTCGTCCACGACGTAGATGGACGACAGGATCACCGCCACGGCGACGACCAGGGCGGGAAGCAGGAATGCGGTCTTCTTCATCTCAGTTCCCCTGCCCGTTGGTGTTGGAGGACGCGGCCGCGCCCTGCTGGCTGTTGCCCGACTGGCGGCCCAGCTCGTTCAGCGGCAGGAACGGCACGATGCCGGTGCCGCCGCCCTGCCCGCCACTGGCGATCGAGGGGTCGAGCACCATCTTGTCGACATCGCCCAGCACCCGCTCCATCGATTCGAGATAGAGCCTGCGGCGCGTGACCTCGGGCGCCTGCGCGTATTCGTCCTGCACCGCCGAGAAGCGGCTGGCCTGACCCAGAGCGTCGTTGATGGTCTGGGCGCGGTAGCCCTCGGCCTGTTCGATGGTCTGCGCGGCCTGACCGCGCGCCTCGGCGAGAACGCGGTTGGCATAGGCGTCGGCCTGACGCTGCAGCCGGTCGCGTTCCTGCTCGGCGGCCTGCACGTCGCGGAAGGCGTCGATCACCTCCGACGGCGGGTCGGCGCGGTCGAGGTTGACCCGGACCACGTTGATGCCGCTCTCGTAGGCGTCGAGCGTCGCCTGGATCGATTCCATCGCCGTGTCGGCGATGAGCCCGCGGTCGCGGTTGAGGATCGGCGCGAGGTTCGATGCGGCGATGATCTCGCGCATCACGGACTCGGACACCGCCTGCACGGTGAGCTGCGGATCGCGGATGTTGAACAGGAACTTGGCCGGGTCGGACACGTTCCAGACGACCTGGAAGCCGATGTCGACGATATTGGCGTCGGTGGTCAGCATCAGACCGTCATTGTCGCGCCCGATGCCGATGTTCTCGGTCCGCTCGGAGGTGACGTTGACGACCTCATGCGTGACCAGCGGCCAGGGCGCGAAGTTCAGACCGGGGCTGCCGGTGGAGGAGTAGGAGCCCAGGAACAGTTCGACCGACTGCTCTTCGGGCCGCACGGTGTAAAAGGACATCACGCCCCACAACACCAGAGCGCCCGCGGCCACGAGACCGATGGTCCCGCGCGACATGCGAAAACCCGGACCGCCATTGCCGCCCGACCCGGTGCCGCGATTGCCGCCACCGCCGCCCATGAGTACGCGAAGCTGTTCGCGGCCCTTGTTCATCAGATCGTCGATCTGCGGGCTTTCGCCGGGCCTGCGCGGCCGCTGCGGGCCGCCGGGCCGCCTGTCGTCATCCACGCCGCCGGTAGGTCCGCGCCCGCCGCCGCCGCCGCCCCAGGGGCCGCCGTTGTTTCCAGCCATGAAGCCACTGTTCCCTTGTTGGTTTCCCCCGTGCCGGTTTCACCCGCCACGTGTCGCATGTGTGGGCTGACGCCCGCTATTCAAGAACGCCGCACCGGCTCGCGCATGGTGACGATCTCCTCGGCCATGGTCGGATGCACCGCCACGGTCCGGTCAAAATCCTCTTTCGTCGCGCCCATCTTGACCGCGATGCCCGCCAGCTGGATCAGCTCGCCCGCCTCGGGTGCGACGATATGACAGCCGAGAACCTTGCGGGTTTCGATCGAGACGATCAGCTTCATCAGCACCCGGTCGTTCGATCCGGCGAAGGAGGAGCGCATCGGCTTGAACGACGAGCAATAGACCTCGACCGGTTCGATCTCGCGCGCGGCCTCCTCGGTCAGGCCGATGGTGCCCAGCTCGGGCTGGGTGAAGACCGCCGACGGGATCAGCGCGTGATCCACCGGGGTCGGGTTGCCCTTGAACACCGTCTCGACGAACTGCATGCCTTCGCGGATCGCCACGGGGGTGAGGTTCACCCGGTCGGTCACGTCGCCGATGGCATAGATCGACGGGCAGGCCGTCTGGCTGTACTCGTCCACCTCGATCGCGCCGCCGCGGGCGAGCTTGACCCCGGCCTCCTCCAACCCGAGCCCCTCGGTGTTGGGCTTGCGGCCGGTGGCGAAGAACACCGCGTCATAGACCGCCTCGTCGCCATTGGTCGCCTTGACCCAGACCGGCTGCTTGGTGCCGCGCTCGGCCTCGGGCAGGCTGGCGCCGGCGCCGGCGGCGTCGGAATTGGTGCCGTGCTGGCGCGCGGGGTCGCCCGCCTCGGCCTCGGGGCACATCTCGACCACGTTGGTCCCCAGGTGCAGGTCGATGCCGCGCTCGCGCATCGAATCCGCGATCAGCCCACGCGTCTCGTCGTCGAAGCCGCGCAGGATCTGCGCGCCGCGGTAGAACTGGGTCACCTTCACGCCAAGCCCGTGCAGGATGTTGGCGAATTCGCAGGCGATGTAGCCACCGCCGACGATCAGGATCGATTTCGGCAGGGTCTCCAGATCGAAGATGTCGTCCGAGACCATGCCCAGATGCGCGTTCCTCATGTCGGGCCGCACCGGCCGCCCGCCGGTCGCCACTAGGATGTGCCTGGCAGTCTTGCGGGTGCCGTCGGCGAACTCCACGGTGTGCGGATCGGCGAGCTTGGCGCGGGTGTCGAACATTTCGACGCCCGAACCGTCGAGCAGGCGGCGGTAGACGCCTTCCAGCCGGTCGAGCTCGGCATGCAGCTTTTCGCGGAAGGGGCGCCAGTCGAAGCGGCCCTCGCCGATCTCCCAGCCATAGGCGCGCGCCTCGTCGAACACCTCGCCATAGCCCGAGGCATAGACCATGAGCTTTTTCGGGACGCAGCCGCGGATCACGCAGGTGCCGCCCATGCGGCTCTCCTCGGCCAGCGCCACGCTTGCCCCGGTGGCGGCGGCGGTGCGCGCGGCGCGCACCCCGCCCGAGCCGCCGCCGATCACGAAGAGATCATAGTCGAATGCCATAAGAAGGTCTGTCCTAGTCGGAAATGTCGGTGAAGATGTTGTCGGAGGCGAGGAAGTCGAACTGCGTCTCCTCCGCCTCTCCGTGCAGATCGTAGCTCTCGACGCGGCCATCGCCATGCCCGATCACGAGCGCGTCACAGATGTCGACGAAAAGCCCGTTCTCGACCACGCCCGCGATCTGGTTGAGCGCGAGGCCGAGCTGGCGCGCATTGCCGATCCGGTTGAGATGCAGATCGAGGATATGATTGCCCTCGTCGGTGCGTACCGCCTCGCCATCCTTGATGCGAAGTGCCACCTCGCGGCCCAGCACGTCGAGCCCCACCATCGTCTCCTCGACCAGCACCTTGGTCGCCTGCCAGCCAAAGGGGATGATCTCGACCGGCAGGGGAAAGGCGCCCAGCGTCTCGACCCGCTTGGCCGCATCGGCGATGACGACCATCCGGTCGCTCGCCGTCGCCACGATCTTTTCGTGCAAGAGCGCCGCACCCCCGCCCTTGATGAGGTTCAGCTCGCCATCGACCTCGTCGGCGCCGTCGATGGTCAGGTCGAGCCAGCCCGCCTCCTCGAGCGTGACCACCTCGATCCCCAGCTCGCGCGCCAGATCGGCGGTGCGGCGCGAGGTCGGCACGGCGCGGATGCGCAGCCCCTCGTCGCGCACCATCTCGCCCAAGCAGCGCACCAGCCATTCGGCGGTCGAACCGGTACCGAGGCCGACGCGCATGCCGTCCTCGACGAGGCGGCTCGCCTGCTTGGCGGCGACGAACTTCGCCTTTTCAACGGGTGACAATGTCTTGGCCATCGGGCGCCTCCTCGCGGGTCTCCCCCCAGTTATGGGCCCGGTTATAGGAAAGAAGGCGCGCGCCTGCGAGGGGCAATCGTCCGCCGCCGCCCCGCGCGCCGGCCCGGCTCCCGAAGCAGGAGACGAGATCAGGCGTCCCAGTCGCGCAGCCGCGCGACATAGCGCGCCATGGTGTCGATCTCGAGGTTGATCGATTGGCCCTGGGCGATCTCGCCCCAGTTCGTCACCTCGCGGGTGTGCGGGATCAGGTTGATGCCGAACTCCGCGCCCTCGACCTCGTTGACGGTGAGCGAGGTGCCGTTGAGCGCGACCGAGCCCTTGGGCGCGATGAACTTCGCCAGCGCGTCCGGCGCGCGAAACCGCACCCGAAGGCTGTCGCCCTCGGTCTGGGCCGAGACCACCTCGGCCACGCCGTCCACGTGCCCCGAGACGATATGCCCGCCCAGCTCGTCGCCAACCTTGAGCGCGCGTTCGAGATTGAGCCGCTTGCCCGGCCGCCAGCCATCGCGGCCGATGTTGGTGCGCGCCACCGTCTCGGCCGAGATCTGCACGTCGAACCAGTTGCGGGGCTCACGGCCCAGCGCCACCACGGTGAGGCAGACGCCGTCGCAGGCGATCGAGGCGCCGATGTCGATGGTCTCGGGGTCGTAGCCGGTGGCGATGCGGGCGCGCAGGTCGCCCTCCTGCACCACGTCGAGAATCTCTCCGACGTCGGTGATGATGCCTGTGAACATGGGTGCGCTCCTGTCTTGCCCGCCAAGACCTAGAGACGCGGGGCCCGCCATACAATACCGCGCCCTTCCCCGCGCCATCGCCGCGCCATAAAAGGGCCAGACGCCTTTGCGAAACGAAAGGGATCGCCCCGCCATAATGGCCCGCATCATGACCGATCCCGCCGACAGACGATTCCTCTTCCTTCAAGGGCCGCACGGGCCCTTCTTCCAGAGGCTCGCGCGGATGCTGCGCGCGGCCGGGGCGCGGACCCTTCGCGTCGGCTTCAACGCGGGCGACGCGGCCTTCTGGCGCGACCGGGCGAGCTACATCCCCTACCGCGGCCGCGCCGAGGATTGGCCCGAGACGGTCGCGGCGCTGATCGAGACCCACGGCATCACCGACATCGTGCTCTACGGCGACACCCGCCCCGTTCATGCCGCCGCCATTGCGGCGGCACGGGCCCGCGGGCTCACCGTGCATGTCTTCGAGGAGGGCTACCTGCGGCCCTGGTGGGTCACCTACGAGCGCGGCGGCACCAATGGCCATTCGCGGCTGATGGATATCGGCATCGACGAGATGCGCGTGGCACTGGAACGCTCGGACCCCGAGATCGTCGAGGCCCCGGCCCATTGGGGCGACATGCGCCAGCATGTCTTCTACGGCGCACTCTACCACTGGTTCGTCCTGTTTCGAAACCGCGGCTACGAGGGGTTCCGCGCTCATCGCGCGCTGCCGCTTTCGACCGAAGCGCGGCTTTATACGACCCGGCTCCTGCTGATGCCGCTGATCGCGCTCGACCGGATCATCGCCACCGGGCGAATCCGTCGGGGCGGCTATCCCTACCACTTGGCGCTCTTGCAGCTCGAACACGACGCCAGCTTCCAGGCGCATTCGCCCTTCACGAAGATGTCGGAGTTTCTCGAACTGGTCATCGAGGGCTTCGCCCGGGGCGCGCCGCGACACCATCACCTCGTGTTCAAGGCGCATCCTTTGGAAAACGGCCAGGCCCCGCTCAAGCGCATCATCCGCGAGGCGGCCCGCGCGCATGGCATGGCCGACCGGGTGCATTACCTGCGCGGCGGCAAGCTGGCGCGTCTGCTCGACGCCGCGCGCACCGCCGTCACGGTGAACTCCACCGCCGGGCAGCAGGTGCTGTGGCGCGGCATCCCGCTCAAGGCCTTCGGCCGCGCCGTCTATTCCAAGCCCGACCTCGCCTCGGCCCAGCCGCTGGCCGAGTTCTTCGCCGCCCCGCAGCGCCCGGATCGGCGCGCCTACCGCGACTACCGGCGCTTCCTGCTCGAAACCAGCCAGGTCTCTGGCGGCTATTATTCCTCGGGCGGGCGCCGGCGGCTGCTGCGGCAGGTCGCGGACATGATGCTTGTCGCCGAAGACCCCTACGACGCGCTGCGCACCGGCCGGGTC
>NZ_JAMYXC010000057.1 GCF_024159025.1 Limimaricola litoreus
CGCCTTGCTCTCGGGGGCCACGGAATCCTCGAGGTCGATGACCACGGCATCCGCCCCCGCCTCGCAGGCGGCGGCGAAGACATCCGGCCGGTCGGCGGGCACGAAGAGCGGAAAGCGCGGCGTCTCGGCGCCCGGATCGATCAGGCCCATACGGTCCTCCGCCCGCGCTGCCGCCGCGTCTGACATGTCGAGGATCGCGCGCGCATGGCCGGTCTCTCCCGTGCTCAGCCGGCCTGTGGGCCGCTGTTGCGCAGGATCTCTTCCTCGGTCCGCTGCCACAGCTCGAAGGCCATCGGATCGCTGCGCTCTTCGAGCAGATGCCCGACGAGACCGATCGAGCGCGCCATGACGCCGAAGCCGCGCACGATCTGCCATGGAAAGCCGAACTCGCAGCAGATCGCCCCGATCGCGCCGGTGGCGTTGATCGGCAGCGCCTTGCCGCGCGCCGCCTCCGCCTCGCGCTGGATCGCCTGCATCAGGGCCACGTAATCGCCCGACAGCCCGTTCTCGGCGGCGATCTCGAACAGGCGCGGCGTGCGCGGGTCCACCGGCTTGTGCAGCGGATGGCCCAGCCCCGGCACGATGGCCTTTCGCGCGGCATGATCGGCCACGACCTCGCGCGCGATCGCGTCGAGATCGGCGCCCTGCCCTTTCCGCTCGGCGGGCAGCGCCTCGTAGAGCATCCGCGCCGCGCCCTCCATCGAGCCCACGAAGACCGTGCCCAGCCCGTTCAGCCCCGCCGCCACGGCACCTTGAAGCGACTCCGGCGCGCCCATGTAGGTCAGCCGCGCCACCATGGCCGAAGGCGTGATGCCATGTTCGACCAGAGTGATGACGATGGCGTTGAAGACCTTTGATTCCTCGGGCGTCGGCTTGCGATGCGCGGTCAGCAGGAAGGCGAGATCGCCAAGGTTCATCTCGCCCAGTATCTCGCTGGGCAGGTCGAGCCCGCGCACGGTGATTTGGTCGGCGGTGCTCCAGCCGATGTCCGAGGTCAGGTGGTCCTTGCGCTTGGGCATGGGTGGTCCTTTCAGGTCAGGATGTCGGCCCCGGTGACGGCGCGCACGGCGTCGAGGCTGTTGCCGGGGGTCAGCTCGACGAGCCGGAAGCCTTGCGGCGTCACGTCGAGCACCGCGAGATCGGTGTAGACGCGGCGCACCACGCCGAGGCCGGTCAGCGGGTAGGTGCAGCGTTTGAGCAGCTTGGGGCTACCGTCGCGGTTGACGTGCCGCATCATCACGAGGATGGTCGGCACCCCGACCACGAGGTCCATCGCGCCGCCGACGGCGGGGGGAAACTTGTCGTCCAGTGTCGCCCAATTCGCCAGATCGCCGGTCTCGGCCACCTGGTAGGCCCCGAGCACGGCGATATCGATATGGCCGCCGCGCATCATCGCGAAGCTGTCGGCATGTTCGAAATAGGCCGCCCCCGGCGCGGGCGTGACATAGCGCTTGCTGGCGTCGATCAGCTCGACGTCCTCTTCGCCGGCGGGCGGCGTGGGGCCGACGCCAAGGATACCGTTCTCGGAGTGGTAGATCACCTCGCGTCCCTCGGGCACATGGGCCGAGACATGGGTGGGCTTGCCGATCCCGAGGTTGACGTAAGCGCCGTCGGGGATGTCGCGCGCGACGCGCGCGGCCAGTTCGGCATCGGTCAGCGACTTGAGCGACAGGACGGTCATGGGCGCACCCCGTATTCCACGACGCTCTGGACGAAGATGCCCGGCGTCACCACCCGTTCCGGATCGAGCGGCGCGCGCGACAGCTCGCGCACCTCGGCTACCGCGTGGCGCGAGGCCATGGCCATTACCGGGTTGAAATTGCGGGCCGTCGCATGGAAGCTCAGGTTGCCCCATGGATCGCCGCGCTCGGCGCGCAGCAGCGCGAAATCGGCATGCAGCGGCGCCTCGAGCACGTAGCCCTTGCCGTCGATCACCCTCGTCTCCTTGCCCTCGGCGAGAAGCGTGCCGTAGGCGGTGGGCGTCAGGAACCCGCCCAAGCCCGCGCCGGCGGCGCGGATGCGTTCGGCCAGCGTGCCCTGCGGGACGACCTCCAGCGCGATCTCTCCCGCCTCGTAGCGTTTCTCGAACCAGATCGAGCCCGGCGAGCGCGGATAGGAGCAGATCACTCGGGCCACCCTGCCCTCCTTCAGAAGCTTCGCGATGCCGGTCTCGCCCGCGCCCGCGTTGTTGGAGATCACCGTGAGACCGGTCGCGCCCTGCTCCAGCAGCGCGTCGATCAGCCCGAAGGGGATGCCCGATGAGCCGAAGCCGCCGATCATCACCGAAGCGCCATCGGTGATCGGGGCCACGGCTTCGGCCAGATCCGCCACGCTCTTGTCCATATGCGTCACTCCCGTCTTGGCGCGTCAGGTCTTCACGGCGCCCGCGCGCCGCTTGAGGCCGAAATTGATGGCGATCACCGCGGCGAGGATGCCCGCGCCCAGAAGGCTCGTCGTCAGCTCGGGAAACAGGATCAGCACGCCGCCCACGGCAAAGGCGATCCGGCTCGGCACGCCGATCCGGCCGATCCCGTAGATCCAGGCTTCGAAGGCGGCGGTGATCGCCCAGATCGCCACCAGCGTCAGCGTGACCCGCTCGAAGATCTGCGGCCATGTGCCGTCCATGATCAGCGCCGGGTCGTAGACGAAGATGAAGGGCAGCACGAAGAGCGGCATGCCGAGGCGCATCGCGTGAAAGCCGGTCTTCATCGGCTTGGATCCGGCGACATTGGCCGCCGTGATCGCGGCCAGCGCCACGGGCGGCGTGATGTAGGACAGCATGCCCCAGTAGAGGATGAACAGGTGGCTGGCGATCGGGTTGAGCCCGGCCTGCACCAGCGCGGGTGCGAGCAGGATCGACAGGAAGATGTAGCAGGCCGTCACCGTCATTCCCATGCCGAGCACGAAGCTCGTCACCGCGCCCGCGATCAGCATGAGCGCCGTGTTGCCGCCCGCATAGAGCAGCAGCTCGCGCGAGAAGGCCCCCGCCACACCGGTATAGGACAGCCCGCCCACGACGAGCCCGATGCCCGCCAGCACCGCCACGAGGCTCGCGATGTTGGCCGAGATGTCGAGCAGCAGCGCCTTGGCCCGCGCCCATGTCAGCCGCGTGTCCTTGTTGAAGGCGGTCGCCAGCAGCATCACCACCGAGGCGTAATAGGGCGAGCGCGCTTCCATCCGAAGCCCCATCAACACGAAGATCAGCACCGCGAGGCTCAGAAGATAAGGCCAGCCGGATTTCAGCACCGGCCAGAGCGGCGGCATCTCCTCGCGCGGCAGGCCCATCAGCCCGCGCCGCGCGGCGTACATGTCGACCTGCAACAGCAGCGCCACGTAGAACATCAGCGCCGGGATCACCGCGGCGATGACGATGGCCGAATACTGCACCCCGAGGAACGAAGCCATGACGAAGGCCACGGTGCCCATCACCGGCGGCATCAACGTGGCGCCCGTGGAGGCGCAGGCCTCGACCGCGGCGGCGTAATGCGCGGGATAGCCCACGCGCCGCATCGTCGGGATCGAGAAGGGCCCCGAGGTCAGGATGTTGGAGATCACGCTGCCCGAGAGCGAGCCCAGGATGCCCGAACCCAGCACCGCGACCTTGGCCGGGCCGCCGCGGCTGTGGCCGAGCAGGGCCGAGGCCAGCTCCATGAAGAAATCGCTGCCCTTGGTGGCGACCAGCACCGAGCCGAAGATCACGAAGCCGATCACCAGCTCGGCCACGACCTGCATCGGGATGCCGATGATGGATTCGACCCCCAGCACATGCGCCCTGACCGTGCCGACCAGCGAATACTCGGTGCCCCAGAGAAATCCGGGCATGAAATCGGCGTAGAGCGGGTAGCTGCCGAACAGCAGCGCCGTGACCAGAAGGATCGGCCCGCCAGAGCGGCGCACCCCTTCGAGCACCAGCAGGATCAGCACGAAGGCCATGACGTCGGCCATGAAGGGCGCGTCGTATTCCCATCCCTTCTGGATGATCTCCAGCCCGTGCAGCCCGAGCCAGCCGCCGCTGACGAGGGCGGCCACCGCGAGGATCGGATCGAGCCACCACAGCAGGCGCGGCTTGAACGGGGTCGCGGGCAAGGTCAGGAAGGCCAGCGCCAGGAAGATCCCGATGAGGTAGTAGAGATAGGCGTTGCCCAGCGGCTGGAACCCGAACAGGTTGAGCAGGAACTGCTGGTTGATCGCCATCGCGACGCCGACCGCGCCCAGCACCATGACGATCACCCGCGTCGTCCCCCGGAAGGGTGCGACCTCGCCGGTGCGAGCGGCCTGCTCAGTTGGCGCCAGCGCCTCGGTGGTATTGTCGGACTGCATGCTCTAATCCCGATCTCGGTGGGGCCTTACCCCGGCGCCGATGGCACCGGGGCAAGCCCTGTCCGCCGTGCCTCAGTTCAGGCCGGCCACGACTTCGGCGCGCCGTGCCATCCAGGCTTCGGCGAAGGCCTCCTCCTCGAGCTCGGCATTGGCGGGCTTGAACTCCTCCCAGGCCGCGAGCAGCGCATCGAGCCGGGCGACGCGCTTTTCGTTCCAGGCGGTGTCCTCCTCGGTCCAGACGCCTTTCTCCTCGAGGTAGCGGATGGCGCCCTCGTGGAACGGCACGTCGATCGCCGGGCGGCCCGATTTCTCCAGCGTCCAGCGCGGCATGGTGGCGGTGCCGTCCTTGTAGAGGTCGTAGGTCTCGTCGAGCGCCTTGATGAAGGCATAGACATCATCGGCCGACTTTTCGGAGGTGGTGGTGATCACCGGGTAGCGATAGGCCGCCATCTTGGCGGTCTCGCCCTCGGGCAGGCCGGCGGCGATATCCTCGTCCGATGGGCCCATGATCGGCAGGACCTTGGCCAGACCCTCCCAGCCAGAGGTGTTGTCGGCCTCGAGCGGCGCGTAGTGGATGCCGCGCGGGCTTTCGGCGAGTTCGTAGAGCTGGCTGGTGGTCGGCGTGGTGCAGGTCGCGTCGGATTCGTTGCGCGTCATCGACGACATCGCGGCGCCGTAGGTCGGGAAGGTGATGACCTCGACATCGTCGAGTGTCAGCCCGCCGAAGGCGAGGATCGCCTCGCATTTCACGTTGACCGAGGGGTTGCCCGCAACGAAGGCGATGCGCTTGCCGCGCGCGTCCTCGACCGTCTCGATCCCGGCGTCGCCCGCGGCGATCAGCGTGATGCCGGCGGGCCGCCCGGCCACGGCGCGCAGGTCGCGCGGGCCCCAGTCGGGGGTCGCGAAATCGAACGCGCCCTCGGCGACGAAGAAGGCCTCCGTGGCGAGGAAGGCGTAATCGGCACGCCCCTGCAACAGCGGCTGCAGACGGCCGATGCCGCTCCCCGAGGGCTGGATGCGCACGCGGGTGCCGAACTCCTTGCCAAAGGCGTCGGCGATGGCCGAGGCCTCGGCATAGCCGGCCGATCCCACGTCGTAGGAGGTCCAGACCATGGTCTGCGGCAGCTCCTGCGCCGAAGCGGAAAGGGCTCCCAGAGCCATGAGGCCACCCAACGCGGCTCCGTACTTGATCGCGGTCTTCATGCTATCCTCCCTGTGCGTGTCCAGCCGTCGCGGACCCGGTTTCAAACCGGCCCGGTTCCTGCGGCCCGCGCCTCCACGCAGGTCCCGCCGAAGCGACGGATATTCTCCCGGTTCGAGACTGGCGGGCTGACAGATATGATGCAAATGCATTATTAACATATCAGAGATACTAACGGGGCATGAATGGATCTGAAGCAGCTGCGCAATTTCGTCCATGTCGTCGAGTTCGGCGGCATCACCGCCGCGGCCGATCACCTTCGGCTCGCCCAGCCGGCGCTGAGCCGGCAGGTAAGGGCGCTTGAGGAGGAGCTGAGCGTCGCGCTGCTGCGCCGCCACGGGCGCGGCGTCATGCCCACCGAGGAGGGGTTGAGACTGGCCCGGCGCGCCAAGGCGATCCTCGAGGACATAGAAGACATGGCCGGGGACATCTCGGGCGCCAGCGCACCATTGTCGGGAACGGTGACGCTAGGCCTGCCGCCGACCGTGTCGGAGATCCTCGCCACCCACATGATCGAGCGGACCATGGCCTGCTACCCGCAGGTGAAGCTCAGGATCGTCTCTGGTTTCAGCGGTCATGTCCAGGATTGGCTGCTGCGCGGCAAGATCGATCTCGGGGTCGCCTACGAGGGGCAGAAATCGCCGCTCGTCAGGACGCAACCGATGATCATCGAACAGCTTTTCCTGATCCAGACGGCGCAGGCCGCGCATGGGCAGGACGGCGTGCCGATCCCGTTTTCCGAGGCGTTGGCGCAGCCGCTGATCCTTCCCAACCCCGAGCACGGGCTGCGTGGCCGGATCGAGGCGATCTCGCGTGACGAGCAGATCGATCTCGACGTGGTGCTCGAGATCGACATCCTGCCGACGATGCTCGCCTTCGTCGAGCGCGGGCTCGGCAGCACCATCCTGCCGCTGGTCAGCGTCATCAACCAGGTGCGCGACGGGCGGCTGATCGCCCGGCCCATCGTTCGGCGGGCCATCGACCGCACATTGGTGCTGATGTCGCCGCTGAACCGCCCCGGTTCGCGCCTGACCACCAGCTTTGCGGAGTTCCTCAAGGCGGAGGTCCACGCGATGGTGGGCAGCGGCGAATGGCCGGGCACCACGCTTTGAGGTCACAGGGATGCCGCCCCGGCATGGCCGGTCGCCGCGCCATGCGATGCGTCGCGCGCCCGGATCAGATCCAGCCGCTCAACATCAGCGTCGTCAGCAACAGCATCCAGACGGACAGGATCGCCGCGCAATAGGGGCCGTTCCAGACGAGGCCGATGACATGGCTGCCCCGCCCGACGATCGAGGCCGCGATCACCAGCGTCGTGATGAAGGGCGACAGGCCGATCACCGCCGTCCAGCCGCCGGTGATCGCGAGCGCGATGGCGGTGTCGCTCAGCCCCGGCACCGCGAGCTGCGAGGCCAGCGTGCCGAAGACCGAAGCCGAGACGATCGGGTTCACCCCGACCAGCGCCATGCCCACGACCCCGAGGCTCAGCCCCAGCGCAAGCGCGACCGGCCCGAGCCCGAGCGCCAGCACCCCGACGCGCAGAGGCTCGGTCGGCAGGATCTCCAGCAGCACCACCGGCAGGAAGCCCGCGGCGGCGAAGACGCCCACCTCCGCGCCCAGATCCGACAGCCGCGCCCATACCGCCCGCCCGGCGGCACCGACCCCCGCCGTCGCGCCGCCCATGGTGCGGTGACCCGTCACCGCCGCCCAGACGAGCGCATAGCCCGGCACCGCGAAGATCAGCGCCTGCTGGAACCCGAGCGGCGTCAGCGCCTCGCCCGCGAACACCGCCGCGCCAAGTGCGAGCACATGCCCCACAAGCGTCACAGCGCCGCGCCAGCTGCCCGGCGGCGGGCTTGGGCGGGGCAGGCCCAGACGCTGGAAGCGGCGTCCTTCGAGGCGATCGAAGCCCCAGCCGATGGCGACGAAGACGAAGGACATCGCAAAACCGATCGGGCCGAAATCCATGTAGGACAGGCCCGGCAGCGAGATCAGCAGCGCATTGGTCGCAAAGCCGAAGGGGGACCACAGCGAGATCATCGAAAAGCCCCGGATCACCGCCATGCTCATGCGCCTCAGCCGCGCCTCGCGCGCCGGGGCGGGCAGCCGGGTGGCGCTGTCATCGGACATCGAACGGCGCGCGAGATCGAGCAGCAGCGCCAGCCCGCCGAAATTGATCAGCACGCCGAAGAGATGGCCGCCGAGCGTCATCGACAGATAGCGGTGCGACGCCGGCTGGTTGGTGAGAAAGAGCCCCGCCTGTCGCACCTCGGGCGCGATCGCGGCGGCCGAGCGCAGCGTGCCCAGCATCGCGATGAGGGCTGCGAGAAACAGCATGCGCTCCATCGCCTGCCACAGCGTCGAGACCGCCACGCCGCGCCAGAGCGCCAGGGCCAGCGCCCCGCCGCACAGCAGCAGGGGCACCCATGTGCCGATCCGGAACTGGCGCCAGCCGAGCACGAGGAACAGCATCAGCGCCGCCGTGGCGAGCAGCGTCAGCGCCCGCGACTCCACGACGATCAGCAGCAGCGTCGAGAGCATGACGACCGCCATCGCCCCCCGCCGCGCCGTTGCCGCGAAAGTGGCGCTGCCGGGATGTAGGGAGGCGGCCTTCGCGTTCAGCATACGGGCGATTGCAGTCGTATTTCTTCGGCGCGCGCCGGGCCGTTAGCCTGCTCGCCTGCGAGCCATCCCACGCTGCGCCATGCGCGGCCCGGTTCGGTCCGCGCGTCCTGCTCGTTGGACCAGGCATCCCGTGCGGGCGTGTCGCAGGACATGGGCTCGAGCATCGTCACTGTGATAGGAGGCGGTTCGAACACATCGCCATTCACGCCATTCGGCACTGGCGGTCCCCCTCGGATCCTGATCCTCGCGTTCTTGCGGTAGCAGATATGTTCTATATGGTAAATATTATTCTTCATGGGGAATAGCGTGACAGACGACACCGGACAAAAGCTCGTGCCAGCCGTGCAGAACGCAGTGACGCTCATGCGCAGGCTCGCCGCGCATGGCCGCCCCATGGGGGCCACGCAGATCGCGCGGGAAACCGGGCTCAACGTCTCGTCGGCCTTCAATATCCTGCGCACGCTGAGCCACGAGGGGCTCTTGAGCTTCGATCCCGAAACCAAGACCTACCGGATCGGCATGGGGCTGATGGAGTTCGCGACGCCGCTTCTCGGGGCCAACCCTTCGGACGTGATCCGGCCCAGCCTGACCGCGATCGCGCAGGAGCATGGGGTGATGATCGCGCTGTGGCAGATCACCGAACATGGGCGGATCGTCCTGACCGACCGCTTCACCGCGCCGAACATCCTGCACGCGGTGCTGGCGCGCAACAGCCGGCTGCCGGCCTTTTCGGGCGCGATCGGGCGCTGCTACGCGGCGACGATGGGGTATGACGAGGCCCGGACGCGCAAGGGCTTCGAGACGGTGCGCTGGCAGGACGCGCCGAGCTTCGAGAGCTATTGGCGCGACGTGCAGACCGCGCGCGAGACCGGCACTGCCAGCGATCGAGGCCAGCTCTATCGCGGGCTCGACATCGTGGCCTCTCTGGCCTGCGACGCAAAGGGATCGCCCCGTCTTGGAATGAGCAGCATCACCATCGCGGGCCAGCAGACCGAAAAGGATCTCGCCCGTGTCGCAGGCGCGCTGGCCGAGGCCGCGATCCAGATCGAACGCTGTCTTTTCAGCCGACCGGCCGAGACATCGAACACGTGATGACGGCAAAGGGGGCATGCCCGAAATGCCCCCCTGACAGAGCGCCCTGCCAGCGTCCGGTGCGGCGCTGCACGAAGGCGGGACACGATACGAGCGTGCCAGCCCCTGACCATTCCGCCGATCACTCATGCCATTCCGGCATTTCTGAAAGTCCAACCAGATATTTGCCATATGGGTCGTCCGATCCGATGATGGGATCATGCGGGGTGTCCTGCATCGAACGATCCCGGAGGACGAGCACGTGTACGATTCCAGCACAGACGAGTTTCAGGACATCCGCGACGCCGTGCGCGCGCTCTGCGCCGAGTTTCCCGACGCCTATCACCGCGAGATCGACGAGGCGCGCGGCTACCCGGAGGCCTTTGTCGAGGCGCTGACGCGGGCGGGCTGGATGGCGGCGCTGATTCCCGAGGAATACGGCGGCTCGGGGCTGGGGTTGATGGAAGCTTCGGTGATCATGGAGGAGATCAACCGCGCGGGCGGCAATTCGGGCGCCTGTCACGGCCAGATGTACAACATGAACACGCTGGTCCGGCACGGCTCGGAGGAACAGCGGCAGAAATACCTGCCCAAGATCGCCAGCGGCGAGCTGCGCCTGCAATCCATGGGCGTGACCGAACCCACCACCGGCACCGACACCACCAAGATCAAGACCACCGCCGTCAAACAGGGCGACCGCTATGTCATCAACGGCCAGAAGGTCTGGATCAGCCGGGTGCAGCATTCGGACCTGATGATCCTTCTGGCGCGCACCACGCCCTTGTCGGAGGTGAAGAAGAAGTCCGAAGGACTGTCGATCTTCCTCGTCGACATCAAGGCGGCGATGAAGAACGGCATGACCGTCAAGCCGATCCTCAACATGGTCAATCACGAGACCAACGAGCTGTTCTTCGACAACCTCGAAATCCCCGAGGAGAACCTGATCGGCGAGGAGGGCAAGGGCTTCAAGTACATCCTGACCGGGCTCAACGCCGAGCGCACGCTGATCGCGGCCGAATGCATCGGTGACGGCTACTGGTTCACCGACCGGGTGGTGAAATACGTCTCCGAGCGCGAAGTCTTCGGCCGCCCGATCGGCC
Organism: Limimaricola litoreus; assembly: GCF_024159025.1. Taxonomy (GTDB): domain Bacteria; phylum Pseudomonadota; class Alphaproteobacteria; order Rhodobacterales; family Rhodobacteraceae; genus Limimaricola; species Limimaricola litoreus. The sequence continues at coordinate 10,318 of NZ_JAMYXC010000057.1, forward strand.
AGAACCAGGGCGTGCAGTTTCCCATTGCCGAGGCCTATATCGAGATCGAGGCCGCCAACCTGATGCGGCAAAAGGCCTGTCGGCTGTTCGATGCGGGCGAGCCCTGCGGCGCGGAGGCCAACATGGCCAAATATCTCGCCGCCAAGGCCTCGTGGGAGGCCGCCAATGCCTGCCTGCAGTTCCACGGCGGCTTCGGCTTTGCCGCCGAATACGACGTGGAGCGCAAGTTCCGCGAAACCCGGCTCTACCAGGTGGCGCCGATCTCCACCAACCTGATCCTGTCTTATGTCGCCGAGCACGTGCTCGGCCTGCCGAGGTCGTTCTGATGGCGGCGCACTGCCCGCTCGAAGGGCTCAGGGTCGTGGCCATCGAACAGGCCGTGGCCGCGCCCTTCGCCACCGCGCGGCTTGCCGATGCGGGCGCCGAGGTGATCAAGATCGAGCGGCCCGAGGGCGATTTCGCCCGTGGCTACGACGATGTGGCGGCGGGCCAGTCGAGCTATTTCGTCTGGCTCAACCGCGGCAAGCGCTCGGTCACGCTCGACCTGGCCTCCGAGGCGGGCAAGGCCGAGCTGGCGCGCCTTCTCGACGGTGCGGACGTGCTGGTGCAGAACCTTCGGCGCGGCGCGCTGGCCCGGCTCGGTTTTGCGCCCGAGCGGCTGCGCGAGACGCACCCCCGGCTCATCACCTGCTCGATCACCGGCTACGGCGAGGATGGCCCGATGGCCGACCGCAAAGCCTATGACCTGCTGATCCAGGCCGAATCCGGGCTCTGCTCGATCACCGGCGGCCCGGAGGAGCCGGCCCGTGTCGGCATCTCGGTCGTCGACATCGCGACCGGCGCCACCGCCCATGCCGCGATCCTCGAGGCGCTGATCGGACGCGGCATCACCGGGCACGGCGTCGATATCGCCATTTCCATGTTCGACGTCATGGCCGACTGGCTCACCGTGCCGCTGCTGAACCACGAAGGCGGCAGGACGCCGCGCCGCGCCGGCCTCGCCCATCCCTCGATCGCCCCCTACGGCGTGTTCACCACCGCCGACGACCGCTCGATCCTGATCTCGATCCAGAGCGACCGCGAATGGCGCAAGCTCGCGCGCGATTTTCTCGATGACGAGGCTTTCGGCACCGATCCCGATTTCGCCACCAACCTCACCCGTGTCGCCAACCGCGCCCGCACCGACACCGTCGTCGCCGCCGCCTTCGCGCGGCGCACGGCGCAAGAGGCGATCGCCGCGCTGACCCATGCCGACGTGGCGCTGGCCGAGGTGAACGACATGGCGGGGCTGTCCGAGCATCCGCACCTGCGGCGGATGACCGTCGAGACGCCGAACGGCCCGGTGGCCTACCCCGCGCCCGCGCCACTGTTCGACGGTGCCATGCGCGCGCCCGGCGCGGTGCCGGGCCTGACCCCGAAGGAGGGCTAGCATGGATATCGACATCGACCATCTGCGCGGCTGGATCGGCCGCGAGGAGGTGCATGCCGAGCCGCTGACCGGCGCCCTGGTCGGGCGCTTCAACGCCACTTTCGATCGGACCTCGTCGCTCGACGACGGGGCGGAGGCGCCGCCGATGATCCATCTGTGCCTCGGCCAGCCCACGGCGCCGACCACCGAGCTTGGCCCCGACGGGCATCCGGCGCGGGGCGGCTTTCTGCCGCCCGTCCCCCTGCCCCGGCGCATGTGGGCCGCGGGCGCGCTCGAATTCCACGCGCCTTTGCGCATCGGCGAGACGGTGCGCCGCCGCTCGGTGATCGAGGATGTCGTGCTCAAGGAGGGCCGCAGCGGACCCTTGTGCTTCGTCACCGTCACCCACCACGTCGAAAGCGGCAACCGGCGGGCGCTGACCGAGCGGCAGGACATCGTCTACCGAATGGCGCAGGCGACGGCGCCCGGGACGCCGAGCGCGCCCCCTGCCCCAGAAGGACGCAGCCGCCGATCCGTCGCGGCCACGCCGACCCTGCTGTTTCGCTACTCCGCGCTGACGTTCAACGGCCATCGCATCCACTACGACAGGAGCTACACGCGCGACGAGGAAGGGTATCCCGGCCTCGTCGTGCATGGCCCGATGCAGGCGACGATGCTGTTGCAACTGGCGCAGGAGGTCCGTGGCACGCCGCCCGCGCGGTTCGATTTCCGCAGCCTCTCGCCCTTGTTCGACACCCATGACTTCACCCTGAACGCCGAGGAGGAGGCCGATGCGCTGCGCCTCTGGACCGCGCGCGACGCCGGTCCCGTGGCGATGGAGGCCCGTGCCCGATGGTAGATGTCTCGACGATCCGAACCTTGCTGTTCGTGCCCGCCAGCCGGCCCGAGCGCTTCGCCAAGGCGGCGGCATCCGGGGCCGACGCGGTGATCCTCGATCTCGAGGACGCGGTGGCGCGCGAGGACAAGGAAACGGCCCGTACAGCACTCGATACGCGCTTCACCCAAGCGCCGGTGATCGTGCGCGTCAATGCCATCGGGACCAAGTGGCACGACGCCGATCTCGCTGCGGTCCGCGCCCTTGGTGCCGCGGCGGTCATGTTGCCGAAAGCCGAAACGCCCGAAACCTTGGCAGCCGCTCATCGGCAGCTCGGCGAGCAAATGCCGATCCTGGCGCTGATCGAGACCGCGCGCGGCCTTGCCAACGCGCGGGCCATCGCCGCGACGGAAGGCGTCGCCCGGCTCGTCTTCGGATCGATCGACTACTGCGCCGATCTGGGCTGTGCGCATCTGCGCGACATATTGCAGCCCGCCCGGGCCGAACTGGTGCTGGCGTCACGTCTGGCGGGCATTGCCGCGCCGGTGGACGGCGTGACGACCGACCTGTCGGACCCCGAGATCACCCGTCACGATGCGAGCCACGCGCGCGACCACGGCATGACGGGCAAGCTGTGCATCCACCCAAGGCAGGTCGCGGCAACGGCTGCCGCATTCCTGCCGAGCGAAGCCGAGCGCGACTGGGCACGCCGCGTGCTGGCCACGGGCGACGGCGCGGTCGCGGTCGATGGCGCGATGGTCGACGAGCCGGTGCGCATCCGCGCCCGGGCCATTCTCGCTGCGGGCGAACCTTCGTAGGGGATCGGGCCGCGCGGAAACCAAAGGCCTGCCCGGACAGGAGCAGGCCTCTCTCGCATCGGCTGCCATAGCGGTCATGTGCCGGTTGCCCCGGTCGGGATCACCGCCCCCGGAACACGGGCCTGCGCTTTTCGGCAAAGGCCGCCCGACCCTCCGCCGCGTCGTCGCTATTTAGCAGCATGGGCTGCAGCGTCGCTTCGTATTCGAGGGCCGCGGCCAGATCCCGCGCATACCAGTCGAGGATGAACTGACGCGGCATGGCGGCACCTTCGGCCTCCTTCAGCGCCATCTCGCCCGCCACCCGGGCCGCCGCTCCGGGGTCGGTCAGCGCATCGACGATCCCCAGATCCAGCGCCTCCGGGGCCTCGACAATGCGGTTGCTCAATAGCAGGTTTCGCGCCCGGGCCGGGCCGATCCGGGCGGGCAGCGTGCTCAGCAGGCCCATGTCGGGCATCAGCGCGATCTTGGTGAACCCCGCGACGAAGCGCGCCTCGCGCGAAGCGACGACCGTTGGACAGGCCAGCGCGAGCGCAAAGCCGCCCCCCGCCGCCCAGCCTTCGACCGCGGCGACGAGGGGCTTGGGGAACCGCGCCATCCGGGTCACCATGTCGGCAATGACCGCAAAGCGTTCGCGATGCGCACCAAGGCTGCGCTCGCCCTGATCGCGGATATCGCCCCCGGCCGAGAAATTGCCCCCTGCGCCGGTCAGGACGACCGCGCGCACGCCATCATCGGTGGCGGCCTCGCCGAGGGCTGCGCAGATCTCGGCCCGCTTGTGATGCGCGATCGGGTTGCGCCGGTCTGGCTCGTTCAGGGTGATGCTGCGCAGCCCGTCGCTGTCGGTCTCGATGTCGATGCTCATGATGCCTGCCTGTGTTTGAACAGCCCGTTGTCGATGGCGATGGCGTCGCGTTCCAGCACGCGGGTCCGGAACGAGCCGTCGTCCCAGATCTCAGTCCGCAGCGTTTCGCCCGGATAGACCGCCGCGGTGAAGCGCGCGTCCATCGCGCCGAAGCGCGCGGCGTCGTAGTCGCACATCACCGCCAGCAGCCCATGCGCGGCAAAGCCGAAGGTGCACAACCCGTGAAGGATCGGACGCTCGAAGCCCGAGCGGGCCGCGACGCGCGGATCGAGATGCAGCGGGTTGGGATCGGCGTTCCAGCGGTAGGAGAGCGCCTGCTCGGGCCGGGTGGGTGTGTCGAACACATGATCCGGCGCGGTCTCGGGCAGGCCATGGGCGGGCTTCACCGGGCCCGACGGGCCGCCGAAACCTCCGTCGCCGCGCAGGAAGGTCGTGCCCCGGCAGGTGGCAAGGTGGTCGCCGCTTTCGGCCTCGCGGATCTGTTTCTCGTAGTAGAGCAGCGCGCCGCGCCCCTCGCCCTTGTCCACGAGCCCGGTGACACGGGTCTTGGCGATGATGGTGGCCTCGGCGGGCATCGGCTTGTGGAGGGTCATGCCCTGTTCGCCATGCACCAGCCTGAGCGCGTCGACCCCTGTTTCGGGGTTTGCGAGCCAGAAGCCGGGATGGCCGAGCACGTTGACGATTGCGGGCATGACCCGGATGTCATCGGCCAGCGCCCCGACATAAGCCAGCTGGCGCATGTCCATCGGGTCCTGCCCGAGGCCCACCGTCAGCCCGAAGCGCGCCACCTCGGCTGCGCCATAGCTCTGCCGCACCTCGGGAATGTCGAAACTCATCAGGTGGTCGTGATCAATGGCCATCAGCGCGCGCCTCCTCTGCCGCAAGCTCTATGACCGCGTCCAACGCATAGGCCCCCTGCCCCGCCGGCATCGCGAGAACCGGGTTGAGGTCGATCGAGGCAAGCCGATCGCCCGCGGCGGCAGCGAAGAGCGACAGCTTCGACAGCATCTCGGCCAGCGCCTCGATATCCACGGGCGCGGTGCCACGCGCGCCCTGAAGGATCGCCGCGCCTCGGATCGACAGGATCATCTCCCGTGCCGTGGCAGCATCGAAGGGACAGGCGCGCAGCGCCACGTCGCCCAGAAGCTCCACGAAGATACCGCCGAGCCCGAAGACCGCCATCGGCCCGAAGGTCGGGTCCCGGTTGATCCCCATCAGGCATTCGACCCCGCCCGAAAGCTGTTTCGCCACGAGCACGCCGGTCACGGCGGCCTCGGAGGCGTGTCGCCGCGCGGCCTCCAGGATCTCGGCATGGGCCGCACGCACCGCCTGCGCATCGCCGAGTCCGAGCTTCACCGCGCCGATGTCCGACTTGTGCAGGATATCGGGCGACAGGATTTTCATCACGACAGGATAGCCGAAGCCCTCGGCGGCAAGGATCGCGGCATCCACGCTCTGCACCACCTGTTCGGGCGCGGCAGCAATGCCTGCCTCGGCCAGCAGCAGCTTGGCCTCTGCCTCGTCGATGCCCTTGCCGGGCAAGGTCACGGGCTCGGGCGCGGGC
>NZ_JAMYXC010000122.1 GCF_024159025.1 Limimaricola litoreus
GCAGCAGCGCCTCGGCCCGGCCCGCATCCGGCCCGCGCAGACGCGGCGCGAGATAGGGGTGCCGCGCGGTCAGCACCGAAAGCTGGCGGTAGCGCTGCAGCTCGCCGGTGAGCCGGTCGGAGGCCAGCGCCAGGTCCGAGGCGCCGCGGCGCGACATCTCCGACAGCGCGGCGCGGTAGCCCCAATGCTGCACCGCCAGCGCAAGCGCGGCCACCAGTGCCAGAAAACCGAGCACCCGCAGCGCCCGCCTGATCCGCGATCCATCCATCCGGGGCATTCTATCGCCTGCGCGCTTGCCAAGACCAGAGCCACGGGTCACGGTCTTGTCATGCAAAAGTTAACACAGTCCCCGACCGATGCCGCCTTCGTGCAGGACCCCTACCCGTTCTACGACCGGGCGCGAGCGGCGGGGCCGCTGTTCTACTGGACCGATTACGAGATGGCCTGCGCCGTGGGCCATGCCGAGGTCTCGGCGATCCTGCGCGACAGGCGCATGGGGCGAGAGGCGCCGGTCGAGCGCGCGCCCGAGATCCCCGATCACCTCGCCGCCTTCTACGCCTGCGAGGCGCATTCCATGCTGGAGCTCGAGCCGCCCGCCCATACGCGGCTGCGCAAGCTGGTGCTGCACGCCTTCACCTCGCGGCGGATCAACGCCCTCGCGCCCGAGATCGAGGCGCTGTGCCACCGGCTGATCGACGGGTTTCCGCAAGGCTCCTTCGACCTGCTCGACGCCTATGCGCGGCAGGTGCCGGTGATCATCATCGCGCGGCTCATGGGCCTGCCCGAAAGCCGGGCCGACGATCTTCTGGCCTGGTCCAACGCCATGGTCGGCATGTATCAGGCGGGCCGCACCCGCACCATGGAGGACGCCGCCGAAATGGCGACGCAGGCCTTTTGCGATTTTCTCGCGGTCTATGTCGCCGACAAGCGCCGCACGCCCGGCGATGACCTGATCTCGGAGCTGATCGCCGCCGAGCAGGAAGGCGAGAAGCTGACCACAGAGGAGCTGATCTCGACCTGCATCCTGCTCTTGAACGCGGGCCACGAGGCGACGGTGCATTCCCTGGGCAACGCGGTGAGGGTGCTGCTGGAGCAGGACCACCGCGAGATCGACGCGCCCTGCGTCGAGGAGCTGCTCAGGCTCGATCCGCCGCTGCACATGTTCACCCGCTGGGTCTACGAGGATCTGGAGATCTTCGGCCAGCGCTTCGCGCGCGGCGACCGGATCGCCTGCCTGCTGGGCGCGGCCAACCGCGACCCCGAAGCCTATGCCGACCCGCACCGCTTCGATCCCACCCGCAAGGGGCCGGCGCATATGGGGTTCGGCGCGGGCATCCATTTCTGTGTCGGCGCGCCGCTCGCGCGGCTGGAGATGCGGATCGCGCTCACCTCCCTGATGCGCCACTGCCCCGATCTCGCGCTGGTCGAACCGCCGCGCTATGCCGGGCTCTACCCGTTCCACGGGTTCGATCGGCTGATGGTGCGGGCCTTCTAGGAGAGTCGGCTTCGCACCTTTTCAGAGCGGCAGGCTCATCGCCCTCCCTCAGAGCGGCAGGGCAACGGTCGACTTGATCTCCTCCATCGACAGCAGCGCCGTGACGCTCTGCACCCGCACCTCGGCGATCAGCGCCTGGTAAAAGGCGTCATAGGCGCGCGCGTTGCGCACCCTGACCTTCAGGATGTAGTCGATGTCGCCCGCCAGCCGGTGCGCCTCCTGCACCTCGGGCCGGTCGCGCAGCGTGGCGAGGAACTTGGCCTGCCAGTCGGCCTCATGCGCGCTCGTGCGGATCAGCACGAAGAAGCAAGCCTCGAAGCCCAGCGCCTCGGCATCGAGCACCACCGTCTGCGGCCCGATGATGCCGCGCTCGCGCATCTTGCGGATCCGGTTCCAGACCGGGGTCTTGGAGGAGCCCACCGATTTGGCGATCTCGTCGAGCGACCGGCCCGCATCGCGCTGCAGTTCGATCAGGATCTTCCGGTCGATCTCGTCGGGTTGGAACGACATTCGCGGCCTTTCTTCATTCCGGAACGCATGTCCCACAAATCGCATAGGCAGGAACACGCATTCCTTATCTGCCCGTGCGGCTGGCCAAAAGCAAGACGGATGTCCTATATCAGCCTCAGAACACAGGACGGAGATCGCGCCATGCCCCGCAAGTTCACGCCCAAGGTCGTGACCGCCAACCGCCTTCTCGAAGGCGATGCCGTCTGGCTGACCGCCGACGGGCGCTGGACCCCGGACATGCGCGAGGCCGAGCTGATGGACGAAGAGGCCCATGCCGAGCTGCGGCTTCTTGCGGCGCAAAGCCAAGCCGATCTTGTCGTCGGCCCCTATCTGGCCGATGCCGTCGCGGGGGCCGCCGGCCCCGAGCCCACGCATTTCCGCGAGACCTTCCGCACCCGCGGCCCGTCGAACTACGCCCACGGCAAGCAGGTGGAGCTCTGAGCATGTATCACTACAACGACTTCGACCGCGCCTTCGTACAAGAGCGCGTCAACCAGTTCCGCGGCCAAGTGGAGCGCCGGATCGATGGCTCGCTCAAGGAGGAGGAGTTCCGCCCCCTGCGCCTGATGAACGGCCTGTATCTCCAGCTGCACGCCTACATGCTGCGCGTGGCGATCCCCTACGGCACGCTCAACTCCGACCAGATGCGCACGCTGGCGCTGCTGGCCGAGAAGTGGGACCGTGGCTATGGCCATTTCACCACCCGCCAGAACATTCAGTACAACTGGCCCGCGCTGAGCGACGTGCCGGACATGCTGCAGGCGCTGGCCGATGTCGGGCTGCATGCGATCCAGACCTCCGGCAACACGATCCGCAACGTGACCGCCGACCATTTCGCCGGTGCCGCGCAGGACGAGATCGCCGATCCGCGCCCCGTGGCCGAGCTTTTGCGCCAGTGGTCGACCGACCACCCCGAGTTCCAGTTCCTGCCGCGCAAGTTCAAGATCGCCGTCACCGGGGCCGCGCATGACCGTGCGGTGATCCAGGCGCATGACATCGGCATCCAGATCGTCGAGAACGCGAAGGGCGAGATCGGCTACAAGCTGCTGGTCGGCGGCGGTCTCGGCCGGACCCCGATGATCGGCAAGGTGATCGAGGAGTTCGTGTCGCAAGAGGACCTGCTGCCCTATTGCGAGGCGATCGTCGCCGCCTACAACCTGCTGGGCCGGCGCGACAACAAGTACAAGGCGCGCATCAAGATCACCGTCTTCGAGAACGGCCTCGACGCCTTCCGCGACGCGGTGAACGAACAGTTCGCCCGCACCAAGCCCGCCTTTTCGGGCGTGGACGTGAAACTCTTCGAAGAGATCCGCGCCCAGTTCGCGCCGCCCGCCTGGCGCAACGCACCGGTCGATGCCTATGACGCGGCCTACGAGGCCGACCCGCTGTTCCGCTCCTGGGCCGACACCAACCTCACCGCGCACCGCGCCGAGGGCTACGCCATCGTCTCCGTCTCGCTCAAGAAGCCGGGCCAGACGCCGGGCGACGCCACCGCCGAGCAGATGCGCGCGCTGGCCGATTTGGCCGATCTCTACGGCCACAACGAGCTGCGCATCAGCCACGAGCAGAACGTGATCCTCCCGCATGTCCACAAGTCGGACCTGCCCGCGCTTTACGCTCGCCTACGCGAGCACGACCTCGCCGCGGCCAACATCGGGCTGGTCTCGGACATCATCGCCTGCCCCGGCATGGATTACTGCGCGCTGGCCACGGCCCGCTCGATTCCCGTCGCTCAGCAGATCGCGCTGCGCTTTGAAGAGCTCAAGCTCGAGCACGATGTCGGCCCGCTCAAGATCAAGATTTCGGGCTGCATCAACGCCTGCGGCCATCACCACGTGGGCCATATCGGCATCCTCGGGCTCGACCGCGCGGGCGTGGAGAACTACCAGGTGACGCTGGGCGGCTCGGGCGACGAGACGGCGAGCATCGGCGAGCGCGCCGGGCCCGGCTTTTCGGCCGATGAGATCGTGCCCGCGATCGAGCGGCTGGTGCTTGGCTATCTCGACCTGCGCTCCAGCCCCGAGGAAAGCTTCCTCGCGGCCTATCGCCGCCTCGGGCCGGCGCCGTTCAAGGCGGTGCTCTACCCCGAGCAGGAGGCGAAACGGGAGCGGGCCGATGCTGCATGACACGCCGCATCGCATCGACGAGACCGTCGCCGATCTGAACGCCCGCTACCGGCACCACGGGGCCACGGCGGTGCTGGAAAAGGCGCTGGCCGAGCATGCGCTCGGCCGGATCGCCATGGTCAGCTCCTTTGGCGCGGAATCGGTGGTGCTCTTGCACCTCGTCTCGGTGATCGATCGCACCACCCCGGTGCTCTTCGTCGACACCGAGATGCTGTTTCCCGAGACGCTGGCCTACCAGCAGGATCTGACCCAAAGGCTGCGTTTCACCGACATGCGGACCATCAAGGCCCGCCCCGAGGCCTTGGCCGAGCACGACCCTGAGAATCTGCTGCACCGCTCGAACACCGATCTGTGCTGTGCCATTCGCAAGACCGAGCCGCTGCAGAGGGCGCTTTCCGGCTTCGACAGCTGGATCACCGGGCGCAAGCGCTACCAGGGCAAAACGCGCGCGGCGCTGGAGTTCTTCGAGAACGAGGACGACCTGCGGATCAAGATCAACCCGCTCGCGCACTGGACCAGCGCCGACCTGCAGGACTATATCGCCGAGAACCGCCTGCCGCGTCACCCGCTGGTGGCGCAAGGCTACCCCTCGATCGGCTGCGCGCCCTGCACGAGCAAGGTGGAGGCCGGCGAAGACCCCCGCGCCGGGCGTTGGCGCGACAGCGACAAGGAAGAATGCGGGATCCATTTCGTGAACGGGAAAATGGTGCGCGGCAAGCCCGCCGACGCTTGAGACCGACATGTCGGATCTGCGTATCTGAAGAAAGATGAACAGGGGCGCGGCCCCGAGAGGACGAGATGAGCGTGATCGTGACCGACAAGGGCTTTGGCCCCGATGATTTCGAAGGCGGCTTCGTGCCGCTGGCCGAGGCGGGCGCCGAGGACACCGCGATCGAGATCGCCCCCGCCGACGATGCCCGCGCTCTGGTGGGCCGGCTGGGCGAGATCGCGGCGATCCGCGTGACCTTCCCCGCCTTTTCCGACGGGCGCGGCTTTACCCATGGGCGCGACCTGCGTTCCTTGGGTTTCACGGGTCGTCTGCGCGCGGCCGGTCACGTGATCGCGGATCAATACGCCATGGCCCGGCGTTCGGGTTTCGACGAGGTCGAGATCTCCGACGATCTGGCCGAGCGTCAGCCCGAGGACCAGTGGCTGGCCCGTGCTGACTGGAAAGCCCACGACTACCAGGCGCGGCTGCGCGGCTGAGCCGCCTTTACCCCGCCCGCCCCCTCCCCTATTCGAGCCGAGCGAGAAAGACATGACCGAGCAAAGCCCAGTGACCCAGACCAACGCCGCCCGCGTGGCCCAATCCCCCGATGCGCAGGTCGTCACCGCCGTGCGGCACTACACCGACAGCCTGTTCTCGTTCCGGATCACCCGGCCGGCATCCTTGCGTTTCCGCTCGGGCGAGTTCGTGATGATCGGGCTGATGGGCGACAACGGCAAGCCGCTGATGCGCGCCTATTCCATCGCCTCGCCCAATTGGGACGAGGAGCTGGAGTTCTACTCGATCAAGGTGGCCGACGGCCCGCTCACCTCGAAGCTGCAGCACATTCAGGAAGGCGATCATGTCATCCTGCGCCCCAAGCCCGTGGGCACGCTGGTGCATGACGCGCTGATCCCCGGCAAGCGGCTGTGGCTCTTTTCGACCGGCACGGGCTTTGCACCCTTCGCCTCGCTCCTGCGCGATCCCGAGACCTATCAGAAGTTCGAGCAGGTCATCGTCACGCACACCTGCCGCGACGTGGCCGAGCTGACCTATGGCCGGGAGCTGGTCGAAAGCGTCAAGACCGACGAGATGCTGCGCGAGCTGATCGGCGAGGAGAACCTCGACAAGCTGGTCTACTACCCGACCACCACGCGCGAAGAGAGCGCCAAGATGGGCCGGATCACTCATCTGATCGAGAATGGCGAGGTCTTCGCGGATCTCGACGTGCCCGCGCTCGACCCCGAGACCGACCGGGCCATGGTCTGCGGCAGCCTCGCCTTCAACCTCGACATCAAGGCGCTTCTGGAAGGCGCGGGGCTGCGCGAGGGCGCCAATTCCGACCCGGCCGAGTTCGTGATCGAAAAGGCCTTCGTCGGCTGATCCACAGCCACATCGCATGAAAAAACGCCGCGCGGAGCGATCCGCGCGGCGTTTTTTCATGTCGCAAGATGCGCGGCCCGGTCACCCGGGCCACGCGAAGGGTCACTCGATGCCCAGCTCGGCGCGGATATCCTCCAGCAGCGAATCGCGGATCGCGGGGTAGCGGCGCGCGCGCTCCAGCGCGGTGGCCAGCTGCTCGCGACGGCCGCTCTCGAGCGCGCTGTCGGAGATCGCCTGCTGCACCGCCTCGTAATCGAAGGTCTCGGGCGCGAGCGCCTCCTCGAGGATGGCGAGCCCCTCGTTGGTGCCGGCGGCCTCGGTGCCGAGCGCCTCTTCGGCCTCCTGCTCCACTTCCTCGGCGAGGTTCACGTCGTCCATCAGGACCACCGGCTCGCTGCCCTCGGGCGCGGGGACGGTTTCTTCTTCGACTTCCTCGGTCAGCGCCTCGGTGTCGGCGGCGCCGCCTTCGGGCGGTGTGATTTCGCCCATCTCGTCGTTGGGCTCGATATCCGCGGCGGGCGCCTCGGCCTCGTCATCGACGATATCAGCGGTGGGGGCTTCGGCCAGCTGGTCGATGCCGCCGTCGTCGGTGGCGGAGTTCGTCGTGACCTCGGCGTCGTCGCCGCCCCAGATGCTTGTCACCACGACGACCGCGAGCACCGCGGCGACGATGATGCCGACAATCTTCATCATTGTGCTCATCCTTGCTGAAAATCCTGAACCTTTGTCGGCTCACATAGCACGGCCTATGGCAGAAGCCACCTTGGGAGGGAAGCACGGGACGCGTATTGGCCTTGTTTTGCGGCTTGAAACGCACTACCGGGGCGACTACCTTTCGCCCTACCCAATCGAACAACCGAAGGACTTGCACCATAGCCCGCAGACCACATAACGCGCCGCCCACGCGCGACACCGGCCCCCGGATCAATGATCGTATTCGCGTGGCCGAAATCCGACTGATCGGACAGAACGGCGAAAACATCGGCGTCGTCACGCCCGAGCGCGGCCTGACGCTGGCCGAAGAGGCCGGTCTCGACCTCGTCGAGATTTCGCCCAATGCCGTGCCCCCGGTCTGCAAGATCATGGATTTCGGCAAGTTCAAATACGAGACCCAGAAGAAAGAGGCCGAGGCGCGCAAGAACCAGAAGACCTTCGAGATCAAGGAGGTCAAGTTCCGGCCCAACACCGATTCGAACGACTACGGCGTGAAGATGCGCAACGTGCTGCGTTTCCTCGAAGGCGGCGACAAGGTGAAGGTGACGCTGCGCTTCCGCGGCCGCGAGATGGCGCACCAGGAGCTGGGCCGCGAGCTGCTCGAACGAGTTGCCAGCGACGTCTCCGAAATCGGCAAGGTCGAGAACATGCCGAAGATGGAAGGCCGTCAGATGGTCATGATGATCGGCCCTGTCCAGAAGTAGGACCGCGATCCGGCATGAGTGATGCGACAGGCCGCCCCCCGGGGCGGCCTGATGTCGTTTCACTCCCCTGCAATGCGGCGGAGTGAAAGCGAACGGGCCGCCCATGGGGCGGCCCGTCCTCGTTCATGGCCTGCGCATCACTGCGCCGAGGCGACCTGCTGCAGCAGCGGCGTGATCCGGCGCACCGTGGCGCGGCGGTTGGCCTCGACGCTCTGCTCGGAGTTCACTTTGAGATAGCGCTCGCCGTACCCCTGCACGACGAGGTTCTCGGGCGGAATGTCGAAGGTCTCGGTCAGCGCCAGCGCCACCGTCTCGGCGCGCCGGTCCGACAGCGCGAGGTTGTAGGCGTCGTCGCCCACCGCGTCGGTGTGACCCTCGATCAGGAACACCTCGCGCGGGTTCTCGGCCAGCCGATCCTCGATCAGCAGACCCAGATCGACCAGGGCCCCGGCCTGCTCGGGGCGCAGTGCCGCCGAGCCGGTGTCGAAGGTCAGCGTGTCGAGATCGATCGCCGGGACGAGCGCGCGCACCGCCTGGATCTCGCGCACCTGGCGCAGGCTGTAGCTGCGTCCGGTATCCACCACCTGCTCGGCGCGCAGCGCCGCCAGCAGCGCCTCGCGGTCGGAGGCCGAAACCGTGACCGGCTCGGGCTCCATTTCGCGCAGGCTGCGCACATCGACCGGCTCGGACTGGGCCAGATCGTCGAACAGCTCGACCTCGGTGCCGTCCGCGAAGATGCGGCTGCGGCGCAGCACCCGGCCTTCCGCGTTGCGGATCGTCACCACCTGGGTGCCGTCCTCGCGGGTGAGGGTGGAGCGCGTCGAGCCATCCGAGAAGGTCTCGGTCCGCAGATCGGCGCCGGGCTGGCGCAGCAGCGCGTCGTCGTCGCGGTAGATCTCGAGCCCGTCGTCGCCCTCGACCACCACACGGTCGCCCGTATTGGCGACGACCTCGCGGCCATTGTTGAGCAGCGAGCCCACGGTCACCGCGCCGATGCCAACGAGCAGCGCTTTTTGGAAGTTCGACAGCCCGTCGTCATCCTCGTCGGCCTCGATCTCGGCTTCGGCGCCGACGCTGGCCTCGAACTCCTCGTCGCTCTGGCGCGAGTTCTCCTCGTCGATCTCGGTCTCGGTGACTTCGCTCGCGGTCTGCGCATCCGCGCTGCTGGCGGCGGCGACGGCCTCCTGCGGCTCATTCGCGGTGGGATCGATCTCGTCCTGTTCGGCTTGGGCGCGGCGTTCGGCCCGGCGGGCCGCCCGCTTGGCCCGGCGCTCCGCGCGCTCCTCGGGCGTCAGCTTCGGCTGCGCCTCGGCTTGCGCTTCCGCTTCCGCGGTGGCTTCGGCTTCGGCTTCGAGCGCGGCCTGCTTCTCGGCCTTGCGCGCATCCTTCGCGGCCTCTGCTTCGGCCTCGGCCTGCATATCGGCCTCAGCCTGCTCGCTTTCGGCGGCAGCCTCGGCTTCGGCGGCGGCTTCCAGTTCGGCCTGCTTCTCGGCCTTGCGCGCGGCCTTGCGCGCCGCCTTCTCCGCCTTGGCCTGCTCGCTCTCGGCAGCAGTCTCGGCTTCGGCGGCGGCTTCCAGTTCGGCCTGCTTCTCGGCCTTGCGTGCGGCCTTGCGCGCCGCCTTCTCGGCCTTGGCCTGCTCGCTCTCGGCAGCAGTCTCGGCTTCGGCGGCGGCTTCCAGCTCGGCCTGCTTCTCGGCCTTGCGCGCGGCCTTGCGTGCCGCCTTCTCAGCCTTGGCCTGCTCGCTCTCGGCAGCAGTCCCGGCTTCGGCGGCGGCTTCCAGCTCGGCCTGCTTCTCGGCCTTGCGTGCGTCCTTGCGAGCGTCCTTCGCGGTCTCTGCTTCGGCCTGCACATCGGCCTCGGCCTGCGCATCGGCGGAGTCCGTCTCCGCCGCGGCGTTGCCGTCGGTCTGCCGTTCGGCCTTGCGGGCTGCGCGGCGCTCGGCCTGGCGGGCCGCCTTCAGCGCCTGGCGGATCTCCTTCTTGGTGCCTTCACCCAGAAGCTCCACCGACAGCCCGTAGGGCGCCAACAGCGCATCGTCCAGCTCGCCCGCCTCGGCGAGCGCCTGCAGCGCCTCGATCGGCAGCTCCAGCAGCGACGTGCCCGATTGCGGTTCCTGCGCACAGGGCGGGGCGGCGCCGTCGATGCAAAACAGCGGGCCGGTGACATCCGACTGCCCCGAAGCGCCCTGCGCCTGGGCAAAGCCCCCCGCATGGGGAAGAAGCAACGACAGGCTGGCCGCCAGTGCCGTGCCGGTTCGATAGGTTCGCGTCATTCGTATCTCCTCTCGGGCCGCGCGGCGTGATCCACGACGACGGCGTCGTGATGGCAACGCCTGCGGCACCTCACCGGGTTCCCTCCTGCCCGGTGGCTATGCAATAACACCCGCCCGACATGCGGCGACGCGGGCATAGGCCGCGACGATAAATGAGCACCCGTCTTGCCAACTTCCGCCGTATTCGCGCAAGATTTTGAACAGCCATGGGATGCCGCGTCGTGCATCCCCCAGCGACGGAGCGCCAGATGACCGACACCACGACCGTTCCGGATCTCGACCTGAGTGGCCTGTCCCCGGCGGACTGGCACGCGGGCCTCGACCGGATCGGCGAAGAGCACGGCTATTACGAACGGCTCGGCTCCGATCATGTGACGCTGTTCATCGATGCGGGGCCGCGGCTGCTGATCACCTTCGAGACGCGCGACGCGATCCGGCGCAGGCCGCGCGCCCTGCCGCGCGGGCTGGAGGGCTGGGCGCGCAACGGCTGGTCGGTGCTCTCGCTCGTTGCCGAGGGCGATGGCTGGTTTCGCACGCCGCGCGTCTGGGGCTATGTCGATCGGCTCGTCGACGAGGGCTTCTTCGAGGATTTCGAGCGGGTGCTGTTCTACGGCCACCACGCGGGCGGCTATGCCGCCGCCGCCTATTCGGTCGCCGCCCCCGGCGCGCGGGTGCTGGCGCTGCGCCCGGTGGCGACGCTCGATCCCGAGATCGCGGGATGGGACCGGCGGCACCTCTCCGCGCGGCGGCTCGATTTCACCAGCCGCTACGGCTATGCGCCCGAGATGCTCGACGCGGCCGCGCGAGCCGTCGTCCTGCACGATCCGCGCCATGCCGCCGATTCGATCCACGCGGCGCTGTTCCGGCGGCCCAATGTGACGACGCTGCGCGCCGCGCATTCCGGCACCCGGCTCGAACAGATCCTCGACCAGACCGGCGTCAGTCCCGCGCTTCTGGATCTGGCGATGGAAGACCGGCTCGACCGCGCCGCCTTTGCCCGGCTCTGGCGCGCCCGGCACGACAATGCGCTCTACCTGCGCGGCCTGCTGCGCCAGGTCGAATCGCTCGATCGGCCCGATTGGCTGGCGCAGCTTTGCCAAAGGGGCCTGCGGACCGGCGAGGCGGCCTATTTCGCCGAGCGGCTGCGCGCCCTGCCCGAGGCCGCCCGGCCCCGGCCCACGGCGGTGTCGCGCGCCGGCTGAGGCAGGGCGGCCCGCGGGGGCCGTGACCTATGGTCAGGCCCGGCAGCGCGGTGTAAGGCAAGCCCATGAAAGACGCACGCCCCACCTCGATCACCCTCCGCCGCCCCGACGACTGGCACCTGCACCTGCGCGACGGCGCGATGCTTGCTGCCGTGGCCCCCGAGAGCGCCCGCCATTTCGGCCGCGCCATCATCATGCCCAACCTCGTGCCGCCCGTCGTCACCGCGGCGCAGGCCGAGGCCTACCGCGAGCGCATCCGCGCGGCCTTGCCCGAGGGCTCGGGTTTCACGCCGCTGATGACGCTCTATCTCACCGAGGAGACCGACCCCGAGGACGTGCGCCGCGCCCATCGCGACGGCATCGCCACCGCGGTAAAGCTCTACCCCGCCGGGGCCACGACCAACTCCGCCTCCGGCGTGCGCGATTTCGACAAGGTGCGCCCCGTGCTCGAGACCATGGCCGAGATCGGCATGCCGCTGTGCGTGCACGGCGAGGTCACCGATGGCGCGATCGACATCTTCGACCGCGAGGCGGCGTTCATCGACCGGGTGCTCAAGCCGATCCGCCGCAGGACGCCGGACCTGCGCATCGTCATGGAGCATGTGACGACGGCGGATGCGGTGGACTACGTGCGTGACAGCCCGCGCAACCTCGCCGCGACGATCACCACGCATCACCTGATCATCAACCGCAACCACATCCTCGCCGGCGGCATCAAGCCGCATTACTACTGCCTGCCGGTGGCCAAGCGCGAGCGGCACCGCGTGGCGCTGGTGCAGGCGGCGGTCTCGGGCGATCCGCGCTTCTTCCTCGGCACCGACAGCGCGCCGCACAGCGATCCGGCCAAGCTGCAGCCCTGCGGCTGCGCGGGCATCTTCACTGCGCCCAACACCATGTCGTGCCTCGCCGAGGTGTTCGAGGCGGCCGGACGGCTCGGCGCGCTCGAAGCCTTCACCTCGCTCAACGGGCCGCGCTTTTACAGGCTGCCGCCGAACGAGGAGACCATCACCATGGTGAAGGGCGCGCCCGTCACCTACCCCGAGCGGATCGAGACCGGCGACGGCCCCGTCACCCTGTTCGACCCCGGTTTCGCGCTGCATTGGCGCGTCGAAGACTGACCCTCACGACGAAGAGATACCGATGATTCCCACCGGCTACCCCCCGAAGGACGAGATCGCGCGGCTGACGGCGCGCATGCTGCTGGAGATCGGCGCGGTCCAGTTCAACGCGACCGAGCCCTTCACCCATGCGAGCGGCAAGCAGGCGCCGACTTACGTCGATTGCCGCAAGCTCATCTCCTTTCCGCGCATCCGCGCCACGGTGATGGATTTCCTCAGCGTCTCGATCATGCGCGAGGCGGGATTCGAGGCCTTCGACAACATCGCCGGCGGCGAGACGGCGGGTATCCCCTTTGCCGCCATGGTGGCCGAGCGCATGGCGCTGCCGATGAGCTACGTGCGCAAGAAGCCGAAAGGGTATGGCCGCAACGCCCGGATCGAGGGCGAAATGCGCGAGGGCCAGCGCGCGCTTCTGGTCGAAGATCTGACCACCGATGGCGGCTCCAAGCTCAGCTTCGTCGAGGCGATCCGCGACACCGGCGCCACCTGCGACTGGACGGCGGTGATCTTCTACTATGGCATCTTCGAGGGCGTGACCGAATCCCTCGCCGAGCATGGCATCGGCCTCATCCACCTGTGCACCTGGTGGGACGTGCTGGCCGAGGCGCGCAATAGCGAAGCCTTCGACAAGGACACGCTCGACGAGGTCGAACGCTACCTGCGCAACCCCGGGGGCTGGGCCGCGGCGCGTGGCTGAGAGGTGACGGTCGGCTTGGAATAGCCGACCGATCTGCCCCTGCGTAAACCAGATGTTGACCCGAGGGGGGCACGCGCGCCAATATGTGGCAGGGCGCGGCTTCTCCACCGGTTTTCCACAGCCTTATACAAGTTGCGTCCCCGCCCCATCGCTGTCTATCAGCGTCGATACGCGCCGCGGGCACGGCGCGCGGGGCCATGGGGTAGATGCGATGAACGAGATCACGACATTCCGTCCGGGCGCGCTCGAAGAGGCGAAGCCGGACCAGATGCCGCATTCGATCGAGGCCGAGCAGCAGCTCCTGGGCGCGATCCTGACCAATAACGACGTGTTCGACCGGATCGCGATGATCGTGTCGAAGGATCACTTCTACGATCCGGTCCATGCCCGCATCTTCGACGTGGCGGCCCAGCGCATCGCCAAGAACGCGCTGGCCTCGCCGGTGACGCTCAAGACCTTTCTCGAAGACGACGAGGGGCTCAAGGAGCTGGGCGGACCCGCCTATCTCGCCCGCCTCGCAGGGGCGGCGATCTCGGGCTTTGCCGCGCGCGACTATGCGCAGATGATCTACGATCTGGCGATCCGGCGCGAGCTGATCGGGCTGGGGCGCGACATCGCCGACCGCGCCGCCAAGGTCGAGGTCTCCTCCGAGCCCAAGGAGCAGATCGTCGAGGCCGAGCAGAAGCTCTACAAGCTGGCCGAGCAGGGCAGCTCCGAGAGCGGCTTCCAGTCCTTCTTGCGCGCCGTCACCGACGCGGTGAAGGTCGCCAACGCCGCCTACCAGCGCGACGGCGGCCTCGCCGGCGTCTCGACGGGCCTCGTCGATCTCGACAAGAAGCTCGGCGGCCTGCACCGCTCGGACCTTCTGATCCTCGCCGGGCGCCCCTCGATGGGCAAGACCTCGCTCGCGACCAATATCGCCTTCAACATTGCCAAGGCCTACAAGCGCGGCATCACCCATGACGGCACCGAAGGCGCGGTCAACGGCGGCGTCGTCGGCTTCTACAGCCTCGAGATGTCGGCCGAGCAGCTCGCCGCGCGTATCCTGTCGGAGGCCTCCGAAGTGCCCTCCGAGCAGATCCGCCGCGGCGACATGACCGAGACCGAGTTCCGCCGCTTCGTCGATGCCGCCAAGCAGCTCGAAAGCTGCCCGCTCTACATCGACGACACCCCCGCCCTGCCGATCAGCCAGCTTGCCGCCCGCGCGCGGCGCCTCAAGCGGACGCATGGGCTCGACGCGCTTTTCGTCGACTACCTGCAGCTGGTGAAGGGCACCGGCAAGGGCGAGAACCGGGTCAACGAGATCTCCGAGATCAGCCAGGGCCTCAAGGCCATCGCCAAGGAGCTCGACATCCCCGTGGTGGCGCTGTCGCAGCTCTCGCGCCAGGTGGAAAGCCGCGAGGACAAGCGCCCGCAGCTCTCCGACCTGCGCGAATCCGGCTCGATCGAGCAGGACGCCGACGTGGTGATGTTCGTGTTCCGCGAGGAATACTACAAGGAGCGCGAGAAGCCGGGCGACCACGAGATGGACAAGATGGCCGTCTGGCAGGACGAGATGGAGCGGCTGCACGGCAAGGCCGAGGTCATCATCGGCAAGCAGCGCCACGGCCCCATCGGCTCGGTCGATCTGAGCTTCGAGGGCCGGTTCACCCGCTTTGGCAACCTGATCAAGCCTTGGCAGGACGGCGCCGCCCCGCGCGATTTCTGAAGCGGCCCCGCGCCGACCCCCTGTCTTGCAAGGGGCGTCATCGGATAACAGCCGGGTGGTGCTTGACCATCGCGCGTCCCCACCCTTCCTTGAAGCAAGGCCGGGCCCCGATCCGTCGGGGCGCGGTTGCGCGACAAGGAGACCCCGCATGACCCTGACCCGCCGCAGCCTGCTTCTCGCAGCCCTCTCGACGCCGCTGGCCCGCGGCGCGCTGGCGCATGACCGCGCCGCCCTGAACCCCACCGAGGTGCGCGTGCACCCCGGCCTCGCCCCGGGCGACATCTACGTGATCCCCGAGGATTACCACCTCTACCACATCCGCCGCCCCGGCATGGCGATGCGCTACGGCGTCGGCGTCGGACGCGCGGGGCTGGAGTTCAAGGGCGGCGCGGTGATCCAGCGCAAGGCCGAGTGGCCCTCGTGGCGGCCCACCGACGACATGATCGCGCGCGAGCCGGAGAAATACGCGAAATACGCCGATGGCGTGCCCGGCGGGCCGGAGAACCCGCTCGGTGCGCGGGCGCTCTATCTCTTTCGCGACGGGCGCGACACCTATTACCGCATCCATGGCACCACCAACCCCGAGACCATCGGCTCCTCGGTGTCGAACGGCTGCATCCGGCTGCGCAACGAGGACGTGATGGCGCTCTACGAGAACGTTGCCATCGGCACGCATGTCACGGTGGTCTGACGCGGCTCAGCCGATGCCGGGCACGTGTTCGATCATGAGCCCCCGGGCCTCGCGCAGCGGCTGCGGCAGATCGCGAGCCGCGCCGGGGGCGAGCAGCACGACCCGCGCGCC
>NZ_JAMYXC010000024.1 GCF_024159025.1 Limimaricola litoreus
GGCGGGCCGGGGCGGCGCAGGGCAGGGGGGCCCTGACGCCCCCGGCCCGCCCCACAGCGACAGGGGCCCACGCCATGCCGATCACCGAAGCACTCAAGCCGACACCCTTCGCCGCCGGGCTGGAGGTCTGGTCGAGCGGAGACGGCACGCCGGGCTCGGACAGCTATGCGCAATCGGGGGCGGGGGTCTTCGTGCCCGCCGATCAGGATTTCGGCGGCGCGCTTGAGATCCTGAAGACGAATTCGGTGCAAAAGCTGCGCTACATGGGCGAGACGCCGGTGCGCCCCGGCCTCTACATCCGCGTCACCGCGCGGGTGAAGGCGCTGTCGGGGCCGCTGCCGGGGGTGCGGATCGCGGGCTGGGCCGGGCGCGAGAGCGGCGCGCATCTGGGGGGCGTGGACGAGGCGGGCCCGGTGACCGAGCTTGCCGCCTACGGCGAGGTGGTCGAGGTCTCGGCCATCATCGGGCCGGGGCTGCAGGAGGGGGTCGATCTGATCTGGCCGCAGGCGGCCTACGGCCATCTGGGGCTGGACCTGACCGGGGCCTCGGGTGGGGTGGTGCGGATCGACGACATCGAGATCGAGGATGTGACGCATCTCTTCGCCGCGGATCTGGCGGGCGTGGTCGACGTGCGCGATTACGGTGCGCGCGGCGACGGCACCGGCAACGAGGCGGCCGCCTTCGCCGCGGCCGATGCGGCAGCGGCGGGGCGCACGGTGCTGGTGCCCGAGGGGCGCTATCGCATCACCTCGAACGTCACCTTTCGCAGTCATGTGCGCTTTGTCGGCACGGTGGAGCCGGTGGGGGCGACCAAGCTGATCCTGCAGCGCGATTTCCGCTTCGGCGCCTATCTCGACGCGCTGGGCAACGAGGAGCTGGCCTTCACCAAGGCGTTCCAGGCGCTGTTGAGCTTTTCGGACCACGAGTCGCTCGATCTCGAAGGGCGGCGCATCGGCCTCACGAAACCCTTCGACATGGCCGCCGCCGTCCCCGACCGCGAGACCTTTGCCACCCGCCGCGTGGTGCGCAACGGGCAGTTCCAGCCGATCGACGGCGCGGCCTGGACCCCGGCCACGGTGACGTCGCAAGCCAGCTATGCCGCGGCCCACCCCTACAGGCTCGACAACGTGGCCAAGGCGGGCTCGATCGCGCCGGGCAGCCTCGTGACCGGCAACGGCGTGGGGCGCGAGGTCTATGTCAAATCGGTCGATGTGGCCAACAACCGGGTGGTGCTGAGCCAGCCGCTTTACGACGCCGAAGGGGTGCAGCCCTTCACCTTCACCCGGTTTCGCTACCTGATCGACTTTTCCGGCTTCAAGGATCTGAGCCAGTTCATCTTCGATGACGTGGAATTCCAGTGCAACGGCGTGGCCTCGGGCCTCATCCTGCCGCCTGCCGGGCTGACCTTTCATCTGCGCGACTGCTTCGTCACCAAGCCGCGCGATCGCGGGCTCACCTCGCATGGCGGCGGCTGTCAGGGGATGATGATCGACCGCTGCCAGTTCCTGTCGAACGAGCAGGGGCTGCCGGTCGAGCAACGAAAGACCCTGTGCTTCAACGCCAACGCCAACGACGTGAAGATCCGCGATTGCCGGATCGTGCTGTTCGAGCATTTCTGCGTGCTGGCGGGGACCGGCAACCTGATTTCGAACAACCATTGGTTCCACGGTGATTCCGAATCCGACGGCGTGCGCAAGGGCGGCATCATCCTGACCCGGCCCAACCCGGCGACGCTGATCGTCGGCAACTACATCGACAACAACTTCATCGAATGGAGCAACGAGCACGACGAAAGCCCCGCGCGCGGCACGCAGTTCAGCTTCGGCGGGCTGACGGTGACAGGCAATATCTTCATCTGCACCGATGCCGCGCGCTGGTTCAACTGGATCGTGATCAAGCCGCGCGGGCCGGGGCATTACATCCACGGGCTGCATGTGACCGGCAACGTGTTCCGCACCTTCAACGGCAACATCGACCGGGTTGAGCGCGTCGATACCAGTTTTGCCGATCTCGATTACGGGCGGATGCGCGACATCACCTTCGAGAGCAACGCCTTTCACGGCATCAACGAACCCGCGCGCAACCCTGCGAGCCTGAGCTATCGGGAGGCTTCGGCCACGCGGGCCTGGGTAATCGACAGCGCGCCGCTTCTGCCCTTCGGCGGGCGGGCGCGGGTGGTGGAGGCGGCGCTGCCGGAGGGGCGGCTGGAGGACGCTTCGGGAGATACCGTCCATGAAAGCCCGTGGATCGACCCCGAACATGGCGCCGGCGGGCGGAAGTTCCGCATTCTGTGGAGCCGCCCCGTCGCCGGGCGGATGCGCTGCCGGGTGCGGATGGACCAGCCCAGCTAGGTCGCGAGGGAACCGGGCGGGGGGCTGGCGCGTCTGGGATGTGGCCCCTGCGGATCGGGCTTCCCTCCCATGGAGACGATGATGAACACGATCGCGACCCCCGCCGAACTGGTGCGAACCTCCGTGACCTTCTGGACCCTGATGACCGAGACACAGGCGGTCATGGCCTACCGGATCATGGGCATGGCCGGTCTTTGGGCCGTCACCGGCTCCGAGAACCGGCGCATGGTCGATGAAAAGGCCCCGGCCTTTGCCGAGGCGATGATGGCGGGCAGCCGGGCGATGATGTCGGGCCAGCGCCCCGACCAGATCGCGCTTGCGACGATGGCGCCGCTGCAGCGGCGCACGGGGCACAACAACCGCCGTCTCGCGCGGCGCGGTCCCAATTTCCTCAAGCCGCACGGCTGAGACCGGCGGCTTCGTGCCAAGTGGAGGCCAAGGGCCGGAACGCCCGGCGCGTTTGGCGGTTGAACAGGACCCCTTCGCATCAAGGACACCGACGATGACCTCGAACAATCCCTATGCGTTGCAATTGCAGGCCTGGCGCACCGGGCTGTCCCTGTGGCAGGCGGGCATCGACATGCAGATGTCGATGATCCGCGGCTTCTATGGCATGGGCCGGAGTGGCGGGGACGAGGCCGAAGATGCGAGCCGGCCGGAGGCGGAGACGGCGCGCGTCGATTTCGCCAAGCGCGCGGTAGACGGCCTCAACGCCGTCGCCCGTCCTGCGCAGACCGACGATTTGCCCGTCTGACGCGGCTGCCTTGCGAGACGGGCGCGCAAGGACGCCCGTCTCGGCCATTCCTCAATCCTCGGCAGCGCGGTCCGCGCGCCGCCTCTTGCGCTCGGCGCGGCGTTCGGCCCGGCGCTCGGCCTGACGTTCCGCACGGCGCTCGGCGCGGCGTTCTGCACGACGTTCTGCCCGACGTTCCGCTCGAAGGGCCGCGCGCTCCGCGCGACGTTCAGCCTTGAGAGCCTCACGCTTTTCCTTGCGCGCCGCCCGGGCCTCGCGCTTGGCCTGACGGCCGGTTTCCGCAACTTTCGTGTCGACGGGGCTTTCCACGGAGGCCGAATCAGATTCGTCTTCGTCTTCGTCTTCGTCTTCGTCTTCGTCTTCGTCTTCGTCTTCGTCTTCGTCTTCGTCTTCGTCTTCGTCTTCGTCTTCGTCTTCGTCTTCGTCTTCGTCTTCGTCTTCGTCTTCGTCTTCGTCTTCGTCTTCGTCTTCGTCTTCGTCTTCGTCCTCCTCCTTGCGCTCGAAGGCCAGTTCAAGCCGCTCGAGGACCTCCTCGAACTCGTCCTCGCTCAACCTGCGATCGCCGTTCTCGCCTTCACGGAACAGCAGGCGCCCCTCCCGACCGAGGGCACGGGCGAGCTCGTTGCGGGTCAGCGCGGCATCATCGTTGCGGTCGATGGCCTCGAAGGAGAGGGGTTGGGACAGGGCAGCGCCTGCCGAGAGACCAAGACCGAGGGCGATCGATGACAGGAGAATGGCTTTTTGGCGATGCATTTAAGTGGCTCCGGTTATTGGCGAGTGCCGGGAACCATGACGGCGAGACATGGCAAAAAATAGGCACTGCGGAGCCGCATAGGGGAAACATCACGTCGCAAGCCCGCGCACAGGCGGGGGGGCGGGAGCGACGGTACCACCGGAAAGGGAGGACTTGGTGGAGTCGAGGGGGATCGAACCCCTGACCTCGTCATTGCGAACGACGCGCTCTCCCAACTGAGCTACGACCCCACTGCGCGCGTATCTGGCCTGTCCGGGGGGGAGTGTCAAGCTGCGCGGCCGGATTTTTCGCGATCCGCGATCGGGCAGGGGCCGGGCGGGATCCTCTGCGCGGCCTGTCCGGATGGGGCGCCCGACGCTAGAAGCGCCACCAGCTTTCCAAGGTGAGTCCGCCGCCCCGGTCGCCGGTCAGCGCGCGGGTGAGACCGAGCCTCAACTCAAACGTCTCATGCGCTTGCCAGGCGAACGAGCCGCCGATCTTGGCGTAGATGTCGCCCGAAAGCCCGTAGCCCGTCTGCGCCTGGATCAGCCCGGTCCAGCGCGGCGCGAGATCCCGGCCCCATGTACCCTCGACCTTGGCCTGGTGCGACAGCCGCGTGACGCCGAGCTGGCCCTGCGCGTCCACCGCGAGCCAGCCGGTCTCGAGCCCGCGGCCCCAGTGCAGGCCGAGCCGGGTGGTCGCCTCGCGGTAGCCATCCTGCAGCAGGGTCATCCCCAGCCCGGTCGAGACCGCCCAGACGTCGCCCCCGCGCTCGGGCCGCCAAGGCAGGCGGATCCAGGCGAAGAGGCTCCCGGCGGTGCCCGCATCGGCGGCATAGCCGTCGATCCCGAAGGTCAGCCGGGGCGTGACGCCGTATTCGAGATAGATCGTCGGGTCGTAATGCACCGGCCGGGTGGCTCCGTCGAACAGCGCCACGTTGCCGCCGAGCGAGAGGAAGGTCGTGCCTTCCTCGCGCGGCCAGGCTCCGGCGAAGGCCGCGCCCGAACAGATGCAGAGGATCAGGGAAAGACAGAGCGGTGGCACCAGCCTGCGTCGCATTCGCCCATCCCCCCGTAACGCCCCGTCCCCAAGGCTGCGCAGGAGCGGTTAAGAGGGCGTTAATACCGCCGCAGCCGCCACAGATAGGCGCCGTAAGCGGGGATCTCGCGCAGGGCGAGCCTGAGCTGCGGGACGAGCCGCGCGCCATGCGGCGGCGCATGGCCGCGCGCGTCGAGGCCGAAGTGGCGCGCCACGAGAAGCGCACGCGGCAGATGCGCGGCATCGCTGACCACGACCACGCGCCGCGCGCCGATCCGCGCAAGGATCGGCAGGGCGAGGCGGATGTTGTCGAGCGTGTCGCGCGAGGCGGTCTCGGGGTGGATCGCGTGGCCGGGCACACCCGCCTCGATCAGCAGGTCGCGCATCGCCTCGCCCTCGCTTGGCGGATGGCGCCCCAGCCCGCCGCAGGGCACGAGATGCGCCACTTCGCCCGCGTGCCACAGCGCGGCCCCGTGCATGGCACGGCGGCGCAGCGTGGGGGAGGGGCCACCCTCCCAGACGGCGGCGCCGAGGATGAGCGCGGCGGTGGCGGGCTCCGTCATGGCATAGGTCTCCACGGGCGATCCGGGTTGCGCTCCCACGCCGCTGGCGGCCCCGGCACGCGGCACCTTTCCCGCGCGCTCCGGCGCGCTAGGCTTGCAGGCGACACAAGGGGAAACGTGATGGAAGAACTGTTGCAGGGGATCGGCATTGCCGCTCTCGTCATTCTGGCTCTGGTCGGGCTTGCCGTGGGCTGGCTGGCAAGCGCGCTTTCGGGCGGGCGCAGGCGGGCGCTCTACATGATCGTCGGCGCGCTGGCGGCGATGGCCACGCCCTTCGTGCTGGCGGCGCTGGGCGTGACCGTGCTCGCGGCGGGCGGGCTGTTGCTCGTCATCCTCGTGGCGCTGATCGGCGCGGCGTTGGTCCTGGCGCTGGTGCGCGCGATCGCGAAGTGACGGCAAGCCGCGCCTAGCGCGGCTTGCGGTTCTTGCGCCGGTCGACATTGCCGCCGCGCTGGCCGGGCTTGCCGGCGGTGGAGCGGCCCGAGGCCTTCACCGCCGCCTCGGACGCCCGCTCGACCGCCTGCTGGCGCGCCATGGGGTCGTCGGAGACCATAAGATCCACCGCCTCCAGGCGCTTCACCTCGTCGCGCAGCCTTGCCGCCTCCTCGAATTCGAGGTTCTCGGCGGCCTTGCGCATGTCGGTCTTGAGCCCATCGAGCACCGCCTGCAGGTTCGCGCCGGCCATCGGCTTGTCGACCTTGGCGGTGACCCGGTTCATGTCGACATCGCCCTTGTAGAGACCGGCGAGGATGTCCTCGACGTTCTTCTTCACCGTCGCGGGCGTGATGCCGTGTTCGATGTTGTAGGCGATCTGCTTCTCGCGCCGCCGCTCGGTCTCGGCCATGGCGCGCTCCATGGAGCCGGTGATCCGGTCGGCATACATGATGACCCGGCCTTCGGCGTTGCGCGCGGCGCGGCCGATGGTCTGCACCAGCGAGGTCTCGGAGCGCAGGAAACCCTCCTTGTCGGCATCGAGGATCGCCACCAGCCCGCACTCGGGGATGTCGAGCCCCTCGCGCAGCAGGTTGATGCCGATCAGCACGTCGAAGGCGCCCAAGCGCAGGTCGCGCAGGATCTCGATCCGCTCGATCGTGTCGATGTCGGAATGCATGTAGCGCACCTTGATGCCCTGCTCGTGCAGGTATTCGGTCAGGTCCTCGGCCATGCGCTTGGTGAGCGTGGTGCACAGCGTCCGGTAGCCATTGGCCGTCACCCGGCGGATCTCGTCGAGCAGGTCGTCCACCTGGGTCTTGACGGGGCGGATCTCGATCATCGGGTCGAGCAGGCCGGTGGGGCGGATCACCTGCTCGGTAAAGACGCCGCCGGCCTGGTCGAGCTCCCACGCCGCGGGCGTCGCCGAGACGAAGATCGACTGCGGGCGCATCGCGTCCCATTCCTCGAACTTGAGGGGGCGGTTGTCCATGCACGACGGCAGGCGGAAGCCATGCTCGGCCAGCGTCATCTTGCGCCGGAAGTCGCCCTTGTACATGCCGCCGATCTGCGGGACCGAGACGTGACTCTCATCGGCAAAGACGATGGCATTGTCGGGGATGAACTCGAACAGGGTGGGCGGCGGCTCCCCCGGCGCGCGACCTGTCAGATAGCGCGAGTAGTTCTCGATGCCGTTGCACACGCCGGTGGCCTCAAGCATTTCGAGGTCGAAATGCGTGCGCTGTTCGAGCCGCTGCGCCTCCAGCAGCTTGCCCTCGCCCTGAAGCTGTTCGAGCCGGATGCGCAGCTCTTCCTTGATGCCCTTCACCGCCTGGTTCATCGTCGGGCGCGGCGTGACGTAGTGGCTGTTGGCATAGATGCGGATGCGGTCGAACTCGTCGGTCTTCGACCCGGTCAGCGGATCGAACTCCGTGATGCTTTCGAGCTCGTCTCCGAAGAAGGACAGCCTCCATGCCCGATCCTCGAGGTGGGCGGGCCAGACCTCGAGGCTGTCGCCGCGCACGCGGAAGGAGCCGCGCCCGAAGGCCGCGTCGTTGCGCTTGTATTGCTGGGCCACGAGATCGGCCATGACGGCGCGCTGCTCGTAATTCTTGCCCTTGTGCAGGTCCACCGTCATCGCGCCATAGGTCTCGACAGAACCGATGCCGTAGATGCACGACACCGAGGCCACGATGATCACGTCGTCGCGCTCCAGAAGCGCGCGGGTGGCCGAGTGGCGCATCCGGTCGATCTGCTCGTTGATCTGGCTTTCCTTCTCGATGAAGGTGTCCGAGCGCGGCACATAGGCCTCGGGTTGGTAGTAGTCGTAGTAGCTGACGAAATATTCGACCGCGTTGTCGGGAAAGAAGCCCTTGAACTCGCCGTAGAGCTGAGCGGCAAGGGTCTTGTTGGGGGCGAGGATGATCGCCGGGCGCTGGGTCTCCTCGATCACCTTGGCCATGGTGAAGGTCTTGCCGGTGCCGGTGGCGCCGAGCAGGACCTGATCGCGCTCGCCCGACTTGATGCCGCCCGCCAGCTCGACGATCGCCGTGGGCTGGTCGCCCGCGGCGTTGAACTCGGTCTGCATCCGGAACCGCTTGCCGCCTTCGAGCTTTTCGCGCTCGCGCACCTGCGGGGCGGGCGCGTGCAGCATCGGCATCTGTTCGGGCGAGTTGTTGTGCATCGGGCGACTCCTTGGGACCGAACCAATCTGGTCACATATCGTTCCTGTGCAAGAGGGGTGCGGCGTCTTTGCCCGCTTGCATGGCGGGGCCGTTTTGCCGATAACGCCGATCAGATCAGAAGGGACCAACGATGCGCGCACGGATCTACAGACCCGCCCGGACCGCCACCCAGTCGGGCACCGCCAAGACCGAGGCCTGGATCCTCGAACACGCGCCCGCCTCCAAGCGCGAGATCGATCCGTTGATGGGCTGGACCAGCTCGACCGACACCCAAAGCCAGGTGCGGATGTATTTTGACAGCCGCGAGGCGGCGGTGGCCTATGCCGAGAAGAACGGGCTCGACGCGATCGTGCAGGAGCCGCATGTGCGCAAACACAACATCCGCCCCGGTGGCTACGCCGAGAACTTCTCGAACTCGCGCCGCGGGGCCTGGACGCATTGAGTGTAAATCCGACTTAAGTTGAGGCGGTTTCGCGGTGAAGATCCGGCGAAGAGACCGGACACCACAACATCGAGTGTTCGACCGGATCGGACGTCATAGACTTCTAGCGAGGGCGGCCTGATGGCCGCCCGTTTCGTTTCAGGGATCAGCCATGACCATCACCCATCTCGTCACCCATTCGGGCGGCTTTCACGCCGATGAACTTCTCTCCTCGGTCATCCTTACCCGGCTGTACCCCGAAGCCGAGATCGTCCGCAGTCGTGACAAGGCCTGGATCACCCCCGGCGAGGGACGGATCATCTACGATGTGGGCGGTCAGTTCGACGCCGAGGCGCGGATCTTCGATCACCATCAGAAGCCCAACCCGCTGCGCGAGGATGGCCAACCCTACAGCTCCTTCGGCCTGATCTGGGCACAGTACGGGCGCGATTACCTGCGTGCGCTGGATGTCCCCGAGCATGATGTCGAGAATATCCACGCCTCCTTCGACCGTGGCTTCGTGCTGCCCGTCGATCTGATCGACAACGGCGCGGTGGACGCCTCCGCGGCGGGGCCGCTGTTCTCGGGGCTGACGCTGCCGGTCCTGCTCGAAAGCCTGAAGCCCGCCTTCGACGATCGCGAAGAGGGCGCGGATGATCACGCCTTCGCCGCCGCCGTACCGGTCGCGCGCGCCTTCGTCGAAGCCCGCATCCGCCGCTCGGCCGCGAAACGGCGCGCCGAGGGAATGGTCGCCGAGGCCATCGCGGCGGCAGGCGAGGGGCGCATCCTCGAACTGCCCATGGGCATGCCCTTCCGCGCCGGTGTCGAGGCGGCGGGGGCCGATCACCTGCTGTTCGTCGTCCACCCGCGCGGCGCGGACTGGGCGCTGACCACCATCCGCACCGGCGACGACACCTTCGAGACACGTGCCGACCTTCCCGCAGCCTGGGCGGGGCTGACGGACGAGGCGCTGGAAGCGGCGTCTGGCGTGAAGGGCGCGAAGTTCTGCCACAACGGCCGCTTCATCGCCGTGGCCTCCAGCCGCGACGCGATCATGGAGATGGCGGAGCTGGCGGTGGCCGAGGTTTCGAAAGCCGCGCAATAGCGGGAGGGACCGGCCGGAAATCGGGGTTCGGCCGAAAGGATTGAAGAACCGACCTTTTCCGCACCGGGGCTAGACTGCGCGCGAGGTGCGAACTTCGTCCTCTTGGAGCGATATTGCACAACGCCCCCGCGCGCATCCCTGCCGCCTTTCCCGGCGGTTTGGCGGGGCTCATGACATGAGCTTCGCGCCGAAGAGCTTCGGGCCGTTCATACGGACCTCGACGCAGCTTCGGGCGTGGTAGCCGGTTCATGTCCTCCGGAAAGCTGAACGCTATCCCGGCCTGCCGGTCGCCCGTCGCGTGAACCTTGATCCGCAGCGTCCTGTACCGCGGCCACCCCAGCGCTCCGCCCGCGGCGACCGATGGCCTTGTCTCGACGAGCAAGAAGGGAACCCGGGATGCCGGGCCGGGTTGCGAGGAGAGGGAGGAGACCGATGCGCGGACTGTCTTGGAGCTGGCATGGGCTCACGCTGGGCATCGGCCTGGGCGGATTCTTCGATGGCATCCTGCTGCACCAGATCCTGCAATGGCATCATCTTCTCAGCCTTGTCCCGGGTGTCGATGACCTGCGCGCGCAGGTGCTCTGGGACGGGTATTTCCACCTCCTGATGTATGTCCTGGCCGCCATCGGGCTTTGGGGGCTGTGGCGGTCCCATGTCGCAGGCGCGCGGATCGGGGGGCGGGCGCTGCTGGGGGTGCTGATCGCGGGGTTCGGAACCTGGCACATCCTGGACAGCGTGCTGTCGCACTGGCTGCTCGGCATCCACCGGATCCGGATCGACAGCGCATATCCCCTCCTTTGGGATCTGCTGTGGTTCGCGGTCTTCGGCCTGCTGCCTCTGGCCATCGGCTGGGCGCTGTGGCGCCGGGGCGGCGGGGGTGGCGGCATGGGGCTGCAGCGTTCGAGCGCTGCGCTGCTTATGATCACCCTTGTCAGCCTCGGGGCGGGCGGCTGGTCGCTGCGCCCGCCGCCGGACCAGCCGTTCACCACCGTGGTGTTCCGGCCCGGTCATGAGGCGGCGCAGATCGAGGCCGCCCTGTCGAAGCTGTCGGCGCGCCTCGTCTGGGCCGATCCCGGCATGTCCGTCGTGGTGGTGGATGTTCCGGCGGACCGACGCTGGAGCTTCTACAGGCACGGCGCGCTGCTCGTCAGCGGCACGGGCATGCCCTCGGGGTGCTTCAACTGGAGCACGGCCTAGCGGGAGCGCGAGGCGGGGCTGCGCGGCGGGTTCAGCGGCCCGGAGGGGCAGCAGACTTGGCCCTCGTCGCGGCCCCGCGCGCTGCTTCGATGGTTGCGCGGCGTGCCGCCGAGGCGCATGAATCGATCAGATTCGAAACCGCCGGAAGCCCTCATGACCCATCTCCTTCACCGCTCCACGCGCCTTCAGCCTCGCCGGGCCGTCGCGGCGAGCGGGCTGACCATCACCGACAGCGAGGGGCGCGACTACATCGACGCCTGCGGCGGCGCTGCCGTCTCCTGCCTCGGCCACGGGCACCCCGACGTGATCGCCGCCCTGCACGCGCAGGCCGACAGCATCGCCTATGCCCATACCGGCTTCTTCACCACCGAGGCCGCCGAGCGGCTCGGCGATCGGCTGGTGGCCGACGCGCCGGAGGGGATCGGGCATGCCTATCTCGTCTCGGGCGGCTCCGAGGCGGTCGAGGCGGCGTTGAAGCTCGCGCGGCAATACGCGACCGAGCGCGGAGAGGAGGGGCGCCGCCACGTGATCGCCCGGCGCCAGAGCTATCACGGCAACACGCTCGGCGCTCTGGCTGCGGGCGGCAACGAATGGCGCCGCGCGCAGTTCAGGCCGCTCTTGATGGAGACGCATCACATCGCGCCCTGCTTCGCCTACCGCGAACAGCGCGAGGCCGAGAGCGACGCCGATTACGCCGCCCGCGCGGCGGGCGAGCTGGAGACCAAGATCCGGGAGCTCGGCCCCGAAAGCGTTCTGGCCTTCGTGGCCGAGCCGGTGGTGGGGGCCACGGCAGGGGCGGTGCCGCCGGTGGGCGATTACTTCAAGCGCATCCGCGAGATCTGCGACCGGCACGGCGTGCTTCTGATCCTCGACGAGGTGATGTGCGGCATGGGCCGGACGGGGACGCTGCATGCCTGCGAGCAGGAGGGCATATCGCCCGACCTGATGACCGTGGCCAAGGGGCTCGGCGGCGGCTACCAGCCGATCGGCGCGGTGCTGCTGAGCGAGAAGATCTATGACGCGATCTCGACCGGCTCGGGCTTCTTCCAGCACGGCCATACCTACATGGGCCACCCGATGGCCGCCGCCGCGGCGCTGGCGGTGCAGGAGGTGATCGCGCGCGACGACCTGCTTGCCAATGTACGCGAGATGGGCGCGCATCTGCGCGAGCGGCTGACCGGCGCTTTCGGCAGCCACCCGCATGTCGGCGACATCCGGGGGCGGGGGCTGTTCCAGGCGATCGAGATGGTCGCGGACCGCGAGAGCAAGGCGCCGTTCGACCCCGCGCAGAAGCTGCACGCCCGGATCAAGGCCGTGGCGATGGAGGAGGGGCTGATGGTCTATCCCATGGGCGGCACCATCGACGGGGCGCGCGGCGATCACGTGCTTCTGGCTCCGCCCTTCATCGTCGAGCGCGCCGATATCGACCGGATCGTCGAACGGCTGGCCCGCGCCGTGGACCGGGCGCTGGGCGAGATCGCATGAGCGGTCTGGCCCCCCTGAGCGACGCCGACTGGCCCGGCGGCATCGCCGACATGCTGCCCGGCTTTGCCGGACGGCTCGACATCTACCGCGTCATGGCGCATCACCCGCGGCTTTTGCGCGCGTGGTCCGACCTGCGCCAGCACGTGGTGGTCGACACCACGCTCGGGCCGGAGCGCAGCGAGGTGGTGATCCTGCGCACCGGGCACCGGCACGGCTCGGATTACGAATGGGGCCATCACGTCAGCCGCGCGCGCAAGCTCGGCATGGCCGAGGCGCGCATCGCCTCGATCAGGGGGCCGCTCGAGGCGATGACGCCCGAGGATGCCACGCTCGCAGGGGCGGTGGACGCGCTCTTGCAGGCCTCGCGGCTGTCGCCCGCGCAGCAGGCCGAGGTCGAGGCGCTGGTCGGGCGCGAGGGCATGTTCGACCTGATGGCGACGGTGGGGTTCTACACGGTTCTGGCTTTCATCGCCAACAGCGCGGAATTGGCGCTCGACGCCAACATTCGGGCGGAATTGGAGAAAACGCCCGCGCCGTAACCTGTTGACAGCGACGGGCTGTTGACTTTCATCGGTGGTGCAGCAGGCTCACGGGAGCCTGATCGCCAAGGCGACCAATGAATATCAAGAGACCTCAAGGGAGAGAGCCCATGAAACATTATCTCGTCGGAGCCGCGACCGCGCTGACCCTCGCCGCGGGCGGTGCCGCCGCGCAGGACGGCCAGCAGTTCATCTCGATCGGCACCGGTGGCGTGACTGGCGTCTACTACCCGACCGGCGGCGCGATCTGCCGCCTCGTGAACCGCGGCCGCGCCGACCACGGCATCCGCTGCGGCGTCGAGTCGACCGGTGGTTCGGTCTACAACATCAACGCCGTGCGCTCGGGCGAGCTCGAGTTCGGTGTCGCCCAGTCCGACTGGCAGTACCACGCCATCGAGGGCACCTCGCAGTTCGAGGAGCAGGGCCCGTTCGAGGATCTGCGCGCGGTGTTCTCGGTCCATCCCGAGCCCTTCACCGTCGTGGCGCGTGCCGATGCCGGCATCGAGACCTTCGAGGATCTCAAGGGCAAGCGCGTCAACGTCGGCAACCCCGGCTCGGGCCAACGCGGCACCATGGAAGTGCTGATGGAGGCCATGGGCTGGACCATGGACGACTTCCAGCTCACCTCCGAGCTGCAGGCCGCCGAGCAGAGCCAGGCGCTGTGCGACAACAACATCGACGCCATGGTCTACACCGTCGGCCACCCCTCGGGCTCGATCCAGGAGGCGACCACCGCCTGCGACGCGGTGCTGGTGGAGGTCTCGGGCGAGGCCGTCGACAAGCTGGTCGAGGAAAACCCCTACTACCGCACCGCCACCATCCCGGGCGGCATGTATCGCGGCAATGACGAGGACACCTCGACCTTCGGCGTCGGCGCGACCTTCGTCTCCTCGGCCAGCGTGCCCGAGGAGGTCGTCTACGAGACCGTGAAGGCGGTGTTCGAGAACTTCGACCAGTTCAAGAGCCTGCACCCGGCCTTCAGCGTGCTGACCAAGGAGGAAATGGTCGCCGACGGTCTCTCCGCGCCGCTGCACGCGGGCGCCGAGAAATACTACCGCGAGGCCGGGCTGATCGAGTGATCGCCCCTCCGCGTTGAACCATCGGCCGGGGCGCGCAGCGGGCGCGCCCCGGCCATTGCCCGTCGCACGAGACGGATCTGACACCGATCACAGCATGAGGGAGCGCGTCCGATGGCCGACCAGCGCGAGGACCGGGACGACCGGCAATATTCGGACGATGATCTGCAGGACCTTGTCACCAGTTCGGATTCGGGCGCCCGCGCCCCGGCAAGCCGCGCCACGGCGATGCTGATCGCCGGCACGGCGATGGCATGGTCGCTGTTCCAGCTCTGGATCGCGCAGCCGCAGCTGTGGTTCGGCGCCTACCTGCCGGTGCTCAATTCCTCGCAGACCCGGCCCATCCACCTGATGTTCGCGATCTTCCTCGCCTTTCTCGCCTATCCGGCGTTCAAGTCGAGCCCGCGCGAGCGCGTGCCCCTGATCGACTGGGGCCTCGCCCTGATCGGCGCCTTCTGCGCCTTCTACGTCTTCTGGTTCTCGGATCATCTCGCCATGACCGCCCGCTCGGGCCTGCCGACGCAGACCCAGGTGATCATCGGCTCGGTCGGCCTCGTGGTGCTGCTCGAAGCCTCGCGCCGCGCGCTGGGGCCGGCGCTGACCGTCGTCGGATCGCTGTTCCTCGCCTATGCCTATTTCGGCACCGGCTGGCTGATCCCCAACCTGATCGAGCACGAGGGCCTGTCGTTCACCTCGCTGATCAATGCGCAGTGGCTCGACACGGCGGGCGTCTTCGGCATCCCCTTGGGCGTCTCGACCGCCTTCGTCTTCCTCTTCGTGCTGTTCGGCTCGCTCTTGGACAAGGCAGGGGCCGGCAACTACTTCATCCAGCTCGCCTTCGCCGGGCTGGGGCATCTGCGCGGCGGCCCGGCCAAGGCCGCCGTCGTCGGCTCGGCCATGACCGGTCTCATCTCCGGCTCCTCGATCGCCAACGTGGTCACCACCGGCACCTTCACCATTCCGCTGATGAAGCGCGTGGGCTTCTCGCGCGAGCAGGCCGGCGCGGTCGAGGTGGCTTCCTCGGTCAACGGCCAGATCATGCCCCCCGTCATGGGGGCCGCCGCCTTCCTGATGGTCGAGTTCATCGGCATCTCCTATCTGGAGGTGATCAAGCACGCCTTCATCCCGGCAGTGATCTCCTACATCGCGCTGGTCTACATCGTGCATCTCGAGGCGCTGAAGCGCGAGATGCCGGCGCTGGGCGAAAGCAAGAGCTTCGCGGGCATGATCGTGAAGTTCCTGCTCGGCTTCGCCGTGGCGGGCGCGGCCTTCACCGCGCTGATCTACGGCGTCGAGGCGCTCGAAGGCGCGCTGCCCTCGCTCGCCGCGCCGCTGATGATGGCGGTGCTGGGGCTGATCTATCTCGGGCTGGTCTGGGTCGCGGCGCAGCGCCCGGACCTGCACATGGACGATCCCTCGGACGAGGAGATCAGGCTGCCCACCGTGGGCGAGGTCTATGCCACCGGCCTGCATTACGTGCTGCCGATCCTCGTGCTGGTCTGGTTCCTGATGGTCGAGCGGCAGAGCCCGGCCAAATCGGCCTTCTACGCCACCTGCCTGATGCTGCTCATCATCGTCACCCAGCGCCCGATCAAGGCGCTGTTCCGCGGGCAGGGCGGCCAGATCGCCCATGAGTTCGCCGCGGGCTTTCATGACCTGCGTGACGGTCTCGTGGCAGGCGCGCGCAACATGATCGGCATCGGCGTCGCCACCGCCGCCGCCGGCATCATCGTCGCCACCGTCACCAAGACCCCGATCGGCACCGAGCTTGCGGGCCTCGTGGAGCAGCTTTCGGGCGGGATCCTGATCCTGATGCTGGTCTTCGTGGGGCTGTTCTCGCTGATCCTCGGCATGGGCCTGCCGACCACCGCGAACTACATCGTGGTCTCGTCGCTGATGGCCTCGGTCGTGGTGAACCTGGGCGCGCAGGAGGGGCTGATCGTGCCGCTGATCGCGGCGCATCTCTTCGTGTTCTACTTCGGCATCATGGCCGATGTGACGCCACCCGTGGGTCTGGCCTCCTTCGCCGCCGCCGCCGTCTCCGGCGGCGATCCGATCAAGACCGGCTTCACCGCCTTCTTCTACTCCCTGCGCACCGTGGCGCTGCCCTTCCTGTTCATCTACAACCCGGCGCTGATCCTCTACGGCATCGATCTGGGGACATGGTTCGGCATCGGTCAGGCGGTGTTCATCTTCGTGGTGGCGACCTTTGCGATGCTCCTGTTCGCCGCCGCGACGCAGGGCTATTTCCTCGCGCCCTCGAAGATCCACGAATCCGCCGCCCTCCTGCTCGTGGCCTTCACGCTCTTCGTGCCGGGCTTCTGGCTCAACCAGCTGCAGAGCCCGTTCCAGAACTACGCCCCCGCGCAGTTCGAGACGGCGGTGGCCGAGGCCGAGCCGGGCGACACGCTCCGCCTCAAGATCGAGGGGCCCGACTTCAACTCGGGCCAGATCACCGAGACGACGCTCGTGATGGAGATCGAGGGCGATGGCGGCGCCGCGGAGCGGATCGACGCCTCCGGCCTGCTGCTGTTCCCCGAGGGCGAGGTGGTGCGGCTCGACGAGCCGATGTTCGGCACGCCCGCGGCGGAGAAGCTCGGCGATTTCGACTTCTACTCGGACACGCCGGTGCAGATCTCGCAGGTGCAGGCACCGCGCGAGCGGATCACGAAATACGTATTCTACATCCCGGCGCTGCTGCTTCTGGGCGCGGTGGTGCTCCTGCAGCGCCGCCGCCAGACCGTCCCCGCCTTCTGAGGGCGGACGCGGCCGTTGCGCGGGCCTCAGCAGGGGCCTGACCGGGGGCAGGCGCAGCATGGCGCGGGCAAAGGACTGCGAAGGGCCGGACCAGAGTCCGGCCCTTGTGCGTTTCATGTCACGAGACACCCGGGCGCGCGGACAAGGGAGGGCAAGGGACATGCGAGATCCGGAAGGCGAAGCGCCCGGCCCAAGCGGAGAGGCGGCATCGCGGCCCGAGGGCGCGCATCCGGCCGCGCCGGCCAACCCCGAGCAGGCCGGGCAGGAGCGCGACCGGGGGCGCGAGGCATGGCGACCGCAGCAGATCCAGCCGGCAGGCTGGCGCGACATTTCGCTCAGGGTGGGCAGGAGGATCGGCCGCGATCTCGTCCCGCTGGTGGCGGCCGGGGTCGCCTTCTTCGGGATGCTGGCGCTGTTTCCCGCGCTTGCGATGCTGGTGTCGCTCGCGGGGCTGTTCTTCGACGCCGAGCTTGTCCTGCGCGAGCTCGAGACGCTGGAGGGGCTCGCGCCGGCGGAGCCCTTCGCGGTGGTCCGCGACCAGGTGGGCGAGCTCGTAGGCCAGGCCCCGGGCCAGGCCACGGCGACGGCCTCCATCAGCTTTGTCCTGTCGCTCTTCTGGGCCTCGCGCGGGATCGACAACCTCGTGAGCGGCATCAACATGGCGCATGTCGAGAGCGAGACGCGCAACATCATCTCGCGCAACCTCGTGTCGCTGGGCCTGACCGCGGTGCTGACGGCAATGGCGCTTGCCGCGCTGGGGCTGGCCGTGGCGGTGCCCGCGGCGCTGGAGGCGCTGGGGCTGTCGGGCTCGGCCGACACCATCGTCAGCATGGGCCGCTGGTCGGTGCTGGGGCTGTTGTCGATGCTGGCGCTCGGGCTGCTCTATCGCTACGCGCCAGCGCGCCGGGCCCCGAGGTGGAGCTGGGTCACGCCGGGCGCGGTCGTCGCCACGGCGCTGTGGCTGGGCGGCTCGGTGCTGTTCGCGCTCTTCGTGCGCAATTTCGGAAGCTACCAGCCGACCTACGGGGCGCTGGCCGGGGTGGTCATCCTGCTTCTCTACATCTGGATGACGGCCTTCGTCGTGCTGCTCGGCGCCTTGCTCAACGCCGAGATGGAGCACCAGTCCCGCCGGGACACGACGCGCGGACGGGTGCGGCCGATGGGCGAGCGGAACGCCCAGATGGCCGATACGCTCGGGCGAAAACCGTGACCGGCGCAGGAACGTGGTGCAGCGGCGGGGGGACGCCCCCGCCGTTCGGGCCGGTCGCGCGGCTCAGCCGTTGGCAAGCACTTCGACCGTGACATGCCCGACACCGCTGGCGATCAGGCCGATGTTGCCCGCGGCCCCCTTGGACAGGTCGATGATGCGGCCTCCCGCATAG
Organism: Limimaricola litoreus; assembly: GCF_024159025.1. Classification (GTDB taxonomy): domain Bacteria; phylum Pseudomonadota; class Alphaproteobacteria; order Rhodobacterales; family Rhodobacteraceae; genus Limimaricola; species Limimaricola litoreus. The sequence goes on from NZ_JAMYXC010000024.1 coordinate 18,017, forward strand.
GGCCCGCGATCGTTGATCCGCACCACGACCGACTTGTCGGTGGCCTCGTTGGTGACGCGCACCCGCGTGCCGAAGGGCAGGTCGGGGTGGGCGGCGGTGAGGCTGTTCATGTCGTAGGTCTCGCCATTGGCGGTCAGCCGCCCGTGGAACCCCGGCCCGTACCACGACGCGGCCCCCTCGAAGGTCTGGGTCACGCTGTCCGAATGGGCGGTGGCGATCGGCGCCGCCAGCAGGCAGGTCGCGGTCAGCAGGGTGCGGAGCATGGCGTTCGGCTTGATCAAGGGGACGTCCTTCGATTGTTGTCCTCGTCTGTGCGCCCCATCTGCGCGGCCCGCCGCCGCGATGCAACGGCCGAGGCGGCCCGGTTCCCTCACGGGCGGAAACCGGGCGAAGCCCCGCCATTTCGCCCGCCTATCCCGGCGTTCCTCCGCCGAAGACATCAGGTTTCGGCGCTTTTCGGGGCAGGGGGCTTGTAATGAAGGCGGCGTTGCCGATTTCAGGCGGTCGGTCCGAATGAGGGGCCGGGGGCCTTGCTCGCCAAGGCGCACCGTCAGCCCTCGCCGAGTCCGGCCTCGATCTGCCGCGCCGTGGCGAGCAGCGCCTCGTCGGCACCGTGCCCCGCGATCAGCATGAGGCTCAAGAGCACGCCCTCGTGGCGATAGGGCAGGGCGATGCTGCAGCCGTCGGCGATATTGCCCAGCGTCGTGTTGCGCAGCGCCAGGAGGTTCAGCCGGTTGAAGGCCGCGTCATCCGACAGCTCCTCGGGCCTCGGCGGCAGGATCGCGACCGTCGGCAGCAGCAGGGCCTCGCCCTCGAGCGCGGCGGTGAACGCCGCGGCAAAGCGCTGTCGCGCGTTGAGTGTCTGGCGATAGGCCACGGCCGAGACCTCGTCGGCGCGCTGCATCCGCGCATGGACGCGGGGGTCGAACTGATCGGCTTGTGCGTGAAACGCGGCCTCGTGATGCGCGCGGCATTCCACCGCCGTCAGGTGCCACGGTGGGATATCGCCCAGCTCTTCGAGGAGCGGCAGCGGCGTCTCCTCGACCGGCATGTCCTTGCGCAGCTGCGCGAGCCGCGCCTCGAACCCGGCGGCGACTTCCGGGTCGAGCCCGTCGAAACCGAAGCCACGCGCCACGCGCAGGCGCAGTGGCGCCGGGGGGGCCTCGGGCGCGTCGCGTCCGGCCATCGCGCGCCATGTCGCGGCACAGCTCGCCACGTCACGCGCGATCGGGCCGAGGCTGTCGAGACTGTCCGAAAGCGGCACCGTGCCGGTGCGCGGCACGCTGGACTGGCTCGGCTTGAAGCCGGTCAGCCCGCAGAAGGCCGCCGGGATGCGCAGCGAGCCGCCGGTGTCGCTGCCGATCGCCACATCGGCGAGGCCCGCCGCGACCGAGGCCGCGCCGCCCGAGGTCGAGCCGCCGGGGATGCGCCCCGGCCAGGCCGGGTTGTCTGCGGTGCCGTGGTGATCGTTGAGGCCGAGGCCGGAATAGGCCAGCTCGGACATCGCCGTATGCCCGACCATCACCGCGCCCTTGGCGCGCAGCCGTGCCACGGCGGGGGCATCGGACCGCGCCGCCGGACCGGTTTCGAGAAACCGCGTGCCGGCATGGGTCACCTCGCCCGCCACGTCGAAGAGCCCCTTGACCGAGACCAGCGCCCCGGCGAGCGGGCCGTCCAGCCGCGCGGCGCGCGCGGCATCCTCGCGCGCGGCCTCGTCGAAGACCTTTGTGTAGATGCCGCGCGGGCCGCCGTCCGGCCCGAGCCGCTCGAGCAACGCCTCGAGCCGGGCCGTGGCCTGCGGCCCGCTCCAGCTTTGCCCGCTCATGCCGTCGCCCCCCGATCGGGGCTGCGGCGCGCGTGGAAGGGCAGCGGGTACAACGGGAAGAGGTTCGAAGCGGCCGGTGTGCCGATCCGGCGATCGGGCAGGCCCTTGGTCGTGTCGAATGGCATGTGATGCGTCCTCGGGGTTGACGGCGGCGGATGGGTCGGGTGTCGCGCGGATAATGGGCGAAGTTCCAGGCCGCCTCCACCATGAAAGAGATCTCGTCTCATGATCCTAGGCGGGCGGGCAGGGAGGGGGGCGACGACATGCGCAGGGTGCGGCGGGCCGGCCCCCGGCCACGGTCGGGGGAGAGGGCTGCTGGCCGCTGGCACATGTGACGACATGCCGCTAGAAGGCGCCGGAATATCGGATCGACCTCAGGTAGAACGGACGACATGGCCACGACTTCAGCCGAGATGCGCCACACCATCTCGAAGATGGACGACGAACAGATCCCGGTGCCGCGCCACCGCCTGCACGGGCCGGGGCATTTCCTGGGGCTTTACGCCGCCGAACACGTGGCGGCGACGGAATTCGTGATCGGTGCGGCCTTCGTGGCACTCGGCGCCACGATCCATGACATCCTGATCGGCCTGCTGATCGGCAACATCCTCGCGGTGCTGAGCTTCTGGCTGATCACCGCGCCGATCGCGGTCAAGACCCGGCTCAGCCTCTACACCTATCTCGAACAGAACATGGGAGAGGTGTTTTCCCGGCTCTACAACGGGGCCAACGTGCTGATCTTTGTGGTCATCTCCGCCGCGATGATCACCGTCTCGGCCACCGCGCTGCGGGTGTTGTTCGGCATATCGCCGCAGGTCATGGCTTATCCGACCAGCCCGGCCTTCGTGCTGATCGCCGCCTCCGCCAGCGTGATCGCGGTGCTCGTGGCCTATTACGGCTTCAACGTGCTCAGCGAGTTCGCCTCGATCTGCGCGCCGTGGCTGATGGTGATGTTCACGGTGGGCGGCATGGTGCTGATCCCCTCGCTCAACGAGGCGCTGACCGGCCGGACCATGCTCACCGGCTTTCAGGACTTCGTCGATCTGGCGGGGGCGACCGTGTTCACCGGCACCAACGCGCAGGGCGATCCGGGCATCGGCATCTGGGAGGTCATCGGCTTTGCCTGGGCGGCCAATACCTTCGCGCATTTCGGGCTGATCGACATGGCGCTGCTGCGCTATGCGCGCAAGACGCGCTACGGCCTCGCCACGGCGACGGGCATGATGTTCGGCCATTACGTCGCCTGGATCTCGGCGGCGCTGATGGGCGCGGCCACGGCGGCCGCCCTGCAGACCTCCATCGCCGTCGTCTCGCCCGGCGACGTCGCCTATCTGGCGCTGGGTGCCAGCGGCTTCGTCATCGTCATCGTTGCAGGCTGGACCACCGCGAACTCCAACCTCTACCGCGCGGGCCTCGCCGCGCAGGCGGTGTTTCCCAACACCTCGCGCACCAAGGTGACGCTGATCGTGGGCGCCGTGGTGGTGGTGGGCAGCTGCTTTCCGATCATCTACCGCAGCTTCCTGCCGCTTTTGACCTATGCGGGCCTGCTGCTGGTGCCGGTGGGCGGCATCGTCTTCGCCGAGCAGCACCTGTTCGAGCGGCTGGGGATGAAGACATATTGGCGCAAGCTGAGCGGCGCGCGGCAGAACGTCCCGGCCATCGTCACATGGGCCGTGGCGCTGGTGTTCGGCTTCGGGCTGAACCTCGCCGACATCTTTCCCTTCTACTACCTCTTCGTGCCGACCTGGATCCTGTCGGTTTTGCTCTACACGGTCCTCGCCAAGCGGGCCGGGGCGGATGGTGAGTGGCCCGAGGCCGAGCGGAAGCTCGCCGCCTTCGACCGCGCCGTCGCCGAGCATCACCGGGAGCTGGAGCAGCGCGAGGCCTGCGCGCCCCAGCGCGACATGGGCCTGCTCACGTGGATCATCCGCGCGACGTGGATCCTCGTCGGGCTCGTGGTGCCCGCGGTGCTGGGCTGGCGCGCCATGTTCGCGAGCCCCGATCACGCCAGCTACCTGGCGAACCGCGAGGTGTTCTACGATCTGACCATCTGGTGCACCGCGGTCTATTTCGCCTTCGCCTGGTGGGATCTGAAACGCGCGAAGGCCCCTGCGCGGCAGGCCATGCCCGCCGAATGCCCCGCCGAATAGGGGCATTGCCGCCATATCAGCGAAGGGGCCCGTCGCGATCGGTTGGCCCGGACACGCCGCAGAAATCCTGCGGCGTGTTTTCGTATGTGGCGTCCATCGCCGGATGAACTGAACGAAACCGGCCAGATCCGCGGGTTTGCTCAAGGGACGGGCTTGGGCTAACCACGTTTGCGAAGCAGCGCGGGAGCCGCCTATGTTACGTCCGACCGTGCATGATGTGGCGCATGTGGCCAATGTCAGCCTCTCGACCGTCGACCGCGTGCTCAACGGCCGCGACGGGGTGCGCGCGGCGACACGCGAGCGGGTCCGCGCCGCGATGCGCGAGCTGGGCTACGAGCGCGACATCATGGCCGCCAACCTGTCGCGCAAGCGGGTCTACAAGGTGCATTTCACGCTCCCCGAAGGGCCCAACAGCTTCATGCGCAACCTCGCCGAGGAGGTGCGCGCCCAAACGCGCCACGCCGCACGCGCGCGCATCGAAATCAGCGTCTCGACGGTGCCGCCCTTCGACGGGCGCGCGCTTGCGGCCGATCTGCGCCGGGTGCGCGAGACGGCCCCGGACGGGGTGGTCGTGGTCGCCACCGATGACGCCGAGGTGCGGCAGGCGGTCTTTGATCTGCGGGCCGCGGGGATCGAGGTGATCACGCTGGTGTCGGATCTTCCGACCTCCGGGCGCGCCCATTTCGTCGGGATCGACAATGTCTCGGCCGGGCGGACGGCGGCGGGGCTCCTGGGCCGGTTCTGTCAGGATCGGCAGGGCCGGATCGCCATCGTCGCGGGCTCCATGCTGCTGCGCGATCATGTCGAGCGCAGGCTCGGCTTCGAGCAGGTCATGCATGCCGAGTTCGCGCATCTGCAGCTGATGCCGCCGCTCGAGGGGCGCGACGAGGCCGACCGGGTCGAGCAGCTGATGAGCGACGCGTTCGGGGCGCATGACGATATCGTCGGCATCTACAGCCTTGGCGGCGGCAACGGCGGCCTGCGGCGGGCGCTGGGCCGTATGGCCCCCACGCCATGGCCCATGGTCGTGGCCCATGAGCTGACCGCGCAATCGCGCGCGGCGCTGCAGGATGGCGCTTTCGACGCGGTGCTGCATCAGGACATCGCACGCGAGGTGCGCCACGCGCTCGACATTCTGCGCAAGCTGATCGACGCGGCCCCGGTCGATCCGGGCGCCGGGTTGATCCAGACCGAAATCTTCCTGCGCGACAACCTGCCCTAGCGCGGGAAAAGGCGATGGCTTGCGCATGAGGTTTTTTGATGTACGTTAGTCAAGAATTCGCCGCGTTGGCGGAACGGGCCTGATGCAGGGCCTTTCGCCAGGGCGGGGCCATGCACCGGCCTGATCGCATGGCGCGGGGCGCAAGGGAGAGAGCGAGAGACCATGACAGAGTTCTTCAAGGGGATCCCGGCGATCCGCCACGGCGGTCCCGGGGCCGACAGCGATTTCGCCTTCCGCCATTACGACCCCGAGGAGGTCGTGATGGGCAAGACCATGAAGGAGCATCTGCGCTTCTCGGTCGCCTATTGGCACAGCTTCGCCTGGGAGGGGGGCGATCCCTTCGGCGGGCAGACCTTCGACCGGCCCTGGTTCGGCGAGGGGATGGAGAAGGCGAAGCTGAAGGCCGACGTCGCCTTCGAGATGTTCGAGATCCTCGGCGCGCCGTATTTCTGTTTCCACGACGTGGATGCGCGGCCCGAGGGCGCGAGCTTCGCAGAGAACACCCGCAACCTGCGCGAGATCACCGACTACTTCCAGGGCAAGATGGAGGAGACGGGGACGAAGCTTCTATGGGGCACGGCGAACCTGTTCTCGCATCGGCGCTACATGTCGGGTGCCGCGACCAATCCCGACCCGGATGTCTATGCCTTTGCCGCGGCGACGGTGAAGTCCTGCATCGACGCCACGCATCAGCTCGGCGGCGAGAACTACGTGCTGTGGGGCGGGCGCGAGGGCTACGAGACGCTGCTCAACACCGACATGGGGCGCGAGCGTCAGCAGGCGGGCCGCTTCCTGACCCAAGCGGTCGAATACGCCCGCAAGATCGGCTTTGACGGCACCATCCTGATCGAGCCCAAGCCGCAGGAGCCGACCAAGCACCAGTACGACTACGACGTCGCGACAGTCTACGGCTTCCTCAAGGACTTCGGGCTGGAAAAGGAGGTGAAGGTCAACATCGAGCAGGGCCACGCGATCCTCGCCGGCCACAGCTTCGAGCACGAGCTGGCGCTGGCGCGCGAGCTGGGCATCTTCGGCTCGATCGACATGAACCGCAACGACTACCAGTCGGGTTGGGACACCGACCAGTTCCCCAACAACGTGCCCGAGATGACGCTGGCCTATTACGAGGTGCTGCGCGCGGGCGGCTTCACCACCGGCGGCACCAATTTCGACGCCAAGCTGCGGCGCCAGTCGCTCGACGCGGAGGACCTGATCCTCGCGCATGTCGGCGGCATGGACGCCTGTGCCGCGGGCTTCAAGGCGGCGGCGAAGATGCTGGAGGACGGCAAACTCGAGGCCGCGCGCGACGCGCGCTACGCGGGCTGGGAGACGGCGCAGGCCAAGACGATGCTCGCGGGCGGCTTCGAGGAGATCGCGACGCGGGTCGAGGGCGAGGGGATCAACCCCGAACCCCGTTCGGGGCGGCAGGAACGGCTCGAAAACCTCGTGAACCGCTACCTCTGAGCGAGCGCGGTCGCTCAGAGAGGGGCGGCGCGTTCATCAAGAGAGGTAGCCGGAGAAGCGCCGCTTGCCCGGGATCGGATGTCTCGGGCAGGGCGCTGTCCTCTCAGAGCGCGGCGGTCGCCGGCTCGGAGACGGGGCGCTGCGACGGGATCGGCATTTCCGCAATGACGGTGGTGTTTTCGCCCAGCTCATCACGGGCATCGGCGACGATCCGCTCCGCCTCCTCGATCGTGTCCGCGGGCTTGCGCCAGAGGAACTTCGTTCCGTCCTTGCCGCGCCGCCGGGCGACGACGTCGTATTCCGTGGCGGCCTGTGGCCCGGACCGGAGGCGAAGCCCGGTGTCGGTGCATTGCAGCGGAACGATCTCGATCGAGTGGGTCATTGAATTGTCGCGTGTTGTTTCGGATGCCGCTCTCTTAGCGCAACAAGCCGCAACATGTAACCGCCCGGCTCCAGAAGACCGCCGACATTGTGTCCCGCGCCCTCCCGCGCGCAAATGCCGGGTTGAGTCGCCCCGCGAATTTGCGCATCTTCGCGCCGACTCGTCCGGGTCGGCGCCGATCATCGGTGCCCGCCCGGAACAGGTCGTCGCGGTCCCATAGCTCAACTGGATAGAGCAGCTGACTTCTAATCAGCAGGTTGGGGGTTCGAGTCCTCCTGGGATCGCCACTTTCTTCGAACCGCCCGGGCAAACCCGGAATGCCCCGCATCCTCAACAGCGAAGGATGCGAAGCGTTTTCTTCGCCGGAACAAAGCGCCAAACGGCGTCAGTCGGTCTTTTTCTCAAGCCGTGCCGCGCGCAGGGCGGCGATCTTGGCGTTGCGCGCCTCGGTCTCGGCGTCGAGGATGGCACGGGCGGCGCGGGTGGTGACATCGCCCTTGGTTTCGGCGACGGGTGCCGGCGCGGGCCGGGCAGGGGCGGCGCCATTCGCCTGGGTCATGCGGGCTTCGAGATTGGCGAAGGTCGATTCGAGGGCGTTCATGATCTGTCCTTTATCGGGGCACCGTCGGGACATCGCGGCGGGGTCAGCGCGCCGCATGTGCCGTTGCAATGCAACCTATGTCGCCATCGTCGCCCGGCAAGGTGCCATGTTTTGCATTCCACCGCGCAAGAAGCGGCGCGGGCGTCGCGAAAGGGGCTGGGGCGGTGCGGCGGTGCGGTGTAGACCAAGCCCGGAGGATCGGCATCAAGACCAACCCATGAGGACAGAGCAGATGATGAAACGGGCAATCTCAACGGCGGGGCTTTCGGCGGCCATCGGCCTCGTGGCGGCGGCGGCCTCGGCGCAGGGGCTGGCGGGCGGCACGCTCGCGCTCGAAACCTCCGCCTTCTTCGAAGAGGGTGCGATCGGCCATACCAGCTATTCGGGCGGGCTGCAGTTCGACATCGGGCTTGGTTTCGGCGCGGCGGTCGACCTGGCCTCCTACGGCTTTTCGGGCTTCGGGGCCGACGGCAGCAATGCGACGCTGCACGCGCTTTACGATTTCGGTCCCTTCGTGATGGGCCTCGATGGCGCGGTAGTCGGGGCCTTCGTGGGGCGCGATGACTACGAGGAGGGCGATGCGGAGATTTATGGCATCGAAGCCGCCGCCTCGGTCTTCGGGCTTCGCGGCGAGGGCTATCTGGCGCACCATGACGGCACGCGCGGCGGGGCCGCGGTGGCCGGTCTTTCGGCGCGCTACGAGATCACGCCCGCGATCTTCGCCATGGGCGAGATTGGCTTTGCCGATGCGGATGAGGAAGGCGCCCTGACCCGCGTGGCGCTGGGCGGCGGCTACCGGATCGACGGCGGCCCGCGGCTCTGGGGCGAGCTGGGCCGGATCGAGGCCGAAGACGAGGCCTTCGGCGGTGACGAGACCTTTCTCGCCATCGGCGCCGAGATCGGCTTCGGTGCCCTGTCGGGCACCAGCTTCGGCACGCGCAGCCTGTTCGACGTGGTGCCGGGGCTCTAGGCCCCGCCCGATTGCCCGATGGCGCGCAATTGCCCCGACACGAGAGCGGCCCAGTCCTCGGGCCGCTCCATCGGCGGCAGATGCCCGGCCCGGCGCAGGATCTCGAAGCGCGCGCCGGGGATCAGCTCCACCGTCTCGCGCATGAGATCGGTGGGCACCGAGCGGTCCTCGGCCCCCGCGATGCCCAGCACCGGCAGCCGCAGCCCCGAGACAGGGGTCCACAGATCGGTGCCCGAGACCGCGGCGCAGCCGCCAATATAGCCCTCCACCTCCGTGCCGCCCAGCATCCGCCGCGCCCGGCCCGCCGCGGAGCCATGGCGGGCATCGCGCCCGAGCCAGCGGTCGAGCACCGTCTCGACCTGTGCGGCGAGCCCCTCGCGCCGGATCGTGGCGATGCGGTCGTCCCAGATCTTGGGCGTGCCGATCTTGGCCGCGGTGTTCGACAGGATCAGCGCGCGCACGAGATCGAGCCGCTTGACCGCCAGCCCCTGCGCCACCATGCCGCCCAGCGACAGCCCCGCTACCACCGTCTCGCGCAGGCCGTGCGCCTCGATCACCGCCTCGGCGTCCGAAACCATCTGTCCCATGGAGTAGGGGGCCGGCGGTACGTCCGAGCCGCCATGGCCACGCAGGTCGTAGCGCAGCACGCGAATGTCGCCGGGCAGGAGCGGCAGCACCGCGTCCCACAGCGTCATGTCCATGCCGAGCCCATGCAGCAGCACCAGCGCGGGCGCGCCCTCGGGCCCCTCGATCCGGGTGGCCAGGCGGCAGCCGTCGCGCGCCTCGACGATCACCCGAGCGTCTCCAGCGCGCGGGCGAAGATCGGCGCGTCGACATTGCCGCCCGTCGCCACCGCGATCACCGCCTCGCCCTCGATCTTGTCGGGGTGAAACAGCGCCGCGGCCAAGGCCACCGCGCCGCCGGGCTCGATCACGATCTTCAGGTGCCGGAAGGCCAGCGCCATGGCGCGCAGCACCTCGTCCTCGGTCACCACGAGGCCGGGCCCGGCGAGGCGGTTCAGGATCGGAAAGGTGAGGTCGCCGGGCTGCGGCGTGATGATGGCGTCGCAGATCGAACCGCTGAGCCGGGCGTTGCGGCAAATCTCGCCCGCCGCGAGGCTGCGGGCGGCATCGTCGAACCCCTCGGGCTCGGAGGTGCGCAGCCGCATCTTCGGCGCCTGCGCCTCGAGCGCGAGGGCAATGCCCGCGCTCAGCCCGCCGCCGCCGCAGCAGACCAGCACATCCGCCGCCTCCACGCCCAGTTCGGCGGCCTGCTCGGCGATCTCGAGCCCCGTCGTACCTTGCCCGGCGATCACCAAGGCCGCGTCGAAGGGCTTGATCAGCGTCAGGCCGCGTTCCTCGGCCAGCGCCGCGCCCATGGCGTCGCGGTCGTCGGTCTCGCGGTCGAATGGCACGACCTCGGCGCCCAGCGCCTTCGTTCCGTCGATCTTGGCCTGCGGTGCGTCGATCGGCATCAGGATCACCGCCGGGACGCCATGGGCGCGCGCGGCATGGGCCACGCCCTGCGCATGGTTGCCCGAGGAAAAGGCGATAACCCCACGCGCCCGCTCGGCCTCGGGGATGGCCGAGACGGCGGACCAGCCGCCGCGCGCCTTGAACGAGCCGGTGACCTGCAGACATTCGGCCTTTACCAGCACCCGGCGGCCCGCCATGCGGTCGAGTGCCGGGGCCTCCAGAAGCGGCGTGCGCCGCAGGTTGTTCGCGATGCGCGCACGTGCCGCGCGGATCATCTCGATATCGCTCAAAGCCCGTCCTCCTCGGCCGACCGGCACTTTGCCAGCCAGCCCTGCAATGCCGCGAGCGACGACGGCTCGTCAAGAAAGGGCACATGGCCGCGCCCGGGCACTTCGGCAAAGATCATCCCGGGGTTGCGGCGGCGCATCTCCTGCGCGGTCTCGGCCGTCAGCAGCTCGGAGTTCGCGCCCCGGATCAGCGCCAAGGGCAGGCCCGAGAGCGCCTCGAACAGCGGCCACAGGTCGGGCGCGGGCTGCACCGCGCCGTCCAGCACCGCCTCGCGCAGCTTCGGGTCGTAGCGTAGCTCAAGCCCCTTCGGCGTCTCCTCGTACTGCGCGCGCACCTCCGCCAGCCAGCGCGCATGCGGCACATCCTCGAAACCGGTCCATGTCTTGGCGCGAAAGCGCGCGGCCTCTTCCCATGTCTTTTGCGCGGGCCGCCGCCCGAGATAGCCCTCGATCGTCTCTAGCCCCGCGGGCGCGATCTCGGGGCCGATGTCGTTGAGCGCCACGCCGATCAGCCGGTGCTTTGCACTGGCGGCCAGCACCATGGCGATCAGCCCCCCGCGCGAGGTGCCCAGGATGGCGGCGCGCTCCAGCCGCAGGTGATCCATCAGCGCCAGCACGTCGCGCGCCTCTTGTCCCACCGTGTAGCTCGCCGGATCGGCCCGGTCGGACCGCCCCCGGCCGCGGTAGTCGGGCCGGATCAGACGGACGCCGCCCAGATGCGGTGCCACGTGGTCGAAATCGGCGGCGTTGCGCGACAGCCCGGGCAGGCACAGAAGCGGCAGGCCCTCGCCCTCGTCGAGGTAATGCAGCCCGACGCCGTCCTCCGCCGCGAAGCGCGGCATCAGGCGAAGCCCGAGATATGGGTCAGGTCGGGCAGCACGTGGGTCGGGCGCGACCAGAGCCTGTCACGCGGCTCATCATGGCGATTCACCCAGGCAGTGATGAAGCCGTAGCCCGTCGCCCCTGCGATGTCCCAGAAGTTGGAGCTGACGAAGAGCACCTCGTTCTTGGTGCAGCCGAAATGCTGCCCCACGAGGTCGTAGACCCGTGCGTCGGGCTTGTAGACGCCCGCATCCTCGGCCGAGAGCACCGCGTCGAGGCTACCGCCGATGCCGGCGCTTTCCACCGCGCGCTCGAGCATCTGCGGCGCGCCGTTCGACAGGATCGCGACGTTGCGGCCCTTGGACTTTAGGTCGGTCAGCACCTCGCGCGCCTCGGGAAAGGCGGGCAGCGTGTCGTAGAGCGCCAAGAGCCGGGCGCGCAGATCGGGGTCCGACAGCCCGGATTTTTCGAGCGCATAGGTCAGCGCATCGGCGGTGACATGGCCGAAATCGATGTGATGGCCCGCGATGCTGCGCAGCCATGTGTATTCGAGCTGCTTGGTGCGCCAATCGCGCGAGACCTGCTCCCAGCTGTCGGCCAGCGCCTCGCCGCCCGGCTCGGCGCTGGCGATGCGGGCGGCGCCGGCGACGTCGAAGATCGTGCCATAGGCGTCGAATACGATGGTGCTGATGGTCATGAATTTCCCCCTGTGGTGGCGAGGCTGGCATGCCTCGTGTCCCAGTGAAAGCCTTCCGGGAGCGATCGGGTTGCGAATTGGGCCCAGTCTTCCTACCTAGGGGGGGACAGACGAGGAGCACCCGCAAGCGGCGGCCTCCGGAAATTCACCCGACGATCCCAGTTCAAGGAGAGGCTCATGACGCAAGTCAAGCAGGGCGACACCGTGCGCATCCATTACACCGGCACTCTGACCGATGGTCAGACCTTCGATTCGAGCGAAGGCCGCGACCCGCTCGAATTCCAGGTCGGCTCGGGCCAGATCATCCCCGGTCTCGACAGCGCCATGCCCGGCATGGAAGTCGGCGAGAAGAAGACCGTCGAAGTGGCCTGCGACAACGCCTATGGCCAGCCCGACCCGAACGCCCGCCAGGCCGTGCCGCGCGATTCGATCCCGGCCGACATCCCGACCGATCCGGGCACCCGCCTGCAGATGCAGACCCCGCAGGGCCAGGTCGTGCCGGTCACCGTGATCGAGGCCACCGAGGAGCAGGTCGTGCTCGACGCGAACCACCCGCTCGCGGGCCAGGACCTGACCTTTAACGTCGAGCTCGTCGGCGTCGATCCGGCCTGATCCCAGGCATGATGGCTTGGAAAAGGCCCCGGCAGCGCGCGCTGCCGGGGCCTTTTTCCTGTGACATCCCGGGCCCTGCGCGCCAAGAAGGGGCCATGCTGATCCTGCCGCTCTACCTCGTCGCCGCCCTGCTCGAAATCTCCGGCTGCTTCGCGGTCTGGGCCTGGTGGCGGGGCGGGGCCTCGGCACTCTGGCTGATCCCCGGGGCCGCGGCGCTGGCGGGCTTCGCGCTGCTGCTGGCCTTCAGCCCCGCCGCCTTCGCGGGAAGGGCCTTCGCGGCCTATGGCGGGGTCTACATCGCCGCCTCACTGGGCTGGCTCTGGATCGCCGAAGGACAACGCCCCGACCGTTTCGATGCGGCCGGGGCGCTCATCTGCCTGACCGGCGCGGCGCTGATCCTGTGGGGGCCGCGCGGCTAGGCGCGCAAGTCTTCAGATGTTCTCGCTCTGGGGCATGCCGAGCACGTGGTAGCCGCCGTCGACATGCACGATCTCGCCCGTCGTGCAGGCCGCCGCGTCCGAGCAGAGATAGAGCGCTGTGCCGCCCACCGCCTCGAGCGTCGCGTTGGAGCGCAGCGGTGCGTTGGCGTCGGTGTGCTTGTAGGTCTTGCGCGCGCCGCCGATCGCCGCGCCCGCCAGCGTCTTCATCGGACCGGGAGAGACCGCGTTGACGCGGATGCCCTCGGGGCCGAGATCGTTGGCGAGGTAGCGCACGGAGGCCTCCAGCGCCGCCTTGGCCACGCCCATGACGTTGTAGAACGGCGTCACCTTGTTCGAGCCCTGGTAGGTCAGGGTGATGATCGAGCCCCCGGCGCTCATCAGCGGATGGGCGCGGCGGGCGATGTCGATCAGCGAGTAGCAGGAGATGTCGAGCGAGTTGCGGAAGTTTTCGCGGCTGGTGTTGATGAACCGGCCCGTCAGCTCGTCCTTGTTGGAATAGGCGATGGCGTGGACCACGAAGTCCAGCCGGCCCCAGCGGTCCTCGATCTTCTTGAAGGCCGCATCGAGCGAGGCGTCGTCGGTGACGTCCACGTCGAGCAGGAAGTCCGAGTTCACCTGCGCCACCAGCGGTGCCACGCGTCGGCCGAAGGTCTCGCCCTGATAGGAAAAGGCCAGCTCGGCACCGGCTCCGTGCAGCGCCTTGGCGATGCCCCAGGCGATCGACCGATCGTTCGCGACCCCCATGACAAGGCCGCGCTTGCCCACCATCGACATCATGTCCGTCTCTCCCGCTTGTGCGTCAGTCGTTGTAGCGGGACAGCAGCATCGAGCCGTTGGTGCCGCCGAATCCGAAGCTGTTGGTCATTACCGTGTCGAGGCCCGCGTTCTCGCGCAGCTCGGTCGCGATCTCGCCTTCGTTGATCCCCTCGGCGAGGTTCTCGACGTTGATCGACGGCGCGATGTAGTCGCCCTTGAGCATCAGCAGGCAATAGACCGCCTCCTGCGCGCCGGTGGCGCCCTGGCTGTGGCCGGTCATCGACTTGGTCGAGGAAATGGGCGGGGTTTTGCCCTCGCCGAAGACGCGGCGCACCGCCTCGACTTCGCCCACGTCGCCCACCGGCGTCGAAGTGCCATGGGCGTTGATGTAGCCCACCTTGCGGCCCTCGGGCAGGGTCGAGAGCGCCAGACGCATCGCCCGCTCGCCGCCTTCGCCCGACGGCGCCACCATGTCGTGCCCGTCCGAGGTCGCGGCAAAGCCGGTCACCTCGGCATAGATCTTGGCGCCACGCGCCTTCGCGTGCTCCAGCTCCTCGAGCACCACCATGCCGCCGCCACCGGCGATGACGAAACCGTCGCGGTCGCGATCGAAGGCGCGGGAGGCCTTTTCGGGGGTGTCGTTGAACTTCGACGACATTGCGCCCATCGCGTCGAACAGGCACGACAGGGTCCAGTCGAGCTCCTCGCCGCCACCGGCGAACATCACGTCCTGCTTGCCCATCATGATCTGCTCGGCGGCGGCGCCGATGCAGTGCAGCGAGGTCGAGCAGGCCGAGGTGATCGAGTAGTTGATGCCCTTGATCGAATAGGCGGTCGACAGGTTCGCCGAGACGGTCGAGGACATGCCGCGCGGCACCATGAGCGGGCCGATGCGCTTCGGCGAGCCGGATTTCAGCACCGTCTGGTGCGCGGCAAAGAGGTTCGAGGTCGAAGGCCCGCCAGAGCCCGCGATCAGTCCGGTGCGCTCGTTCGAGATCTCGCTCTCTTCGAGGCCCGCATCGGCGATGGCCTGGCGCATCGAGAGGTAGGCATAGCCCGCGCCCGGCCCCATGAAACGCAGCGTGCGCTTGTCGATCTCTTCCTTGAGGTCGACCTTGAGCGTGCCCGCGACACGGCTGCGAAAGCCGTATTCTGCCATTTCCTCGGAGGCCTCGATGCCCGAGCGGCCGGCGCGCAGCGCGGCGTCCACTTCTTCGGCAGAGTTTCCGATGGGTGAGACGACCCCGAGGCCGGTGACGACGACGCGACGCATGGCGCCTCCTTCCTTGTCAGGTTCAGCTCTCGGAGAGAGCGACCTTCATGTCCTTGACGAGATAGATGGTCTCACCGTCGGCCTCGACCCGGCCATCGGCGACGCCCATGGTCAGGCGGCGGGTCTGCACGGCCTTGGTGAAATCCACGTAATAGGTGAGCTTCTTGCGATCGGGACGCACCATGCCGGTGAGCTTCACCTCGCCGACGC
This sequence comes from Limimaricola litoreus, assembly GCF_024159025.1. Classification (GTDB taxonomy): domain Bacteria; phylum Pseudomonadota; class Alphaproteobacteria; order Rhodobacterales; family Rhodobacteraceae; genus Limimaricola; species Limimaricola litoreus. The sequence continues at coordinate 33,203 of NZ_JAMYXC010000024.1, forward strand.
CGAGCGCGTAGCCGCGTCCCTTCCAGCCGCGCCAGCCGAGGTTGAACCCGGTGAGCTGCCACAGCCCGTCGAGCCCGAGGCAGCCGGGCATGATCGGGTTGCCGGGGAAGTGGCATTCGAAGAACCACAGATCCGGCGTAATGTCGAACTCGGCCGTGATGTGGCCCTTGCCATGTTCGCCGCGATCGGCCGAGACATCGGTGATGCGGTCCATCATCAGCATCGGCGGCGCCGGAAGCTGGGCGTTGCCTTCGCCGAACAGTTCACCGCGCGCGCATTTTAAAAGCGCGTCCTTGTCGAACTGGGTCGGATATTCTGACATATGGCCCCGTCGGTTGCTCGTTGTCTGTCTGACCCAAGGCTGTAGCATCGCGGCGCGCGAGAGGGCAAGGGCGGCGCGGCCCGGCGCGATGTCGGGCCACATTGAAATCCTGTGCGATAAAGGGCATATCTGTCAGGTCATGACGCATACGCCCCATCCCCCCGCCCGCCGCGGCGCCGATTGGCTGGCCACCGCCGGGCTGCGCCCGACGCGCCAGCGGCTCGCGCTCGCCACGCTGCTGGTGGGCGACGGGCAGAACCGCCACGTCACCGCCGAAAGCCTGTTCGAGGCGGCGTCGCGCTCGGGTCACAAGGTGTCGCTCGCCACGGTGTACAACACGCTCTCGGCCTTTTGCGCCGCCGGGCTGATGCGCGAGATCACCGTGGACGGCTCCAAGAGCTATTTCGACACCGACATGACCGATCATCCGCACTTCTACTGGGAGGACGATGCGCGGCTGTCGGACGCGCCCTCCGAGCAGCTGGAGATCTCGCGCCTGCCCGATGCCCCCGACGGCGCGGAGATCGCCAAGGTTGACGTGGTGATCCGGCTGCGCCGCCGCTGAGCGGGCAGGGCGCGCGGGCGGCGCGACGTCCTCTTCATCTTTCTTCAAATACGCAAGGCCCCCGGCCAGCCCCGGGTGCTGCCTTCGGGTCATCTGCTTGCAGCTTCCCGCCCGCGCGCCTAGCCTCCGGCGCAAACTCAAAGGAGGTTGCGCCATGCAGATGGATGAAGTCGCGCGCCGGGGCCTCGTGCTCCTTGGTTGCGGCAAGATGGGCTCGGCGATGCTGGCGGGCTGGCTCGACGGCGGGCTGCCGAAATCGTCGGTCACCGTGCTCGACCCCAAGCCGTCCGACTGGCTGCAGGCGCAGGGCGTGCGGCTGAACGAGGATCTGCCCGAGGATCCGGCGATTGTGCTCGTCGCGGTCAAGCCGCAGATGATGGGCGACGCGCTGCCCTCGATGCAGGCCAAGGGCAACGGCACGACGCTGTTCGTCTCGGTCGCCGCCGGCACGCCGATCGCCAAGTTCGAGCAGGCGCTGGGCGAGAAGACCCCGATCGTGCGCGCCATGCCCAACACGCCTTCGGCGATCGGGCGCGGCATTACCGCGATCATCGGCAACGCGCATGCCACGGCCGAGCAGGTCGACCTCGCCGAGGAGCTGCTGAAGGCGGTGGGGCAGGTGGTCCGGCTCGAGCGCGAGGAGCAGATGGACGGCGTGACGGCGGTCTCCGGCTCCGGCCCGGCCTATGTGTTCCACCTGATCGAGACGATGGCCAAGGCGGGAGAGGAGCAGGGGCTCAGCCCCGAGCTGGCGCTGCAGCTGGCCTCGGCCACGGTGGCGGGGGCGGGCGCTCTGGCGGATGGCTCGGAGGAGCATCCCGGCAAGCTGCGCGAGAACGTGACCTCGCCCAACGGCACGACGCAGGCCGCGCTCGACGTGCTGATGAACGAGACCGACGGCTTCCCGGTGCTGCTCAGCCGGGCGCTCAAGGCCGCCGCCGACCGCTCGCGCGAGCTTGCGAATGGGTGAGGCGGCGTCGCCGGAGATCGTCTTCGACGATTTCGCGCGTGTGGACATCCGCGCGGGCAGGGTGATCCGCGCGGAGCCCTACCCCGAGGCGCGCAGGCCCGCGATCAAGATGTGGATCGATTTCGGCCCGGAGATCGGTGAAAAGCGCTCTTCGGCGCAGATCACCGCGCATTACGACCCGGCGGATCTCGAAGGGCGGCAGGTGCTGGCGGTGGTGAACTTCCCGCCGCGCCAGATCGGCAAGTTCATCTCCGAAGTGCTGGTGCTGGGCCTGCCGGATGCAGAGGGCGAGATCGTGCTGATCGGCCCCGACCGACCGGTGCCGCAAGGAGGGCGGCTGTCATGACCAAGAAGACCCTGCTCGTCACGCGGCCCCTGCCGCAATCGGTGCTCGATGCCTGTGCAAGGCAGTTCGACGCCACCTTCCGCGACGCCGACCGCGGCCTGACCGAGGCCGAAGCGGCCGAGGCGCTCGGGGCCTATGACGCGATCCTGTGCACGCTGGGCGACCGTTTTACGGCCGAGGCCTTTGCGCAGGCGGGCGAGATCCGCTGCGGCGTGCTGGCCAATTTCGGCGTGGGCTACAACCACATCGACGCAGACGCCGCGCGCGCGGCCGATGTCGCGGTGTCCAACACCCCCGACACGGTCACCGATGCCACCGCCGATATCGGCATGACGCTGCTTCTGGCCACCGCGCGCCGCGCGGGCGAGGGCGAGCGTCTGGTGCGGGCGGGCGAGTGGACGGGCTGGGCGCCGACGCAGATGCTGGGCCGCCACGTCACCGGCAAGACGGTGGGCATCGTCGGCATGGGCCGGATCGGGCAGGCGGTGGCCAAGCGCTGCGCTCTCGGCTTCGACATGCAGCTTCTCTATCACAGCCGTTCCTCAAAGGCAGTGCCGCTGCCGGCAATGCAGGTGGACGACCTCGAGGAGCTGATGGCTTCGGCCGATTTCATCGTGGTCACCGTGCCCGCGACGCCCGAGACGCATCACCTGATCAGCCGTGAGATGATCGGGCTGATGAAGCCCGATGCCATCCTGATCAACATCGCGCGCGGCGACGTGGTCGACGAGACGGCACTGATCGAGGCGCTGGAGGCCGGCCGGATCGGCGGCGCGGGGCTCGATGTCTACGAGAACGAGCCGCAGGTGCCCGAGCGCCTCGCAAAGCTCGACAACGCCGTGCTGCTGCCGCACCTCGGCACCGCGGCTTTGGAGGTGCGCGAGGCGATGGGGCGGATGGCGTTCGACAATGCCTGCGCCTGGGCCAAGGGCGAGACGCTGCCCAACCGCGTCAACTGAGCCTCACGCGGGGCGGTCGCCGATCGCCTCGCGGAAATGCCGCCGACAGAGCGAGACGTAGCGGTCGTTGCCGCCGATCTCGACCTGATCACCGCCCGTGGCGACGCGGCCCTCGGCATCCTTGCGCACCACCATCGTCGCCTTGCGCCCGCAATGGCAGATGGTGCGCACCTCGCGCATCTCGTCCGCCAGCGCCAGCAGCGTGGCCGAGCCGGGAAACAGCTCTCCGAGGAAATCGACCCGCAGCCCGTAGCACATCACCGGCACGCGCAGGTCGTCGACCGCGCGGGCGAGCTGCCAGACCTGATCGGGCGAGAGGAATTGCGCCTCGTCGATGAAGACGCAGGCGCAGGGGCTTTCCAGCCGCGCCCTGATCTTCTCGAACAGGTCGTCATCCGCGTCGAAGGTATCGGCCCGGCTGCCGATGCCGATCCGGCTCTTGATGAAGCCTTCGCCCGCGCGGTTGTCGAACTTGGCGGTGAGCAGGTAGGTCTGCATCCCGCGCTCGGCATAGTTGTGCGCGGCCTGCAAGAGCACCGTCGACTTGCCGGCGTTCATGGTCGAGTAGTTGAAATAGAGCTTGGCCATGAGGCGGGGCATACAAAGGGCGGCGCGCCATGACAACGCGCCGCCCTCGTGCCGAAGCGTTTTTCGTGCGGCCTGCGGCTCAGGCCTGCGAGGGCACGTCGCCCTGAAGCTGCATCCTGCCGATCGGGCGCACGCTCGTGGCCTGCGGTCCCATGCCGTTGGGCCCGTCATCGACGATGGAGAGCTCGACCGGCGTGTCCTCCTCGAGCTTCTCGAAGCCGTCCCCGGCGACGCTGGCCTTGTGGAACCAGATGTCGCGCCCGTCGAGCGTCTCGATGAAGCCGTATTCGGTGAAGAGCTGGCGCACCCGGCCCTGCGGCGGCCCCTCATGCGCCTTCACCTCGCCCTGCACCTTCTGGGCGGCGTGTTCGAGCTGGCGCTCCATCGCGTAGAAGGCATCGCGCACGGCGAGGTAGGGGTCATGCTTGTCGCCCTTGCCCGGGTCGTGGCTGACGACCAGCTCCTTGCCCGGCACGCGGCACTCCACCCGCACGTGGTAGCCCTTGGCGCCGGCCTGGCTGCGGTTCGGAACCTCGACCACCACGTGGCAGCTGGTGATGTGGTTGTGAAACCGCTCCAGCTTGGCGGCGCGTTCGCGGATCCGGGCTTCGAGCCCGTCGGAGCTGTCCATGTTGTGGAAGGCGATCTCGAGGGGGGTGTCCATGCGTCTCTCCCTTCTGCTTGGTGCGGGAGAAACGCATGGATCAGGACGCCGTTCCTAAAGTGCTAGGATGACGTGACACTAGCTTGTGTGACACTCGGATGAACAGATCGCACAGCCGTTTGCCTTTCGATAAGCACGTCGTTTTGCTTCATCAACTGCTTGGAAACAGAAGGTGAAGTCGCCAAGAAAGTTCTTCGAACTGGCCAATCCAAGCCAAAAGCAGTCCCACCGGTGCACCTCGTGATCACCATTGGCTTGCGCTGTATTGTTTACGTAATAGTGAGCCATACTGGCCTCCTTTGAAACGAAGGCCGCTTGACTAATCGAAGCGAAACATTTTGAATCCGCTCGTTCACCGATATTCCGCAACGGCCTTCTAGACGTGCGGAGCTAGAACGAAGCGTCGCTTGGGCCTGGCCGCCTTGGCGACGCGATTCGTTTTAGCTGTCGATGCAAAGATGTACGGAAGGGGAACGCGCGTCAAGCGTGGATGGCGCTGCATATAGCGTTATCCACAACATATCGCACGTTCTCCTTTCTATGGCAACACATTTCGTGTTTTCTTTTACGCCTGCAGCGACCTCACGCCGACATCCCCCTCGACGCGGGCCTTCATCGCCTGCGCCGCGGCTTGCGCGGCGGCGGCGGTGGTGAAGTAGGGGATCTTGGCGTGCAGCGCCGCGGAGCGGATGTCGCGGCTGTCCTCGATCGCCTGCGCGCCCTCGGTGGTGTTCATCACCAAAGCGACATGCCCGTCCTTGAGCCGGTCGACGATGGTCAGCCCGCCCTCGTAGAGCTTGTTGACCAGCTCCGCCTCGATGCCGTTCTCCTTGAGCCAGGCCAGCGTGCCGCGGGTGGCGAGGATGGTGAGCCCCAGATCGGTGACGATGCGCGCCGCCTCGGCCATGTCGCCGGTCTTGTCGGTGTCGCGGATCGACAGGAACACCCGGCCCTCGCGCGGCAGGTCGACGCCCGCGCCCATCTGCGCCTTGAGGAAGGCCAGCGCGAAGCTGCGATCCCAGCCCATGACTTCGCCTGTCGAGCGCATTTCAGGCCCGAGGATGGTGTCGACCCCGGGGAAGCGGGCGAAGGGCAGCACCGCCTCCTTGACCGAGAACCACGGCATGTTCGGGTCGGCCAGCGTCATCGGATCGGCATAGGGCAGGTCGCTGTCGTAATCGACGTTCTCGTAGGCCGGGCGGAAGGGGAAGGCCGAGAGCTTCTCGCCCGCCATGAGACGCGCCGCGATGCTCGCGATGGCGCTGTCGGTGGCCTTGGCGACGAAGGGCACGGTGCGCGAGGCGCGCGGGTTGACCTCGATCAGGTAGACCTCGTCGTCCTTGACCGCGAACTGCACGTTCATCAGCCCGACCACGCCGAGGCTGAGCGCCAGCGCCCTGGCCTGACGGCGGATCTCGGCCTGGATCTCGGGGCTCAGCGAATGCGGCGGCAGGCAGCAGGCGCTGTCGCCCGAATGCACGCCCGCCTCCTCGATGTGCTGCATGATGCCCGCGACATGCACGTCCTCTCCATCGCACAGCGCGTCCACGTCCACCTCGGTCGCGCCCGAGAGGTAGCTGTCGAGCAGCACCGGGCTCTTGCCCGAGACCACCACCGCGTCGCGGATGTAGCGCTTGAGATGATCCATGTCGCGGACGATCTCCATCGCCCGGCCGCCCAGCACGTAGGAGGGGCGGATCACCAGCGGGAAGCCGATCTCCTCGGCGATCTCGAGCGCCTGTTCGTCGGTCGCGGCGATGCCGTTGCGCGGCTGCTTGAGGCCGAGGCGGTTGACGAGGTCCTGGAACCGCTCGCGGTCCTCGGCGAGGTCGATGGCGTCGGGGCTGGTGCCGAGGATCGGGATGCCCTCGGCCTCGAGCGCATTGGCGAGCTTCAAGGGCGTCTGACCGCCGAACTGCACGATCACGCCGTGCAGCGTGCCGTTCTCCTGCTCGACCCGCAGGATCTCCATCACGTGCTCGAAGGTCAGCGGTTCGAAGTAGAGCCGGTCCGAGGTGTCGTAATCGGTCGAGACGGTCTCGGGGTTGCAGTTGACCATGATGGTCTCGTAGCCCGCGTCGGTCAGCGCGAAGCAGGCGTGGCAGCAGCAGTAGTCGAACTCGATGCCCTGGCCGATCCGGTTCGGCCCGCCGCCCAGGATCACGACCTTCTTGCGATCCGAGGGCCGCGCCTCGTCCTCGACCTCGCCCATGACGGGGGTCTCGTAGGTCGAATACATGTAGGGCGTCTGCGCCTCGAACTCGGCGGCGCAGGTGTCGATCCGCTTGAACACCGCCGTGACGCCCAAGTTGCGGCGCGCGCGGCGGATGTTGTCCTCGTCGCGGCCCGTGAGGGTGGCGAGGCGGGCATCGGTGAAGCCCATCATCTTGAGATGGCGCAGCCCGGCCTCGTTGGTGGGCAGGCCGGTCTTGCGGATGTCGTTCTCGGTCTCGACGATCTCGCGGATGCGGGCGAGGAACCATGGATCGAACCTGGTCACCGTCTGGATCTCGTCATCCGACAGCCCCTCGCGCATCGCCTGCGCGATGACGCGGATGCGGTCGGGGGTGGTCTTGGACAGAGCCTTGGTGATGGCGGCCTTGTCCGGGGCGCCCGGGATCTCGATCTCGTCGAAGCCGGTGAGGCCGGTCTCCATCGAGGCGAGCGCCTTTTGCATCGATTCGTGGAAGGTCCGGCCAATCGCCATCGCCTCGCCCACCGATTTCATCGCGGTGGTCAGATGCGGCTCGGAGCCGGGGAACTTCTCGAAGGCAAAGCGCGGGATCTTGGTCACGACATAGTCGATCGTCGGCTCGAAGCTCGCGGGCGTGACCTTGGTGATGTCGTTGTCGAGCTCGTCGAGCGTGTAGCCCACGGCGAGCTTGGCCGCGATCTTGGCGATCGGAAAGCCGGTCGCCTTGGAGGCCAGCGCCGAGGAGCGCGAGACGCGCGGGTTCATCTCGATCACCACCATGCGGCCGTCATCGGGGTTCACCGCCCATTGCACGTTCGACCCGCCGGTCTCGACGCCGATCTCGCGCAGCACGGCGATCGAGCCGTTGCGCATGTGCTGGTATTCGCGGTCGGTGAGGGTCAGCGCCGGGGCGACGGTGATCGAATCGCCGGTGTGCACGCCCATCGGATCGACGTTCTCGATGGCGCAGACGATGATGGCGTTGTCGGCGCGGTCGCGCACGACTTCCATCTCGTATTCCTTCCAGCCCAGCAGGCTCTCGTCCACGAGGATCTGCCCCACGGGCGAGGCGTCCATGCCGGTGCGGCAGTAATGCTCGTATTCGGCGCGGTTGTAGGCGACGCCGCCGCCCGTGCCGCCCAGCGTGAAGGCGGGGCGGATGATCGCCGGAAGGCCGATCTCCTCGAGCGCCTCGATGGCGAGGCTCACGCCCGCGTTCAGGTCACGCTTGCCATTGGCCAGCTTGGGCGCGGTGATGATCGTGGCCTTGGGGTTTTCAAGCCCGATCCGGTCCATCGCCTCGCGAAACAGCTTGCGGTCCTCGGCCATCTCGATGGCCTCGCGCTTGGCGCCGATCATCTCGACGCCGAATTTTTCGAGCACGCCCATGTCGGCCAGCGCGAGAGAGGTGTTGAGGCCGGTCTGCCCGCCCATGGTGGGCAGGAGCGCGTCGGGGCGCTCCTTCTCGATGATCTTGGCGACGACCTCGGGGGTGATCGGCTCGATGTAGGTGGCGTCGGCGAGGCCGGGGTCGGTCATGATCGTCGCGGGGTTGGAGTTCACGAGGATGACCCGGTAGCCTTCTTCGCGCAGCGCCTTGCAGGCTTGCGCGCCCGAGTAATCGAACTCGCAGGCCTGGCCGATGACGATCGGCCCCGCGCCGATGATCATGATCGAGCGGATATCGGTTCTTTTCGGCATGGGACCCTCGTTTTTCTCGCGCGCCTCAAGGGGAGGGGGGCGCGCAAATCGTCGCGGTTATAGACATGGGCCGTCTCAGCGCAAGGCCCTCCGGTCCCGCTAGGGAAAGCAATCGCATCGCCCCCTGTCGCGGAGGCCGCGGTCGATGTATCGGGAAGGCGCAAAAGAGTGTGGGCGAACATGCGGATCGGCTTCGACAAGGGCCCCGGTGGCGGGGCGGTGCGGTTTTCGCGGCCCCGGCGGCTGATCGAGGCGTGGCGGCCCGCGGGCGTGCCGCTGGCGCTGGCGGCGCTCGACGCCGCGCGGACCGAGGGCGCCTGGGTCGCGGGCTATGCGAGCTACGAGCTGGGCTATGCGCTGGAACGGCGGCTCCTGCCGCTGATGCCCGACACCCGCCGCCTGCCGCTCTTGCGCTTCGGCGTGTTCGAGGAGGGGCCCGAGGACTGGACGCCCGAGACCGGGCCGGCGCGCTTGGGCGATTTCGAACCGCGCTGGAGCGCCGCGGAGCACCGCGCGGCGCTGGACCGGGTGCGCGGCTATATCGGCGCGGGCGACATCTACCAGGCGAACCTGACCTTCCCGCTCGATGCGGAGTGCTCGGAGCACGCTGAGGCGCTGTTTTCGGCGCTGTCGCGCGGCCAGCCTGTCGCGCATGGCGCTCTGGTGGAGCAGGAGGGTCTGCCCGCGCTGATCTCGCGCTCGCCAGAGCTGTTCTTTGCCACCGACGGTGCGGGGGGCATCGAGACGCGCCCCATGAAGGGGACGCGGCCGCGCGGCGCCACCGAGGCCAAAGACGAGGCGCACCGCGCGTTCCTCGCCTCCGACGAGAAGAACCGCGCCGAGAACCTGATGATCGTGGACCTGCTGCGCAATGATCTGAGCCGCGTGGCGCGCCCCGGCTCCGTCGCGGTGCCGAAGCTCTTCGACGTCGAAACCTACGCCTCGGTGCACCAGATGGTGAGCCATGTCACAGCGCGGCTCGCTCCCGGCGCGGGGCTGGGCGCGATCATGACGGCGCTGTTTCCCTGCGGCTCGATCACCGGCGCGCCGAAGCTGCGCGCGATGGAGATCATCCGCGAACTGGAGCCATGGCCGCGCGAGGCCTATTGCGGTGCGATCGGCTGGGCCGCCCCCGATGGCCGGTCCTCGTTCAACGTGGCGATCCGCACGCTCATGGTCGAGGCGGGGCACGCGACGCTCAACGTCGGCGGCGGCATCGTGTGGGACAGCGAGGCCGGCTCGGAATGGGACGAGGCATTGTGGAAGACGCGCTTCGCCCGCATTCTGGGCTGAGCCCCCGTTCATCTTTCCCAAATACGCAAAGATCGACCATGCCGCCCGAGACCCCGCCGAAGATCATAGAGACGCTGGGGGCACATCCCGGCGAAGGGCCACACCGTCTGCGCGCACACCTCGACCGCATGGCCGGGACGGCGGCGGCGCTGGGCTATCCGTTCGACCGGGGCCAGGCCGAGACGCTTCTGGACCTCAGGCCCGCCGCGCCGCTGCGCTGCCGCCTGACGCTCGATACTACGGGCGCGTTCGATCTGACCACCGGGCCGCTTTCTGCGAACCCGCCGGAGTGGCGCGTGGCGATCCACCCCGTGCTGCTCGACGCTGATGATCCGTGGCTGAGATACAAGACGACGCGGCGCGCGCTTTACGACCAAGCCCGCGCCGCGTTGCCCGGGGGCGTGGACGAATGGCTCTTCCTCAACACGCGCGGCGAGCTCTGCGAGGGCACGATCACCAATCTCTTTACCGCAGAGCTGACGCCCGCGCTCTCTTGCGGACTGCTGCCCGGCGTGCTTCGGGCCGAGCTTCTGGGGCAGGGGATGCGCGAGGCGGTGCTGCGGCCCGGCGATCTGGAGAGGGCGCGCTTCTTCATGGGCAATTCGCTGCGCGGGCTCATCTCGGCGCGGCTCGTCGCCGCCTGACCCCTCGGTTCGCTTGACATCAAGGCCCCAACCCGGTGTATCGGCGCGACACCCGCCACAAGGGATATCCTTTCATGCACGCCTACCGCACCCACACCTGCGCCGCCCTGACCTCTGACAATGTCGGCGATACCGTCCGGCTGTCGGGCTGGGTGCATCGGATCCGCGACCATGGCGGCATCCTGTTCATCGACCTGCGCGATCATTACGGCATGACGCAGGTGCTGTGCGATCCCGACAGCGCCGCCTTCGCCGATGTCGAGAAGCTGCGCTCGGAGTGGTGCATCCGCATCGATGGCGAGGTGAAGGCCCGCGCGCCCGAGCTTGTGAACCCCAAGCTCCCCACCGGCGAGATCGAGGTCTTCGTGCGCTCGGTCGAGGTGCTGGGCGCCTCCAAGGAGCTGCCGCTGCAGGTCTTCGGCGATCAGGAATATCCCGAGGAGACGCGGCTCAAGTATCGCTATCTCGACCTGCGCCGCGAGGCGATGCAGGCCAACATGACGCTGCGCTCGGACGTGGTGCGCTCGATCCGCCAGCGCATGTGGGACCAGAAGTTCCGCGAATACCAGACGCCGATCATCACCGCCTCTTCCCCGGAGGGCGCGCGCGACTTCCTCGTGCCCTCGCGCCTGCACCCGGGCAAGTTCTACGCGCTGCCGCAGGCGCCGCAGCAGTTCAAGCAGCTCCTGATGGTCTCGGGCTTCGACAAGTATTTCCAGATCGCGCCGTGTTTCCGCGACGAGGATCCGCGCGCCGACCGCTCGCCCACGGACTTCTATCAGCTCGACATGGAGATGAGCTTCGTCGAGCAGCAGGATGTCTTCGACACGATCCAGCCGGTGATGCAGGGCGTGTTCGAGGAGTTCGGCGGCGGCCGCAAGGTCGACAGCGAATGGCCGCTGATCTCCTACAAGGACGCAGCGCTGTGGTATGGCACCGACAAGCCCGACCTGCGCAACCCGATCAAGATGCAGGACGTCTCCGAGCATTTCAAAGGCTCGGGCTTCGCGATCTTTGCCAAGCTTCTGGAGCAGGAGGGCACCCAGATCCGCGCCATCCCCGCGCCGACGGGCGGCAGCCGCAAGTTCTGCGACCGGATGAACGCCTTCGCCCAGAAGGAAGGTCTTCCGGGCATGGGCTATATCTTCTGGCGCGATCAGGGCAACGGCATGGAGGCCGCGGGTCCGCTCGCCAAGAACATCGGGGCCGAGCGCACCGAAGCGATCCGCCAGCAGCTGGGCTTGGGCGTCGGTGACGCGGCATTCTTCCTCGGCGGCAAGCCCGAGGCCTTCGAGCGCGTCGCAGGCAAGGCTCGCGTGGTGATCGGCGAGGAGCTCGGCCTGACCGAGACCGACCGCTTCGCCTTTGCCTGGATCGTCGATTTCCCGATGTACGAAAAGGACGACGAGGGCCGGATCGACTTCTCCCACAACCCCTTCTCGATGCCGCAGGGCGGGATGGAGGCGCTCTCGGGCGATCCCTTGGAGGTGCTGGGCTACCAGTACGACCTCGCCTGCAACGGCTATGAGCTCATCTCGGGCGCGATCCGGAACCACAAGCCGGAGATCATGTTCAAGGCCTTCGAGCTGGCCGGTTACGGCGAGGACGAAGTGCGCAAGCGCTTCGGCGGCATGGTCAATGCGTTCCAGTACGGCGCCCCGCCGCATGGCGGCTGTGCCGCGGGCATTGACCGGGTGGTGATGCTGCTGGCGGACGAGGCCAATATCCGCGAGGTCATCCTCTTCCCGATGAACCAGCGCGCCGAAGACCTGATGATGGACGCGCCGTCGGAGCCCTCGAACGAGCAGCTGCGCGAGCTGCGCCTGCGGGTGCTGCCGCCCGAAAGCTGATCGGCATCGCCCGGATCGAAGAAGGCCGCACCCCCCGAAGGGGCGCGGCCTTTCTCATGCGGGGCGGTGTTTCATCCGCCTCACAGCACCAGCCCGCCCAGCACGCAAAGCCAGGCCAGACCCACGGCGGCGCCCGCTACGGCCACGGCGGCGGAGCCGGAATCCTTGGCCTGCTTGGCCAGCGCGCGGCGCTCCTCGCTCACGTCGTCGACGACGCGCTCGATCGCGGTGTTGAGACATTCGAAGGCCAGCACCATGACCCCGCCCATCAGAAGCATCCCCCGCTCGCCCGCCGAGATCGGCAGCGCGAAGGCCAGTACGGCGGAGACGATATTGGCCCACATCCACTGGTGCAGGCTGCCTTCGGTGCGCCAAATGTGCTTGAGCCCCTGCCAGGACCACAGCGCGCGGATGCGCAGTCGTTCGTAGTGTTCGCGCATGTGCTCTCCCGGCGTATAGCTGCCGCAGGATGACCTCGGCGCATGGCAATGCCAAGGTCGCAACTCTTTGCCGATCGAGAGCGTTCCTATGCCGATGCTTCCCTCCCGAGACCCGACCCGGACCGCTAGATTGGTTTCATGACACCGCAACACGAAGATTACCCCGCCTACGCCCGCTCCGAGCGCATCGCCGATGGCGTGATCCATGCCCTCGGCGTGATCTTCGCCCTGTCGGGGGCGGTGCTGCTCATCGTGTTCTCGGCGATGGCGGCGGAGGTGCGGGCCGAGCGCATCATTGCCGTCGCGATCTATGGCGGCGCGCTGATCGCGACCTTCTCGGCTTCGGCCTTCTACCATATGACGCCCTGGACCGGGCTGCGCCCGGTGCTGCGCCGGATCGACCACGCCGCGATCTATCTCAAGATCGCGGGCACCTATACGCCGCTGGTGGTGCTGATCGGCTCGGCCTTCGCCTATGCGGTGCTGGCCGTCGTCTGGATCGTGGCGCTGGGCGGGGCGGTGGCCAAGCTGTTCTTCTGGAAAAGCCCCGGCAGGCTCGGCCCGACGCTCTACCTGCTGCTGGGCTGGCTCAGCGTGGCGCTGGTCTGGTCGCTGGCGCTGACCCTGCCCGTCGCCTCGACCGCGCTGGTGGTGATCGGCGGGCTGCTCTACTCGGCCGGAGTGATCTTCTTCATGTGGGAAAAGCTGCGCTTTTCCAACGCGATCTGGCATGGCTTCGTGCTGGCCGCCTCGGCCTGCTTCTTTGCCGCGATCGCGATGGGGGTGCTCGGCTGAGCCCCCCCGAAGCCTTCGTCAGGCCGCGCTCTACAGCCCCGCGACGGTCTGGCGCACGATCTCCATGCGCTGCGCGTTCGGCGGGTGAGTGCCGAGCAGCCGGTCGCCGGGATCGGGAATGCGCAGGAAGAACTGCGCGCCCTTGATGGCGTTATAGCCCGCACGACTGGCGATGGTGGCACCCAGCGCATCCGCCTCCAGCTCGAAATCCTTGGAGTAGCTGCGCGCGCCAAAGCCCGCGCCGAGCTGCTGGGCGGTGCGCACCACGCTCTCGTTGCCGCCGCCCAGCCCGCTGGCCAGCTGGCCGAAGACCGTGGCGCCGATCGCGGCGTTGCGGTTCTGGCGGTCGAGATGGCCCGCGATATGATGCGCCGCCTCGTGGCTGAGCACGAAGGCCAGCTCGTCGGCGTTCTGCACCTCGCCCAGCAGCGCCACGGTAAAGGCCAGCAGCGGGCGGCCCTGCGCGTCGCGGGTCTGAAAGGCATTGGCGGGCTGGCCGGGGCGGTCGTCCACGACGATGCGGAAATCGCAATCGAGCTGCGGGGCGTTGACGCGGCAGACCCGCTCGGCCACCGGCTCCAGCCGCTCGACCACGGCGACGAAGTTGCGCGCCGCCGCGCGCGCGGCGGCGGGGTCGGCCACGGGGCCGGGGCCTTTTGATATCGTGACGTTGGTCGGGGCGGGCGTGCCGGGGCGCGTCACGGTGGTGGTGCGCTGCGGCCCGGTGCTCGTCACCACGACGGGCGGCGCGCAGGCCGAAAGTCCGAGACCGGCGACAAGGGCAAGGCAGGAAAGGCGGGAAATCATCGGCAAGGGGATCCGCTGCGTCGGTGTGGGTTGCCCCGATCCTAGACGCCGCTTTTGCGCGCGGCCAGCCCCGGCCCGGCGCCTGTCACGCGATCGGCATCGCCCTGCCGCCCATGGCTTGCGAAGCCGCGAGCGGCCCCCTAGGCTGAGACCATGTTCACCATCGAGCACGATTTCGACGCCACCGTGGTCACCCTCGTCGACGAGGGCGGGGCCAATTTGCAGGAGGACGTCACGGTCTGCGCCTTCGAGGATTGCGTGACGGTCGAGCAATACGATCCGCGCCGCGACGCTGTGGTGCGCATCACCCTGTCGCTGCATCAGGCGCGCGAGCTGGGCGCGGCGCTGCACCTGCCCGAGGGGATCTACCGCGCCAAGGACGGCTAGGCGGGCCTGCCTCTTTCATCTTTACGGCAAGACGCGTCTAAAGGGGGACGCCTAAAGCCGCGAGGTCGGGCGTGGGCCGCGGCGGCGCGTCATGCGTATTTTAAGAAAGATGAAAGGGGAGGGGCCTTGTTCGGCCCGTCACTCTTCCTCGGAATGCGCCGGGACGGCCTGGCCGCGCTTGCGCCAGATCTCGGCGCCCTTGCGCGCCAGCGGCTTGAGGTCGTCTGCCTCGCCCGTATCCATCATCGCGAAGAGACGGTCGCGCATGCGCGGCTCCCAAAAACTGCGCAGGTGCTCGGCCACGCGCTCGGCGCGGGTGCCCTCGGCCTGGCTTTCGAAAAACGTGGCGATCTGGTTGGCCATGTAGACGAGCTTTTCGTCGATGGTTCTAGAGGACATGGGCGCTCCCTATGCGGGCGTGATGGGTGAAGATGCGGGTGCCGTGGCGGTTGTGGGTTACCAGCGCGATCCCGGCCTCCTCGGCGAGGCGCACGGCATGGGCGGTGGGTTGCGAGACCGAAAGCATGAGCGGCGCGCCGATCATCGCCGTCTTCTGCACCATCTCGAGGCTCAGCCGCGAGGTCAGCACCACCGCGCCAGAGGCGGGATCGCTCCCCGCCGCGGCCATGGCGCCCGCGAGCTTGTCGAGCGCGTTGTGCCGGCCCACATCCTCGCGGGCGAGCACGATGCCCCGGCCCGGCACGTAGAATCCCGCCGCGTGAACCGCCCGGGTCTCGTCATGAAGCGGTTGCAGCGCGCGCAGGGCGTCGAGCGCCTGCCCGATCTCCGATGGGGCGAGCACGAGGGTCGAGGCGGGCACGGCGCGCACCTCGCGCGCCGCCTGCGCGAGGCTGTCGATGCCGCACAGCCCGCAGCCCACCGGGCCGACCTGCGCGCGGCGGCGCGCGTCGAGCGCGGCCTGCTTCTTCTCGGGCAGCCAGATCCGCGCCTCGATGCCGTTCGGCTGCTCGACGATCTCGACCTCGCCGATCTCATGCGCCTCGGCGAAGCCCTCGGTGAGGCTGAAGCCGCGCGCGAAATCCTCGATGTCGGCGGGCGTCGCCATCATCACCGCCTGGGTCGAACCGTTGTAGACCACCGCCACCGGGGTCTCCTCGGGCAGCGACACGGGCGCGGAGCCCGCGCCCGTGTCATGGGCCGCAACCCGGCGAAAGGGATGCAGCCCCTCGCTCATTCCGCCGCCGGCAGGATGCGGCGCGATTGCTCGGCCTGCGCCTCGTAGTCCTGCTGCCACTCCGACGGCCCGTTCGACGGGCTGACCTGCACCGCCGTCACCTTGTACTCGGGGCAGTTGGTCGCCCAGTCCGAGAAGTCGGTGGTGATGACGTTGGCCTGCGTCGTCGGGTGGTGGAAGGTGGTGTAGACCACGCCGGGGCTGACCCGGTCGGTGATCAGCGCGCGCAGGCTGGTGTCGCCCGAACGCGAGGCGAGACGGACATAGTCGCCATCGCGCACGCCGCGCACTTCGGCATCATGCGGGTGGATCTCCAGCACGTCCTCCTCGTGCCAGCGGGAGTTCTCCGTGCGGCGCGTCTGCGCGCCGACGTTGTACTGCGACAGGATGCGGCCCGTGGTGAGCAGCAGCGGAAAGCGCGGGCCGGTCTTCTCATCCGTCGCCACGTATTCGGTGCGGATGAACCGCCCGCGACCGCGCACGAAGCCGTCGATATGCATCAGCGGCGTGCCCTCTGGCGAAGCGTCGTTGCAGGGCCACTGCACCGAACCCTTCTCCTCCAGAAGCTCATAGCTGACATTGGCAAAGCTCGGCGTCGTCGCCGCGACCTCGGCCATGATCTGCGCCGGGTGGGTATAGGTCCAACCGCCGCCCATCGCGTTCGCCAGCAATTGCGTCACCTCCCAGTCGGCATAGCCGTTCTTCGGCGCCATGACGCGGCGCACGCGGTTGATGCGGCGCTCGGCATTGGTGAAGGTGCCGTCTTTTTCGAGGAAGGTCGAGCCGGGCAGGAAGACATGCGCGTAGTTCGCGGTCTCGTTGAGGAACAGGTCCTGCACGATCACGCACTCCATCGCCGCCAGACCCGCCGCGACATGCTTTGTGTCGGGATCGGATTGCAGGATGTCCTCGCCCTGGCAGTAGAGGCCTTTGAAAGTGCCATCGACCGCCGCGTCGAGCATGTTGGGGATGCGCAGGCCCGGCTCATGATCGAGCTTGACGTTCCACAGGCTCTCGAACACCTCGCGCACCTCCGAGCCCGAGACGTGGCGGTAACCCGGCAGCTCGTGCGGGAAGGAGCCCATGTCGCAGGAGCCCTGCACGTTGTTCTGCCCGCGCAGCGGGTTCACGCCGACGCCGCGACGGCCAATGTTACCGGTCAGCATGGCGAGGTTGGCGATGCCGATGACGGTGGTCGAGCCCTGGGAATGCTCGGTCACGCCGAGACCGTAGTAGATCGCGCCATTGCCCCCTGTTGCATAAAGCCGCGCGGCTTCGCGCAACTCCTGCGCCGGAACGCCGGTGAGCATCTCGACCGCCTCGGGCGCGTGGCGCTCTTCGGCCACGAACTCGACGTAGTCCTGGAACTCTTCCCAGTCGCAGCGCGTGCGGATGAACTCTTCGTCGTAGAGCCCCTCGGTCACGATCACATGCGCCATGGCGGTGACCACGGCGACATTGGTGCCGGGCCGCAGCGCGAGATGATGCGCCGACTCGATATGCGGCGATTTCACGAGGTCGATCCGGCGAGGATCGACGACAATGAGTTTTGCGCCCGCGCGCAGACGCTTCTTGAGACGCGAGGCGAAGACCGGGTGCCCGTCGGTCGGGTTGGCGCCGATGACGACGACGACATCCGTGTCCTCGACCGAATCGAAATCCTGCGTCCCGGCGGAGGTGCCGTAGGTCTGACCCAATCCATAGCCGGTGGGCGAATGGCAGACGCGGGCGCAGGTGTCGGTGTTGTTGTTGCCAAAGACGGCGCGGGCCATCTTCTGCACGAGGTAGGTCTCCTCGTTGGTGCAGCGCGAGGAGGTGATCACGCCGATCGACTTCTTGCCGTACTGCTCCTGAATGCCGCGCATCCTGGTGGCGGCGAAGCCGATGGCTTCCTCCCACGACACCTCGCGCCACGGCTCCTCGATCGAATCGCGGATCATCGGGTTGAGGATGCGGTCCTTGTGCGCGGCATAGCCGTAAGCGAAGCGGCCCTTGACGCAGGAGTGCCCGCGGTTGGCCTTGCCGTGCTTGTAGGGGGTCATGCGCACCAGCTCGTCGCCGCGCATCTCGGCCTTGAACGAGCAGCCGACGCCGCAATAGGCGCAGGTGGTGACGACCGAGCGATCCGGCGTGCCGATCTCGATCACCGATTTCTCCTGCAGCGTCGCAGTCGGGCAGGCCTGCACGCAGGCGCCACAGGACACGCAGTCCGAGGTCATGAAATCGTCGAGCTTCATGCCCGCCGAGACCCGGCTGTCGAAGCCGCGCCCTTCGATGGTCAGCGCGAAGGTGCCCTGCACCTCGTCGCAGGCCCGCACGCAGCGCGAGCAGACGATGCATTTGGAGGGGTCATAGGTGAAATAGGGATTGCTGTCGTCCTTGGGCAGGAACTGCGGATTGTTGATGCCCACGGGATCGCGCAGCCGCGCCTCGGCCTGAGAGCGCGCGCCGGTGCCGGACGGGTCGTAGTGGTTGTCGCCCGGCGTGTAGCGCACGTCGCGCAGGCCCACGGCGCCTGCCATGTCCTGCAGCTCGCAATCGCCATTGGCGCCGCAAGTGAGGCAGTCGAGCGGGTGGTCGGAGATGTAGAGCTCCATCACGCCCTTGCGGAGCTTCTTGATCTTGGAGGTCTGGGTGTGGACCACCATGCCCTCGGCCACGGGCGTGGTGCAGGAGGCGGGCGTGCCGCGCCGCCCCTCGATCTCGACCACGCAAAGACGGCAGGAGCCAAAGGCCTCCATGTTGTCCGAAGCGCAGAGCTTGGGAACCTGGATGCCCAGCTCGGCGGAGGCGCGCATGACGCTCGTGCCCTCGGGCACCGTCACCTCGAAGCCGTCGATGTTCAGCGTGACGGTTCTGGTTGAGGTCGAGGTGGGCGTGCCCATGTCGGTGTCGTCGTGCAGGCCGGTGCCGCCGGGACCGTCGAAGGGGATGAGAAAGTCCTTCATTCCGCTGCCTCCTTGGCATTGGCATGGAAATCGTCCGGGAAATGCCTGAGCGCCGACATGACGGGGTAGGGGGTGAAGCCGCCCAGCGCGCAAAGCGAGCCATCCGTCATCGTATCACAAAGATCGGTCAGCAGCGGGATGGCGTCCACGTCACCGCGCGCGATCCGGTCCACCGTCTCAACGCCGCGCACCGCGCCGATCCGGCAGGGCGTGCATTTGCCGCAGCTCTCGACCGCGCAGAACTCCATGGCAAAGCGCGCCATGCCGAGCATGTCGGCACTGTCGTCGAACACCACCACGCCCGCATGACCGATCAGCCCGCCTTCGCCGTCGAACTCCTCGTAGCCGAAGGGCGTGTCGAACTTCGAACGCGGGAAGTAGGCCCCCAGCGGCCCGCCGACCTGCACCGCCTTGACCGGGCGGCCCGTCGCCGTGCCGCCGCCGATCTCGTCCACGAGCGCGCCGAGGCTCGTGCCGAAGGCGGTCTCGAACAACCCGCCGAACTTCACGTTGCCCGCGATCTGGATCGGGATGGTGCCGCGCGAGCGGCCAAGGCCGAAGTCGCGGTAATGGACGGCGCCACGCTCGAAGATCACCGGCACGGTGCCAAGCGAGATGATGTTGTTGACCACCGTGGGCTTGCCGAGGAAACCCTCGATCGCCGGGAGCGGCGGCTTGGCGCGCACCACGCCGCGCTTGCCCTCGAGGCTGTTGAGAAGCGAGGTCTCCTCGCCGCAGACATAGGCGCCCGCGCCGACGCGCACCTCCATGTCGTAGGCGAAATCCGAGCCAAGCACCGAAGCACCGAGCACGCCACGCGCGCGGGCGATGCGGATCGCCTCGCGCATGGTGTGGATCGCCTCGGGATATTCCGAGCGCAGGTAGATGTAGCCGCGCGTCGCACCGACGCAGATGCCCGCGATGGCCATGCCCTCGATCAGGCTGAAAGGATCGCCCTCCATCAGCATCCGGTCGGCGAAGGTGCCCGAATCGCCCTCGTCGGCATTGGCGACGATGTATTTCTGGTCCGCCTCGGCGAGCCGCACCGTGTCCCACTTGATCCCCGTCGGAAAGCCCGCGCCGCCGCGGCCGCGCAGACCGCTTTCCTTCATCTCGTCGATCATTGCGGCACCGGTCATCCCGAGCGCCCGGCGCAGGCCTTTGAGCCCGCCATGCGCCTCGTAAGCCTCGAGCGACAGCGGATCGATCACGCCCACCCGGGCAAAGGTCAGGCGGGTCTGGCGCTTGAACCAGTCGATCTCCTCGGTCGGGCCGAGGGCCAGCGCGTGATCGCCCCAATCGGCGTCGAACAGCGCCTCGACGTCATGCGGAGTCACCGGGCCGAAGGCGTGGCGGGTGCCGTCCTTCTCGATCTCGACCAATGGCTCAAGCCAGAGCATCCCGCGCGAGCCGTTGCGCACGAGCTCGACCTCGATCCCGCGGATCTTCGCCTCGGCCAGAACGGCCTCGGCCACCTTTTCGGCATCGACCGCAAGGGCGGCGGCGTCGCGGGGGACGTAGATCCTGAGCCCGCTCATGCCTCGACCTCCGCCAGCAGCGCGTCGAGCCGGGCCTTGTCCACCCGCGCCACGACGCGCCCGTCGAGCATCATCGCCGGGCCGGTGGCGCACAGCCCGAGGCAATAGACCGGCTCCAGCGTCACGCCGCCATCCTTGCTGGTGCCGTGCCAGTCGACGCCGAGCCGCGTCTTGGCGGCGGCTTCGATGCCGAGCCCGCCGCGGGCCTGGCAGGCCTCGGCGCGGCAGATCTTGAGCATGTGGCGCCCCGCCGGTTCCTCGCGGAAATCATGGTAGAAGCTGACCACGCCATGCACCTCAGCGCGGCTGATGTTCAGCCCCCTTGCGATCAGCGGCAGCGCCTCCGGCGGCACGTAGCCCCATTCGGCCTGCACCGCGTGCAGGATCGGCAGCAGCGGCCCCTCAAGGTCGGCATGATCGGCAAGGATCGCATCCAGGCGGCCCTCCAGATCGGCGGGGGCTGGCGGTATCGGCATCGGCTGGCTCCTCCTCGGCTCTCGGGCGCAGACAACGCGAGAACCGCATTGCAAATCAATATCGCAATTCCGTGCCGCGATAGAGAAATTCTATCAATCGCGATCGAAGCGCCGGGCCTCCGCCAAGAGCGCGGAGAGAAGCGGCGTATGCGGCTCGCGCCACGGCGCGATCAGCCCGATCTCATGCGCGGCGTCGGGCGCGGTGATCGGGCGCGCCACGAGCGGCAGGCCTTCGAGAAAGATCGCCGCCGCGCGCTCGGGCAGGATGGTGACCCAGCCCGAGCTCAGCACATGGCTGATCAGCACGATGGTCGAGTTGGTCTCGACCTTGGGTGCCACCTCGACGCCCGCGCCCGCCAGATGCCCGGCGATGATCCGGCGGTTCTGCATGTCCGGGGTGAGCAGGCACAGGTCCGCCTCGGCGAAGTCGGCCCAGCGCAGCCGCGCCTTCGCGGCCAGCGCCGCATCGGCGCGCAGCACCGCGACGTAGCGCTCGGAATAGAGCGGCACGGTGACGACACGGCCCAGCGGCTCGTTGTCGAGATAGCCGATCCCGGCATCCGCCTCGTGGTCCTCCAGTGCCGCCAGCAGCTGCGTCGTCGTCGCCGAGCGCAGCGAAAAGCGCATCTTCGGATGCGCCTTGGCAAAGCGGGTGGTGAGCTGCGTCACCGCGCCGAGCGCTGTGGGGATCACCGCAAGCCGCAGCACGCCGGTCAGCCCCTCGCGCCCGGCACGCAGCTCCTCCTTCATGGCGCGCATGTCGCCGGTGATCCGCCGGGCCCAGTCGCGCACCCGCTCGCCCTCGGGCGTCAGCCCCTGGAACCGCGAGCCGCGCCGCACCAGCATGACGCCGAGCTGATCCTCGAGCTGCCGGATCGCCGCCGAAAGCGTCGGCTGCGTCACCCCGACCGCTTCGGCCGCGCGGCCGAAATGCTGCGCCTTGGCGAGCGCGAGGAACATCTCCAGCCGGTCGATCATCGCCTCTGCCCCGACCGAACGATGCCGAAGGGGGGGGCGGCGGGGAGGTCCTGCCACGGCGGGGTGAATCCCCTCGCGGGGCGGTATGGGTCGTCGGGCATCCTCGGTCTCCTTGGCCGGAAACTAGCTTCTCGGGGCCGGACTGGCGAGGGGAGGCGCGGCTTGGCGGGGAATTGCCGATCACGATTTTGCACGAGGCAGGGCCCGCGTGATGCATCTTGGTGTCGCCGAAAGGCGATCTTCCGGCATCTTTGCTGCGCGGGGCGGTCGCGTTTCGCCACAAGCTTGCGAAAGCCGGGTGACCCGAGGGAAGCCCTGCCGCGGCGCTGTCGCGTGGTCATGCGCGGATAAGTCTTGCAAATAACGGCCGCTCGCAAAAGGATCGGGCCACAACCACGCCCGCAAAGGGCGGACGTCCATCGGCCGCGGCCCTCACCGCGCCACTGACACAGGGATGACCTCATGACCTTGAAGACCCATCTTCTTGCCGGCACCGCTGCGCTCTTCGCGCTGAGCGGCGCGGCCCATGCCGAGAGCCACGCGATGACGGAGCACCCCGAGACCGGGGAAAAGCTCGCCGCCGACCAGAGCTTCACCTACCGCGTGCTCGACGAATTCCCCTCGATCGACCCCAACCTGATCGAGGATGTCGAAGGCAGCCACATCGGCCGCAACCTCTTCGAAGGCCTGATGAACCAGGACGACAAGGGCGACGTGGTGCCGGGCGTGGCCACGGGCTACGAGGTCTCCGAGGATGGTCTGACCTACACCTTCACCCTGCGTGACGACGCCAAGTGGTCGAACGGCGAGCCGGTCACCGCGAACGACTTCGTCTATTCGTGGCAGCGCGCCGCCGACCCCGCCACCGCCTCCGAGTACCAGTGGTACATGGGGCTGATGAAGATCGCCAACATTGACGAGGTGATCTCCGGCGACAAGGAGCCCACCGAGCTCGGTGTGAAGGCCGTGGACGACCACACCCTCGAGGTCACCCTGTCGCAGCCGCTGCCCTATTTCCCGCAGATGGTGACGCACACCACCACCTTCCCGGTGCCGCGGGCCACCATCGAGGAGCATGGCGACGCCTGGACCCAGCCCGGCAACATGGTCTCGAACGGCGCCTATGTGCTCGAGGACCGCGTCCCGCAGGAGTACATCACGCTCAAGAAGAACCCCGAGTACTGGGACGCCGAGAACGTCATCATCGAGGAAGTCACCGCGCTCGTCATCAATGACGAGAACCAGGCGCTGACCCGCTACCTCGCCGGCGAGTTCGACCAGACCGACGTGCCCGCGGGCCAGTTCCCGCGCCTGAGCGAAGAGTATCCCGAGCAGGCCGTCTCCGTGCCGAACCTGTGCTCCTACTACTACAACCTCAACGTCTCCGACTCGGGCCCCGAGGCGCTGGCCGATCCGAAGGTGCGCGAGGCGCTCTACCTCGCCATCGACCGCGACGTCATCACCAACAACGTGCTCGGCGGCGGCCAGAAGCCGGCCTACACGCTGACCCACTGGGCCACCGCGGGCTTCGAAGTGCCGTCGATCGAGGTCGCCCAGATGAGCCAGCAGGAGCGCAACGAGCGCGCTAAGGAGCTGATGAGCGAGGCCGGCTACGGCACGGATGGCGAGCCGCTCGAGCTCGACATCCTCTACAACACCTCCGAATCCCACAAGCAGGTCGCCACCGCGGTCAGCCAGATGTGGAAGCAGACGCTCGGCGTCGACACCACCATGGCCAACATGGAATGGCAGACCTTCCTCGAGGAGCGCCACAACAAGAACTACGAAGTGGCGCGGGCCGGCTGGTGCGCCGACTACAACGAGGCGTCCTCCTTCCTCGACATCATGCAGACCGAGTCCTCCTACAACGACTCGGGCTTCTCGAGCGAGGAGTACGACCAGCTGATGGCCGAGGCGACCACCGCCGAGGATCCGCTGCCGCTCTACACCGAGGCCGAGACCATTCTCACCACGGAGTTCCCGATCCTGCCGATCTACCACTATGCGACGGTCTTCATGATGGACGAGAACATCAAGGGCTACCCGCTCGAGAACGCGCAGGACAACTGGTACGCCAAGGATCTCTACCGCGTCGCCGGTGAGTAACCCCTGACCCGAACAATGCCGCGCCCCCTGGCCCCAAGCGCCGGGGGGCGCGGTCCATTTCCGCGGCTGCGGAAACGAGGTATCATCCCCCATGCTCAATTACGTTCTCAGGCGCGTCGCCATCGCGATCCCGACGATTCTGTTGCTCGTCGTGATCTCTTTCGTGCTGATGTATGCCGCCCCCGGCGGCCCCTTCAATTCCGACCGCCCGCTGCCCGCGCAGGTGATGGCCAACATCGAGGCGCGCTACGGTCTCGATCAGCCCTATTGGAAGCAGATGACGACCTACATCTGGAACGTGGTCGTGCATTTCGACTTCGGCCCGTCGTTCCAGTACCGCGACCGGACCGTCAACGACGTGATCGCCCAGGGCTTCCCGGTGACGCTCACCTACGGGTTCTGGAGCTTCATCGTCGCCCTCGTGGTCGGCGTGGCGCTGGGTGCCGCCGCCGCAATCCGGCACAACTCCTGGCTCGACTACCTCGCCGTCGGCATCTCGATCGGCGCGCAGGTGCTGCCCAACTTCGTGATGGCGCCGATCCTGGTGCTGGTGTTCACGCTGTGGCTCGGCTGGCTGCCGGGCGGCGGCTGGCAGGGCGGGCAGATCGAATATCTCATTCTGCCGGTGATCGCGCTCTCGACCTCCTACATGGCCTCGATCGCCCGGATCACCCGCTCCTCGATGCTCGAAGTGCTCAACGCGGGCTTCATCCGCACCGCCCGCGCCAAGGGCCTGCCCACCAGCCGGATCATCTGGAAGCACGCGATGAAGCCCACCATGCTGCCGGTGCTGTCCTATCTCGGGCCCGCCTTCGTCGGCATGATCACCGGCTCGGTCATCATCGACGTGTTCTTCTCCACGGGCGGCATCGGCCAGTTCTTCGTCAACTCCGCCTTCAACCGCGACTACTCGGTCATCATGGGGATCACCATCCTCGTCGGTGTGCTGACGGTCACGTTCAACCTCGTGGTCGACCTGCTCTACGCCTGGATCGATCCGAAGATCCGTTACTGAGGAGGGGTCCCATGTCGCTCAATCCCGATCCCGGCACCGCCGACCGCCTGCTCGAGGCGCAGGCCGCCGCCGACGTCAAGGGCCGCTCCTTGTGGAAGGACGCGCGCCAGCGCTTCATGCGCAACCGCGCGGCCACCGCCGGTCTGGTGGCGCTGGTGCTGATCTGCATCTTCGCCTTCTTCGGCGGCTTCATCGCGCAATACGAGCCCGACTATGTCGATTTCTCGTTGATCGGCGCCAACGCCTCGCAAGGCGTCCCCTCGATCGAGACGGGGCACTACTTCGGCACCGACAGCTCGGGCCGCGATCTTTACGCGCGCACCGTGCAGGGCACGCGGATCTCGTTGCTCGTCGGCATCGTCGGCGCGGGCGTGGCGGTGATCGTCGGCACGCTCTATGGCGCCATCGCCGGCTACAAGGGCGGGCGCACCGACGGCGCGATGATGCGCACCGTCGATATCCTGATGTCGGTTCCTTACATGTTCGTGCTGATCCTGATGCTGGTGATCTTCGGCCGCTCGATCCTGATGCTGTTCATCGGCATCGGCCTGATCTCGTGGCTCGACATGTCGCGCATCGCGCGCGGCCAGACGCTGACCATCAAGGGCAAGGAATTCGTCGAGGCCGCCCATGCCACCGGCGTGCGGCCGATGACGATCATCCTGCGCCACATCGTGCCGAACCTCCTGGGCCTCGTCATCGTCTATGCGACGCTTCTGGTGCCGCAGATGATCATCACCGAAAGCTTCATCAGTTTCCTCGGTCTTGGTATCCAGGAGCCGAACACCTCGCTCGGCGCGCTGATCTCCAATGGCGCCAGCAACATGCAGTACGGCGTGATCTGGCAGCTCGCCTTCCCGCTCTTCTTCTTCGTCGTCACGCTCTTCGCCTTCTTCTTCGTCGGCGACGGGCTGCGTGACGCCCTCGATCCGAAAGACCGCTAATGGCCCTGCTGGACATCGAAGACCTTCGCGTCACCTTCACCACCGGCGACGGCGAGGTGAACGCCGTCAACGGGGTCAGCTTCTCGGTGGAGGAGGGCGAGACCCTCGCCATCGTCGGCGAAAGCGGCTCGGGCAAGAGCCAGACCGCATTCGCCGCGATGGGCCTGCTGGCGCGCAACGGCCGCGCCACGGGGCAGATCCGCTACGACGGGCGCAACCTCCTGGAGCTCAAGCAAAAGGAGCTGAACCGGGTGCGCTCCGAGGAGATCGGCATGATCTTCCAGGACCCGATGACCTCGCTCAACCCCTATATGCGGATCTCGGACCAGATGGCCGAGGTGCTGACCCTGCACAAGGGCATGACCAAGCGCGACGCGGTGGCCGAGGCCACGAAGATGCTCGACGCGGTCAAGATCCCCGATGCCAAGAACCGCATCACCATGTTCCCGCACGAGTTCTCGGGCGGGATGCGGCAGCGGATCATGATCGCCATGGCGCTCTTGTGCCAGCCGCGGCTGCTGATCGCCGACGAGCCGACCACCGCGCTCGACGTGACGGTGCAGGCGCAGATCATGGAGCTGATGGCCGAGATCCGCCGGGACTTCGGCACCGCGATCATCCTGATCACCCATGACCTCGGCATCGTCGCCGACACCTGCGAGCGCACGCTCGTCATGTATGGCGGTCAGATCATGGAAACCGGCCCGACCGAGCAGCTGTTCGAACGGCCGACCCATCCCTATACGCTGGGGCTTTTGCGGGCCGTGCCGCGGATCGACCGCGACGACGAGACGCTCTCGACCATCGCAGGCGAGCCGCCGGACATGTCGCGTCTGCCTGCGGGCTGCCCCTTCACGCCGCGCTGCGCCTGGGCGCACGGGCCCTGCCCGACGGTGCGCCCCGAGTTGCTGCCCGCCGAGGGCTACCCGATGCTGCGCCGCGCCTGCCATGCCCCCGTAGAGGAGGTGAAGTGATGACCGATCTCAAGGACGACAAGTTCACCGATGCCACGGGCCGCGACGAGGCGGGCGACCCGATCCCCGCCGCGCCCCCGGCCTCCGGCACGCCCGTGGCGAC
>NZ_JAMYXC010000025.1 GCF_024159025.1 Limimaricola litoreus
CGCGCGATGGAGGCGCGCGCCCGCGCCGAGGGGCGCGATCTGCGGCTGCACTCGGCCTACAAGACGCTGCTGCACGACGTGCTCGAGGAGGGTCTGCTCGACCGCGCCTCGCGCGCCACGATCCATTACCCGGTGGTCGACGGCTGCCCCGAGGACCGGTTCCGGCTCGAATGCTACCCGCTGCACGCGCTGGTCTCGCAGTGCGAGATCACCTTTGTCCCGCGCCGGCACGAAGGGGGCCGCCTGCCCGCCTACGAGATCGAAACGCCCGACGCGCGTCACCACGTGCCGGTGCCGGTGCGCCAAGTCACGCTCGAGGACGGCAGCCCCGCGCTCGCCGCCTGCGGCTGGATCGAGGAGGAGCAGCAGGGCGGGCGTCACCTGCCGACCGAATACGAGGCGATCTTCGAGGCGGTCTGCGAGCACCTGCGCGCCTTGCCGCTCGATCCGCTTTCGCCCGAGGAGCCCGAGGGTCCGTTCTTCGACCGGCTCGAGGTGATCGTGGAGCTGCCTTACGAGGACCAGGTGCTGCCCATAGGCTCCGAGGTGATCTCGCTGGCCGAGGCCATGCACGAGGAGATCTACTTCACCGCGCTGGAGATCTTTCAGGCGCGGCTCGGCCTCGCGCCGGGGCAGCGCTCGGTCAAGGCGGGGCAGATCGTGCCGCTGGTGCGGCGCGGCGACAGGCCGAGGCTGCAGATCCGCTCTGCACAGGCCGAGCCGATGCTCGACCGCGACCAGCCCGGCCGCCCCGCGCTCGACGCGGCGACGCAGTGGCTCTACCCGGCCCAGATCTCGGCCCATCTCGCCGCGATCGGTGGCGCGGCCTATGCCACCCGCTCCCGGCAGGGGCGGCCGGTCGAAGGCTGCCATGTCGGCGGCTCCGGCCCGGCCCGGCTCGCGATCTCGGCCGGGCAGCATGCCAACGAGACCTCGCCCATGGTCGGCGCGCTGCGCGCGGGCCGCGACCTCGCCGCCGAAGGCGAGGTCAGCTTCACGCTGAACCCGCTCGAAAACCCGGATGGCTACGCGCTGTTCCGCGAGCTTTGCGCTGACAATCCGCGCCACATGCACCACGCCGCGCGCTACACCGCGAGCGGCGCCGATCTGAGCCACGGCGCGGGCCGCCACGAGAGCGCGATCCGCGATCTCGCCCATGCCCGGCTGCCGGCCGAGGTGCATGTGAACCTGCATGGCTACCCCTCGCATGAATGGACCCGGCCGCTCACCGGCTACATCCCGCGCGGCTTCGGGCAATGGACCATCCCCAAGGGCTTTTTCCTGATCCTGCGCCACGACCCGGCGCAGGAGGCGCTCGCCCGCGAGGTGCTTCAGGCCGGCCTCGAAGCACTGGCCGCGTTCCCCGAACTCGCGGCGCAGAACCGCCGGATGCTCGCGCTCTACCGCCGCTATGTCGGGGCGGAGAGCTTCGAGGTGCATGCGGACTGCATTCCCTTCACGGTGAGCCGTGACGCCGAGGCGCTCTACCCGGTGACGCTGATCACCGAGGCGGCGGACGAGACCGTCGGCGGCGAGGATTTCCGCATCGCGCAGGAGGGGCAGTACCGCGTCGTGCGCGCGGTGGCCGGGCTGCTGCAGCGCCGGGCGCGCGTGGTCGCCTGAGCGCCCGGCGGTCCCGGTGCGGTCACGCGCCGCGCCGAGGCTATTGCTCGCGGAAGGCGCGCGTCATGCTGTCCCTGATCGGCTTGGTGATATACTGCACGAAGGTCCGCGATGCGGTCTGGATCATGATTTCGGCCGGCATGCCCGGCGTGGGGGCGAAGTTGCGCACCCGGGCCAGCTGCTCGGCGGGGATCGAGATCCGCGCGAGGTAGATCTCGCGCATCTCCTCGCCCGCGCCTTCGGTGATCGCATCCGCCGAGACGTAGTAGACTTCGCCGTCGAGCACCGGGGTCGTGCGCTGGTTGAGCGCGGTGAGCCGGACGGTCGCCGCTTGGCCGCGCCGCACGCTGTCGATCTCGACCCGCGGGATCTGCACCTCGATGATCAAGGGCTCGTCCACCGGCAGGATCTCGAGGATGGGGCGTCCGCTTTCGATCACGCCGCCCGGGGTGTGGAAATAGAGCCGCACCACCGTGCCCGCGACGGGGGCCGTCAGGTCGATCCGGGCACGTACCGAGCGCGCGGTGCGGAACTGCTCGTTGATGCTTTCGAGCTGCGATTGCACGCTTTGCAACTCATCGAGCGCCTTCTCGCGGTAACGGTCGATCTCCTGCGAGATCTGCGCGCGGTTCTTGCGCACCAACTCGTCGATCTCCTCGATCTCCGCTTCCAGCCGCCCGATCTGCCCCTGCGCCTCGAGTTGGGCGCGCTCTATCGCCAGAAGCTCGGGGCGGCGCAGCAGGCCGCGTGTGAACAGCGCCGACTTGTCCTCATGCTCGGCCTGCAGCAGTTCAAGCTGGCCGCGATGGGTGCCAAGTTGGGTTTCGTAGCCGCGGGCCCGGATCAGCAGCGCCTGCACGCTGCGCTCCAGAAGGGCCAGGTCGTTCTCCAACGCCGCGCGCGACACCCGGTAGGCCAGCTCCTGCCCGTCGAGGATCCCCGCGACGGCGATGTCCTCGCGCGCGGCCTCCAGATGGGTGGGAAAGCGCAGCTCGTCGTGGCGCTCCTCCTCGGCCACGAGCCGCGCCTGCGTTGCCTCCAGCCGGAAGCGGCGCAGCTGCAGCTCGCGCTCGGCCGCCACCGCCTGCGTACCGTCGAGCCGCAGCAGGAGCTGGCCCGCCTCCACCCGGTCACCTTCGCTGACGAGGATCTCCTCGATGATCCCGCCTTCGAAATGCTGCACGATCTTGTTCTGCCCGGTGGCGACGAAGCTGCCTTGCGCGATCACCGCCGCCGCGAGCGGCGCGCGAAAGGCCCATGCCCCGAAGCCGCCGAAGCTCAGCACCAACAGCACAAGTCCCCAGATCGTGTGATGCCGCACGGAGCGCGGCACGCGGGCAAACCATTCGTCCTCGTCGGCCGTCCATTCGGTCATGCTCATGATCCCCCTCCCCCCTTGGGCCGCGGGACGCGCGGCGCCTTGTCACCCGCAAGCCTGGTCAGCACCTCCATCCGCGCGCCGAACATCTGGATCGTGCCGTCGCCGAGCAGCATGATCTTGTCCACAGCGGTGAGCAGGGACGGCTTTTGCGTCACCACCACCACGGTGATCTTGTTCTGCTTGGCGTGCCGGATCGCCTGGGCCAGCGCCTTGTCGCCGGCGCTGTCGAGGTTGGAGTTGGGTTCGTCGAGCACCACGAAGCGCGGCTCTCCGAAGAAGGCGCGCGCCAGCGCGATGCGCTGCTTCTGCCCGCCCGAGAGCGGCGCGCCGTCGGCGGCCACCACCGTCTCGTAGCCCTGCGGCAGGTTGGCGATCATCTCGTGCACGTCGGCCAGCGCCGCGGCCTGGTAGATCTGCGCATCGGTCGCGTCATGGCGCATCCGGCCGATGTTGTCCTTGATCGTGCCGGGAAAGAGCTGCACGTCCTGCGGCAGATAGCCGATGTTTTCGCCCAGCTGGCGCGGGTCCCAGTTGCGCAGATCCATCAGGTCGAGCCGTACGTTGCCCGAGGTAGGCAGGATCGAGCCTACCAGCATTTTGCCCAGCGTCGTCTTGCCCGCCCCCGAATTGCCGATGATCGCCAGCGTGTCGCCGGGATCGAGCGAGAAGCTGATGCCGTTGAGCACGACCTGCTTGGTGCCGCCGGGCACATAGAGCAGCCGCTCCACATCGAGCCGGCCTTCGGGGCGCGGCAGATTCAGCCGCTCGAACTGCAGCCGTGAGGAGGTCAGCAGCGCCGTGATCCGGCCATAGGCCGCGCGCGACAGCGCATAGGCGCTCCAGCCCTCGATCGCGCCCTCGATCGGCGCCAGCGCCCGGCCGGCGATGATCGAGGCGGCGATCACCATGCCGCCGGTGATCTCTCCGCCGATGGCGAGAAAGGCGCCCCAGCCCAGCATCGCGATCTGGGTCAGCAGCCGCACGGCGCGGCTGACGGCGGAGGCGGCGATGTTGCGGTCCTGCGCGCGGACCTGCGCGGTGAGCGAGATCGCGGTATCGCGGCCCCAGATCCGCACCGCCTCGGGGATCATGGCGAGGGCGTTGATGATCTGGCTGTTGCGCGCCATCGAATCGAGGTGGAGATTGGCGCGGCTCTGCGCGGCGTTGGCCTCGGCAAAGGCGCGGGCGGTGATCCTCTGGTTGATCAGCGTGATCACCAGAAGCGCCAGCGATGTACCGACCACGATCATGCCCAGATGCGGGTGCACGAGGAAGATCGCGAGGATGAACAGCGGCGCGAAGGGCACGTCGAGAAACGACAGCAGCGTGCCGGAGACCAGAAAGCCGCGCAGCTGCTGCAGATCGCCCAATGTCTGGTATTCGCGCCCCGAGCCGTGCAGCGCCGCCGCCGAGGCCGCCGACAGGATCGGTGCGCCGAGCCGGGCCGCGACCTCCACGGCCGTGCGCATCAGCATGAAGCGCCGGATCGCGTCGAACACCGCCTGCAGGATCACCGCGCCGACGATGACGATGGTGAGCATGATCAGCGTGTCGGTCGAGCGGCTGGTCAGCACCCGGTCGGAGATCTGGAACAGGTAGATCGGGATGGCGAGGATGAGCAGGTTGGTGGCGCAGGTCAGCACAAGAATCATCACGAGGTTGCGCCGCACCGCGCCGATCCCGCGCTGCAGCGCCAGGCCGTAATTCTCGGGCGCCATGCGCTTGTGGAACCTGGGCGGCACGGGTCCGCCTCCACCGCCGCCTCCGCCGCCGCCGCCATCCACCGGGGTCCCGTCCTTGCCCGTGCCGCGCTGCGGCGTCTTCGGGGCGTCCGTCAGGCGCCGCGGCCCGCGATCTGCCTCGATCACCTTACCAGGAAGCGGGGGGCCTTCGTCGGGCCCGCGCGCGGCGGGCGGATCGGCGCGCGGTGCATCGGCAGCGGCGCCGGGGGTGTTCGGGGAGGGCTGCGGCACGGCGCGGGCGGTGGTGTCCCCCATGCCGGACCGGCCGGTATCCGGAGTTCTGAGGAAACGGGGCAGTCGCGCGTGGGGCGCCTTGCGGCGCATCGGTGGATCGACGCGGATGGGATCGGCGTAGTCTTTCACGCGCATGACGCTCCTCGCTAACTCAGCATGGTCTGCATTAGATCGGCCTGGCTGGCCGACATCGCGGCGAGGCCGCTGTCGACCGCCGCATGCCCGGCCTCAAGCTCCGCGACCGCCGTTTCGATCATTCCGTCTGCGAGAAAGGCGACCGCCTCGCTGGCGAGCTCCGTCAGCCCCGCGCCCGGGGCGGGGGCGTTCTCCTCGACGAAGCCCGCCTGATGCAGCAGCGCGTCGCTGTAGCTCTCGCCCTCGGCCATGATCTGGGAATCGATGCCCTTTTTCGAGATCGACGCCAGATTCGCCAGAAGGTTGGCCTCGGTCACGATCTGCGCCTCGGGCAGGGCGGCGATTGCCGCCTTGAGGATCTCGACCTGGTCCTGATCGCCCAGAATGTTGATCTGGTCGATCCAGTTCGCGGTGATGAAATCGCCCTCGATCAGCAGCACCTTGAGCAGCTCGACCCCTTCGAAGAGATCGAGGCCGAGCACCTCGCGGCCCAGGGCTTCGGCTCCCTCGGTCAGCGCCTTGCTCGCTTCTGCAAGCGCCTTGGGCAGTTTTGCCGCGACGTCCAGCCCCTCGGTATGGATCCGGGCCTCGTTGTAGCTCAGGTTCCCGGGTGCCGCGGGTTCGGCCGGGGCGGGGGCGCTGGTGGTGTCGCCGGACGGGTCGGTGGCAACGGCCTGCTTGGCCATTGGCTGCCCCGGGCCCGTTACGGTTTTCGCCGTCTCCTCCGGGGCCGCCCCCTCTGCCGAGGTCTGGAGCGGAGCCTTGGCGGGTGCCGGGGCGGGCGAGGAGGGCGCCGTCGGGACCGGCGCCGAGGTTCCGGGCGAAGCGCTTGCCGTCTCGCCGGTCGCGGCCGGGGCGGTCTGCTTGTCCTGCATGACCGTGGGCGTCACCGTGGGCGTCTCGTCCGCGATGTCCGGGCCCCTCCCGTCTTCGCCGGTGGCCCCGGTCACCGGGGCGGGGGCGGGGGCGGGGGCGTCGAGCGGCGCGGGGTCCGGTATCGCTTCGACGATGTCGTCGTCGACCAGCAGGTTCGTCTGCCGGATCAGCGTCGCGTCGACCATGTCTCCGCCGACCACGATCAGGTCGAAGGTCCAGCCGAACTCGTTGAGCACCGCGAGGATCGCAAGCTCGTTCTCGCCCGACGAAAGCTGCAGCCGCGTGGAGGGGATGTCGATGCGCAGGCTGTCGGTGTCGCTTGCGAAATTGTATTGCTGCACCCCGTTCACCTGCACGAGGTCGCCGGTGATGCGGGCGATCGCGAAACCGCTCGGCGACGTCCCGGCCTGATCCGCGTCGCGCGGGGCGGGGTTCGAGCTGGAGGTGATCGAGGCGGCGTTCATCACCATCGAGGACGGCTGGTCCCCGGGGGCCGCGCCCGCCTCCGGGGCGGTCTTCGTACCCGTCTTCGCACCGGCCTCCGCGCCGGGAGCGGCGTCGCGGTCGAAGGTCGCGTTCACCTGCGAGATCGCGGTAAGCTCACGCGCATCGCCCCCGACCACGATCACCGGCGCGTCGAGCCAGTTCGAGGTGATCGTCACCTCGTTGACGAGTTGGTTGCCCCCGGTCACCACGAGCGGCGCCTGGGCGGTCTCCGCCGGGGTCGTGCCCTCGTCCGTGAGGCCGGTCATCGCCTTGCCGAACGCGGTTTTCCCATCGGTTTCGATGACGGTCATGCCGGCAGGGGGGCCCGCGCCTTCGGCTGTCGTGCCCTCGCTCGACGTCCCCTGATCGCCGGGGGCGTCCTCTTCCTGTGCTTCCTCTTCCTGTGCGTCTTCTTCCTCTTCCTCTTCCTCGTCCGTCGCCTCGCCCTGCGCCGGGATCACTGCGCCGGAGCCGTCGGCTGCGTCCGGCTGCGCGTCCTGCTCTGTCTCCTTTTCGCGCAGGAAGGCGGGCAGCAGGTCCTGCCAGTCGGGCAGGGCATCCACGATCGCGCCGTCGACATGCACGCCGAGCGTGGCGTCGCCCTGCAGTACCACGCCGCCGAGCGGCGCCTCCGAGTTCTGCTCGGCTGCCTGCGTGATCTGCGCCGTCAGTCCGGCCCAGTCGAGCGCGCCCGCCGGGCTCCCCGACAGGGTTTCGAGCACAGCGGGCAGCGGCGACAGCGCCGCGACCTGTTCGCTCATGACCTCCAGGATCTGCGCCAGTTCGGCGGCCTGCGCGAGTATGGCGCCGGGCGCGACGCCGAAGGCATCGGCGTCCTGCAGCTGGTTCGACATCCACAGCACCGCCGCGACGCTGGAGGGCGGGGGCATCTCACCGCCCAAAACCGTATCGATGCGGATGTCGCCCGTCGAAATGACGATGTCGACCTCGGGGGGCGGCGGCGGGGCGACCTCGATCACGTCATCGGGGCCGGGCCGCTGCAACGGCGGGGGCGAGATGACCGGAATGGCGAAGGGGGAGGGGGGAAGCGGCTGGTAGACGATCTGGGGATCGAGCTCCCCGAGCGGATGCTCAGGTGTCAGGCGAAGCCCCTTGAACGTCAGCGCGGCGAGCGCGGGATCGGCTTCGGGTTCGAGTCGGATCTTCTCGTAATCGGCCCTGATCCTGCCGATCTCGACGGACAGGGCGAAGTCGCCGATGAAGTGCGCGATGATTTCGGTCGTTCGATCCATCGACATGTCGTGGTCCCTGCTTTCTGTGCATGGCACCCGCCAAAGGAATGACGGGTGCCGGTGTTGCCTGCGGGGAGAAATCCTGCCGATCTGTCAGGAGGGAGGAGATCGGAACCGGGGGCCGGGCGTCGCCGGCCCCCGATCCTGGTCGCGGCGGACTACATGCCGTCGCTGTCATCACCGGTGTAGTTGGAGCTGAACGAGCCACCGACCACGTTCATGTCCACCGTGTTGCCGAGCACGTTGGCGCCCATCACGATGTCCTGGTTGAACGCCGTGGTGTCGACCTGCGCTGCGGCAGAGGCGAAGGATTCGCCCGTCACGTAGCCGTCGTCGCCGTTCGACGAGCCCCAGGTGCCGGCATGGCCGGCACTGCCGCCCGCACCTGTCATCGCGTCGCCGCTGGCGCCGCCGATGCCGTCGCCGCCATCGGCGCTGCCGCCCGTGGCGACCCCGCCTTGGGCCATGCCGCCGGCACCACCGGTCGCCGCGGCCATGCCGCCCGCGCCGCCGTCGCCCGACATCGCGTGGACTTCGCCGGAAGAGGCGGTGTTGGCGTCGACCATGGAGGCCGCCTCGGCCATTCCACCATCGCCCGTATCGATGTCCTGGTCGTTGTCGGCCATCGATTCCGCGAGCGCCTCGGCCGCCAGATCCGACATCCCGCCATAGCCGCCCGTTCCGTCGGCGGTGCCGTCGGCGGTGCTGCTGGAGGTGGAGTCGGTGTCGGAGTTGGTGGCACCGCCATCGCCGCCGTCGGAGTTGGCGTCGGAGCTGCCCTCGGACATCTGGTCGGCGTCGCTATGGGCATCGGAGTTGGCATCGCCGCCCATGGCCTCGCTGCCGCCGGTGCCCGAACCGGTGGCGTCGGTGTCGTTGGTCGCCGTGCCGGCCGCGCCCGCGCCGCTTTGCGATGCGGTCGAACCGGTGTTGGCCACCGAGGAGTCGTCATCGGTGTTGGCGTTGCCCGATCCGCCGGCACCGCCGGTGCCATCGGATGTCGCATCGCCCGAGACCATGCCGGTCAGCTCGCCAGTGGTGGCGGTGCCTGCGCCGCCTGCGCCGCTGGTGTTGCCGTCCGAGCTGCCGCGCCCATCGGCCGTGGCATCGTTGTCGGTCTCACCATAGCCACCGTCGCCGCTGTCGCCATCGGCGCTGCCCATGGCATCGGCCATGGCATCGTTGTCGCTCGCGGCATCGCCCCCCATCACCGCGCCGGTCGCGCCGTCATTGCGGCCCGTGCTCGAACCGTCGCTGGTGGAGGTGCCACCGTCGCCCATGGCGTCGCCGCCCGCGCCGCTGTCGTTGTCGGTTTGCGCGTCGCCGCTCGAGTCGGAGGTGTGGCCATTGTCGGCCGCGCCGCCGTCTCCGCCGTCGGAGTCGGTGTAGTTTCCGGTCTCGGCCGAGGCCGTGTCGGTGTTGTTGGCGTCACCGCCGGTTCCGTCGCCGCCGTCGCCATCGGTGGTCGCGTCGCCGGAGACGTCGCTGTCGCTCATGCCCGTCGTGGCGTCGGCCGCCCCGCCGGTGCTGGTGCCGCCCGTGCCGCTGCCGTCCGCATCGGCGTTGGCTTCGGCCGGACCGGTATCGCCGCTGGTGCTGCCACCATCGCCACCGTCGGCATCGTTGGCATTGGCAGGCGAGTTGTTGCCCGTGGTGTCGACATCGGGATTGCCGCCGCCGCCATAGGCGTCCTGCGTGCTGTCGTTATAGGTGTCGTCCGTCGTGGCATCGCCATCGCCATCGCCATCGGCGCTGTCGCTGTCACCCGCCTCGGTGTCGGCCTCCGAGGAGGCGTCGCTCTCGGCGTCGCTTTCGGCGTCGTTCTCGGCATAGCCGCCATCGCCGTCGCCCGAGTCGGCCGAGCCAGCGGTTTGCGCGTCGCTGTTGCCATCGACGTTACCGTCGATGTCGCCCGCCTCGCCACCTTCCGAATAGCCGTATGCGTCGGCTTCGCTGTCGCCGGTCGCGTCGCCATCGGCTTCGCCACCGTCACCGGCCTCGTGCTCGGCATTGGCGTCGCTTTCGGCGTCGCCGTCGCTGTCTGCATCCTGGTCGGTATCGCCGCTGTCACCGGCATCGCTGTCGGCGTCGCCATAGGCGTCGGCATCGCTGTCGGCGTCGACATCGGCATCGACCTCGCCGCCATCGCCCCCGTCGGCATCGCCATAGGCGTCGCTTTCGGCGTCGCCGTCCACGTCGGTGTCGATGTCACCGGTCTCGCCGCCATCGGCATCCGAGTCCGCATCGACATCGCCGTCGCCCTCGCCATCGGCATCGCTGTCGACATAGCCGCCATCGCCGCCGTCGCCGGAGGCGTCGCTGTCGGTCTCGCTGTCGCCGTCGACATCGACGTCGCCTTCGATATCACCGCCGTCGCCGCCGTCGCCCTGGGCCTCCGAGAAGCTCAGGCCCAGGCCGAGGCCGTTGCCTTCGCTAGCGGAAGTGCCGCCGGCGCCGCCGGCCGAGCTGTTGTCGTTGTCGGCCGTGGCCGTGGTGGACTGGGTCGAAGTGGCGTCGCTCTCGCCGCCATCGCCGCCATCGTCATCCGACGCGGCATCGCTCTCGCTGTCGGATTCGGTGTCGACCTCGCTGTCGACATCGCCGCCATCGCCGCCTTCGCCATCGGCCTCCACATCGGCGTCAGTGTCCGAGTCCGAGTCGTTGGTGGAGTCGTTGTTGCCGGCATCGCCGCCCATGGCATCGGTGGCGGTGTCGATCTCGGCGCTGTCGGTGTCGTGGCCTTCGGCGTCGGCCTCATCGGCGTCACCGCCGTCGCCGCCGGTCGAGGTGGCCATGCCGCCATCGCCGCTGGTGCCGCCTTCGGCGGTCGCATCGGCCGTACCGCCTTCGCCGCCATCGCCTTCGCCGCCCTCGGCCATGGCCTCGTCACCGCCATCGCCGCCTTCGCCACCGCTG
This sequence comes from Limimaricola litoreus, assembly GCF_024159025.1. GTDB lineage: Bacteria > Pseudomonadota > Alphaproteobacteria > Rhodobacterales > Rhodobacteraceae > Limimaricola > Limimaricola litoreus. The sequence continues at coordinate 10,647 of NZ_JAMYXC010000025.1, forward strand.
CGGATGCCTTCCTCGGCATAGGCTTCGCCGCCATCGGCGTTGCCGTTCTGGTTGAACTCGCCGGAATTTTCGACATGCGCCTCTTCGAGCGTGTCGTTGTCCTCGAGATCGTTGGTCAGGACGTTGACGAAGCCCGCATCATTGCCTTGGCCGTTGAGCGAGTCGTTCAACATGTCGTCCATGTCGAAGTCGTTGCCGGGGTTGTAATCGAGGTTGCCATTGGCGGCGATGACGTCGCCCACCTCGGAGCCTTCGAGGTCGAGATCGACCACGTCATTGTCTTCTTCGCTGGCGCCATCGAGCTCCAGGCCGACATCGACATCGACATCAACGTCCACATCGACGTCGGTGTCATTGCTGTTGGTATTGTCGTTGTCGTTGTCGTTGTCGGAGTCGGAGCTGGCATCCGCGTCGGCGTCCGCGTCGGCATCCGCGTCGGCATCGCTGCTGGCCGAGGCGTCGCTCTCGTTCTCGTTGGTGTTGGTGTTATCGTTCTCGTTGGAGTTCTCGTTCATGTTGCCGTTGTGGTTCTGGCCGTCCTCGCCGTTGTGGTCGCCGTCACCGTTGTCGTCGTTACTGTCGTCTCCCAATCCTTCGGTCTCGGCGATCGCGCCGTTCTCCTCGGTCTCGATGATGTCGGCCTCGGGCGCGGTTCCGTCGCCCCAACCGATGATTGTGTTGTTGTTGCGTGTGACCATGGTTCTGTCTCCAGACATAGCAGCCATCGCTGCACCGCCACTCATCTTGAAAGCGGTGATCCGTAATGGCAGGTTGCAATGAAATGCAAATGATGAGCGCCCCGCGAGGGACGGCAGACGTCACGAATTAAAAATGCCTCATGGCAAACCAGAAAAAGTTCCGCCCTTGGCGGGCCATCATCTTCGCCACCGACCGTACCGAAAGCCGCCTCTGAGCGAGGTGTCCGTAAGATCAAGCCGGTGCCGATAATCCGACCTTGCGGGAAAGACGTTTACGGTTCAGCCCGGATATTCGATGTATTCGGCAGGAAGCCGGCCTCGATCGGATGGGGTGGCGCGGGCATAACGCGGCGTTTTGTTAACTTTTTTCAAGTCAACGTGATCGGCTTGGCCGGTGTCGTCCATGCGGAAGCGGGGCGTGGGTTAATGCGCGTTTATGCTAAGTAACACTCTATAAACTACTTTCATCCACCGCTTGGGGCTCGGGGCCAGGCGGGGCCGCATGCCACGGCATCCTACAGGATTCCTGACCTAACCTATCGGCTTATGGGAGGGGACGGGGAATAGCCGTACTGTTGAGAACCTATGACATCCCGTTTCAGGTCATATTTTCAGTTTGTGAGTTCCCGATGTCGAATCTTGAGGATATTCCCCGCAATCATGAAGCCCCGCATCGATCCGAAAACGCGAAATGTATGGTACCGATGCTTGGGAGCGAATTCTGTTTCTCCGACGGGCTGATAAAGACGCTCTGCGCGGAATTCGAAAGCGTGACATTCGCGCGGGGTTCGGATCTTTCCGAAATATCGCGCATCTGCGAAACGCATTGCCATGTGCCGTTCCTTCTGGTCGACCAGGCGCAGATCGCGACCCAGTACGACATGCATGCCGCCGCGCGCGCCGCCGGGACGGAGATGCTGGTTCTGGCCTATGGCGGTCATCCACCGGATCAGGAGCTGCTGCGGCAGAGACTGGATGAGTACGACCCTCCGCGGATCGGTCTGCTGCCGCTCAACATGCGCATCGACGTGCTTCTGGCGGTGATGCGGCTTTTGCTGTGCGGCGAGATCCTCGTGCCCGAGGCCATCCTGCGCGGGCTCATGGCGAAGCAACCCGGGGAACGGCCCAGGGCCGGACCCGCCGATCCGGTCACGCACGACCTGACCCGCCGCGAATGGGAGGTGCTGGCGCTGATCGCCGAAGGCAAGCAGAACAAGATCGTCGCCGCCGAGCTCGGCCTGTCCGAGCATACGGTCAAGCTGCATATCCATCATCTGATCAGCAAGCTGGGCGTGTCGAACCGCACCAGCGCTGCCATCTGGTTTCTTGCCAATGGGGAGGGAAGCGTGACGCCCTCGGACACGCCATGACCGGCCCCGCGTCCGAGCCGCCGGGCGGCGACTCGGGCGCGCTGAGCGCGTTCGACCAGCTCCTGCTGCTGGTCGGGCGCATGAACTACAGCTGGACCAATACCGAGAGCCTGCTGATCCATTTGATCGCCGGGCTCGCGGGCACCAGCAAGCAGACGGCGGTGATCATCTATCTCACGCTCAACACCACCCGGGCGCGGGTCGATCTGGTCGATCGTCTCGCCAAATCCGGTGCCGCTTCCGGCGAGCTGCGCGATCGGATCACCGGGCTCACCGGGCGCATCCGCAAGCATCAGTCGCTGCGCAACCATTACAGCCACTCGATCTATTCCTTCGACGCGGAGACCGGCGCGACCCGGACCATCACCATGCGCATCGCCGATCGTAAAAACGAGCTGAAGATGGGGCGCAGCGACGATGTCGATGCAGAGGCGCTGACCCGGATCAGGCAGACGATCGAGGCGCTGAAGCTGCTCAACCACGAGATATGGACGCTGGTGCTGGAGGAGGGGTACCCGGTCTGACCCGGCCGGCCCTGTCGGGTTGTTTCGAGTGGACGGAGAATCTGCCGCCCGCGACCGCTCACGCGGACAGTTCGGTCGTGTATGCGGCCCAGATGTCGAACGCATCCTGTCTTGCGTTGCGGTAGGTGCGGGCCGAGAGGCGGTGACGGCATGGACGCAAGATGGCAGCTGTCCGATCGTGGACGACGTAGCCGATCACGGTCTGCGAAAATCGATGGTTCCCGAGACGCGGGAGATCGTCGAGGTTCAGCATGTCAGCCGGCTATCGGGCCTCCGCAGCACCATCAACCTGACAATGCAAGTCGGGCGATGGTGGAAGACCTCATTCGGATTGTTCATTGTAGGGTAGAGCTATCGGCGGATGGGTGCGTCAGTCTGGATTGCAGATCCCCGCCAGGGGCGCGAAGAACAACTCGTTCAGACGCGCACCAATCAAACACTGACGTGGCAGGCGCAGGAAATCACGCGGCGCGCTGGTTGCGGCGGCCAGAGCCTGGGCCGGATCGAGTCCGACCGGGCCGATCAGCCGCGCAACGGAGTTCTTCAGATCTATATGCGCGCCGGCCAGCGAACCGCTGGCATTGACGAGCCGCCCCTTCGAGACGCGGATGACTTCGCCGTAAAGTTCGAAATGGTCCGGCCCGCCAATGGTCGACATGGCATCCGAAACCAGCACCATGCGCCCGGTGTGCGGACGCGCGGCCCATGCCAGCCGGACCATGCGGTCATCGACGTGATGGCCATCGGCAATGATCCCGCAAAAGGCCGCGGAGTTGATCGCGGCGGCAACGATGCCCGGCGCCCGCGAGGTCATCTGCGGCATGCCGTTGAACAGATGGGTGAAGCCGACCAGACCCTCGGCGAGGGCGGCTTCGGCCCGGTCCGCGGTGGCGGCGCTGTGTCCGGCCGATACGACGACCCCCATGGCGGTCAGTTCGGCAATGGTGCCGGGCGCCAGCGTTTCCGGCGCCACCGTCAGCAGCACCGGCAGTCCCTTTTGCCTGAGCCGCACCAGCAGGTCGCGGGTGCGGCTGTCGAAGGGGCGAATGCGCGACGGGTCGTGGGTGCCCTTGTGGGCGTGGCTGATGTGCGGACCTTCGATATGGATCCCCAGCACGCCGCCCCGGCCATGCTCCTGCAGCACGGCGTCGGCGGCGCGTTCGGTGATCTCGGGGTGATCGGTAATGACCGTGGGCAAGAGAAAGCCGGTGCCGACGGCGCGATGCGCCTCGGCGATCCGGCGCACGCCTTCGGGCGTGGGCCGGTTATTGAGCATGACACCGCCGCCGCCATTGACCTGCACGTCGAACAGGCCGGGCGCGAGCACCGCATCCGTCGGCTCTGGCCGGATGCCCTCGGGCAGGGCTGCCAGCGGCACGAGCTTCGTGACCGTGTCGTCCTCGATCGCGACGGCCATGCGGCGCATCAGCATCTCGCCGTCGAAGACCGCGCGGGGCCGCAGCCAGCGCATCAGGCGACCTCGAAAAGATAGGGGGTCAGCGCCTCCTGTATCTCGGCCCATACCAGCGCGCGCGCCCAGCTTGCAGCCTCGGGTTGCAGCGTTTCGGCACGCCGGATCACCGAAGGCGCGAAGAACTGCCGGAGCATCGGCGCGGGCACCGGACGGTCGAGCGAGGCGAAGAGATCGGTCAGGGCGCGCTGCGCCGTCTCGTCCGGCCAATAGTAGCGGATCCGATCGGCATAGCCGAAATGCCTTTGATGGCGCAGGGCTTCGGCGGTGCCCTCATAGTGGTTTTCCCAATAGGCCGGTTTCTCCAGCATCAGACGTTCCATCGTGTCCGCCAGATCATGACCGCTGCGCGACGGATCGAGCCATTCCGACATCTCGTCCAGCGCGTAGAGCGCCTGGCGATAGGCGAAGGTCAAGGCCGGGCCGACCTTGAGCACCGCGAAATGCCGCCGGGCCAGCTCGGGGAAGACCGGGTCGAACTGGTAATCGGTCGAATGCGCTTCGAATGCGATGCCCGGCGCGTCCGAGAGCGCGGCCGAGAGCGCGTCGGGCGCTGTCATGTCGAAGCGGTCGATGTGGGTCGGCGCGAACTCCAGCCCCGGCTGCACGACCAGTCCGACGACCCGGCCCCAGGCGGCTTTGAGCCCGCGCTCGGCAAAGGCGGCGCGGTGGCAGGCCAGCGTGTGGC
>NZ_JAMYXC010000321.1 GCF_024159025.1 Limimaricola litoreus
CGATGCCGCGCGCGGCATCGGTCAGGTCGGCGTCGCGGATCGCGCGACACACGGCGGCGTAGCCCGCGGCGGGGGTGCGCGTCAGCATCGCGTGCCAGCCCACCATCGCGGCGGGGTTGGCTCTGCGGTAGCCGGGCGAGAGCCAGCGTTCGAGGATCGGTCCCGCGATCGCGGCGATGCCCTCGCGCTCGACCGTCTCGATCCGGCTGTTCCAGGTCGCGTCGGTGCCGATCCTGTGGCCGGTGTTCGACAAAAGCAGCCCCGCGACGAGATCGGGCCGGTCCATCGCGAGCTGCTGCGCGATCATGCCGCCAACGGAAACGCCGCAGATCAGCGCGTCCGACAGCCCGTGCAGATCCATCAGCCCGGCAAGATCGGCCGCATGTCCCTTCATCCCGACCGGCCCCTCCTCCGACAGGCCGTGACCGCGCTTGTCCCACATCAGGAGTGGTGTTTCGGGATCGAGCCCCCCCACGACCGCCTGCCAGATCCGCATGTCGGTGCCGAGCGAATTGGCAAAGACCACCGGACGTCCCCGCCCCTGGCGGATCGCGTGATGCAGCGTGGCGCCATTGGGCGCGGCGAAGCGCAGCCCGCTCATGCCAGCCCCTCCGGCATGCGCAGGCCGAGGATCTCGCGCGCCTGCTGCCATGTCGCTACCGGCCTCTCGTGCTTTTCGCTCAGATCGGCGGCGCGCCTGACCAGCGCGGCGTTCGAGGGCGCGAGCGTGTCGCGGTCGAGCCGGACATTATCCTCTAGCCCGGTGCGGGTATGCCCGCCCTTGGCGATAGCCCATTCATTGATGGTGAGTTGCGCCGCGCCGATGCCCGCGGCGCACCATTGCGCGTCCGGGGCGAGGCGTTTCAGCGTTTCGATGTAGAAATCGAAGATCGGTTCATCGACCGGCATGGCGTTCCTTACCCCCATCACGAACTGAACGTAGAGCGGCCCCGCGATCCGCCCCTCCTGTGCCATCCGCGCCGCCTGGACGATATGGCTCAGATCGAAAGCCTCGATCTCGGGCTTCACGCCGTAGTTCAGCATCTCCGCGGCCAGCCAGTCCACCAGATCGGGCGGGTTCTCGTAGACCCGCGTCGGAAAGTTGTTCGAGCCGACCGAGAGCGAGGCCATGTCGGGCGCAAGCGGCAGCATCCCGCCGCGTTCGCGCCCCGCGCCCGAGCGGCCGCCGGTCGAAAGCTGCACGATCATGCCGGGGCAGTGCCTTTCGATCCCCTCCTTGAGCCGGGCGAAGCGATCGGGGTCCGAGGTGGGGCGGCCCTCGTCGTCGCGCACGTGGCAATGCGCGATGGTCGCTCCCGCCTCGAAGGCCTCCTGCGTGCTCTCGACCTGCTCGTCGATGCCGATCGGCACCGCGGGGTTGTTGGCCTTGGTCGGCAGGGAGCCGGTGACCGCGACGCAGATGATGCAGGGGCCGGTCATGGGGTGTTCCTCAGATGTCGAAGAAGATCGTCTCGTCTTCACCTTGCAGGCGGATGTCGAAGCGGTACACCCCGTCGCCCTCGGGCCGGGCCATCAGCGTGCCGATCCGGTCGCGGTGCTCGATCCGCGCGAGGATCGGGTCGGTGGCGTTGGTCTCGGCCTCGTCGGCGAAATAGAGCCGCGTCTGCAGCCCCAGATTGATGCCGCGCGCGACGATCCAGACCGAGACATGCGGCGCCATGAGCCGCCCGTCGCGAAACGCCACCGGCCCGGGCTTCACCGTCTCGAAGGCGAACTCGCCCGTCTCCATGTCCCCCGCCTGACGGCCCCAGCCGGCAAAGGCCGGGTCGGCGCCGTCCTGTCCGGGATAGCGGCCCTGCGCGTCGGCCTGCCATATCTCGACCATCGCGTCGCGAAGCGCCGCGCCGGTCCCGTCGAACACGGTGCCGCGGATGGTGATCCGCTCGCCCTTCGCCTCGCCGGTGATCATGCGATGCCCGAGGTCTTCGTCGTAAACCCCTTCTATTTCTGCGAAATTCGGCAGAGCGCCGATATGCACATAGGGCCCCGCCGTCTGGCTCGGGCTTTCCTTCAATCTTTCGATGCGTTGCATCACAGCCCCTCCATGCGGTTCTCGAACAGGGTCTGGCGGCGGCCGCGCAGCACGATGTCGAAGCGGTAGACCCGCGCATCCATCGGGATCGTGGCCTCCATGTCGAGCCTGGCCACCAAGCTTTCGATCCCTTCGCGCGAGGGGATGGTGCCCACGATCGGGCAGTGCCAGATCATCGGGTCGCCGTCGAAATACATCTGGGTGATCAGCCGCTGGCCCCAGCTTTGCCCGAAAACCGAGAAATGGATATGCGCGGGCCGCCAGTCGTTCGGCCCGTTGGGCCATGGATAGGGCCCGGGCTGGATGGTGCGGAACTCGTAATTTCCGAACTCGTCCGTGAGGCAGCGCCCGCAGCCGCCGAAATCGGGGTCAAGGGGCGCGAGATAGCCCTCCTTCTTGTGGCGGTAGCGCCCGCCCGCATTGGCCTGCCAGACCTCGACCAGCGCATGCGGCACGCCGCGCCCGTCCTGGTCGAGCACCCTGCCCTGCACCACGATGCGCGGCCCGATCGCACCGTCGGGGGACTTGGCGTAGTTGTGGATCAGGTCGGCGTCCAGCTGCCCCAGCATGTCATGGGTGAAGACCGGGCCCGTCTCCTCGCTCAGCGTGGTGGGAAAGGAGATCGGCGCGCGCATGGGCGAGCGCGCCACGGAGGTCTTGTAGGGCGGGGTCAGCGGCGCGGGGTGCCAGGCGCGGTCGCGCGCATAGAGCCCCCCGCCAGCCCGGTCTTGCCCGCCGGGGGTCTGGGTCACGGGCGGCTTTCGGCCAAAGGTGCTCATGCCGCCCCCATCTCCTCGAAGGTCCTCTTGGCGATGCCGATGGCATGGTTGGCGCGCGGCACGCCCGCATAGATCGCCACATGCATCAGCGCCTCGAGCACGTCCTCGCGGCTCGCGCCGGTGTTGGCCGTGGCGCGGACATGCAGCGCCAGCTCCGCATCGTTGCCCAGACCCGCCAGCAGCGCGATGGTCAGCATCGAGCGCTCGCGGTCGGTGATCGTGCCGCGGCTCCAGACATGGCCCCATGCGGCCTCGGTGATCATCTCCTGAAATGGCGCGTCAAAGCCGTCCTTGGCCGCCTCGGCCCGGTCGACATGGGCATTCCCCAACACCCGCCGCCGCGTCGCCATGCCCTGTTTCATCCTCTCGCTCATCGCGTGGCTCCTTCCCCGGCGCTCAATATGGCAGGCCGACATAGTTCTCGGCCATCGCGGTCTGCGCGGCCCGGTTGCTTTTGAGGAACTCCAGCTCGGCGCGCTGCATCCGCAGGTCGAAGGCGCTCTGCTCAGGGTAGCGGTGCAGCAGCGAGGAGAACCACCATGAAAAGCGCTCCGCCTTCCAGACCCGCGCCAGCGCCCGTTCGGAATAGCGGTCGATGCCCTCGGGGTCGCGCTCCTCGTAGAACTGGCGCAGCGCGTTGTAGAGGTAATGCACGTCCGAGGCGGCGGTGTTGAGCCCTTTGGCCCCGGTCGGCGGCACGATATGGGCCGCGTCGCCACACAGGAACAGGCGCCCCCAGCGCATCGGTTCGCATACGAAGCTGCGCAGCGGCGCGATCGACTTCTCGATCGAGGGCCCGGTGACGAGGTTCTCCGCCACCTCCCCGGGCAGCCGCCGCTTCAGCTCCTGCCAGAAGGCGGCATCGGTCCAGTCCTCGGGCTTGTCGCTGAGCGCGCACTGGATGTAGTAGCGGCTGAGGTTCTCGTTGCGCATCGAGCACAGGGCGAAGCCGCGCTCGGAATTGGCATAGATCAGCTCGTCATTGACGGGCGGCGTCTCGCTGAGGATGCCCAGCCAGCCGAAAGGGTAGGTCTTCTCGTATTCGCACCGGACCGCAAGCGGGATCGCCTGGCGGCTCACACCGTGATAGCCATCGCAGCCCGCCACGAAATCACAATCGATCCGGTGCTCGGTGCCGTCCCGGCGAAAGGTGACATGCGGCTTCGCGCTGTCGGCGTCGTGGATCTCGACCTGCTCGACCTCGAACTCGATCCTGCCATCCGCCTTCTCGCGCGCGTCGTAGAGATCACGCGTCACCTCGGTCTGGCCATAGACCATGACCGAATGGCCCGTCAGCGCCTTGAAGTCGATGTGGAACATGCCGCCCGGATGCGCGATCGAGGTGCCGTCATGCGGATGGCCCTCGCGCTCCATCCGGTCGGCGATGCCCGCCTCGCGCATCAGGTCGAGAAGCCCGCGCTCCAGCACACCCGCGCGGATGCGGCCCAGCACGTAATCGCGGGTCTTGCGTTCGAGCACGATGCTGTCAATGCCGCGCACATGCAGGAGCTGCGACAGCAAGAGCCCCGAAGGTCCGCCGCCGATGATCACGACCTGGGTTCGCATATCTCTCCTCCCGATGATTGCCGGCAGGGTATTCAGACGATATGTGCAAGTAAAATGAAGTTGTGAGCAGGTTACTTGCCGGATCGGAAATGAAATGGATCGCCGCATCAAGCTTCGCCATATCGAGATCTTTGTCGAGATCACCCGCCAGCGCAGCTTCAAGCTCGCCGCCGAGCGGCTGAACCTCACCCAGCCGGCGATCTCCAAGACGCTCAAGGAACTGGAGGTCATCCTCGGCGCCGATCTCATGACGCGCGACCGCGGCGGCGTGACGCTGACGCGCGAGGGGTCGGTGTTCCTGCAGTTCGCCGAGATCGGCCTCGCGGCCCTGCGGCAGGGGGTGACGAGCCTCGGCGAGATCGCCTCGGGCAGCGCGGCACGGATCGCCGTCGGCGCCCTGCCCTCGGTCGCGGCCAAGCTTTTGCCGCAGGCGGCGCGATTGTTGCAGGACTACGCACCCGGCGCTCTCCTGCATGTCGAGGACGGCCCGCACGGCTTTCTCACCGACCGGCTGCGCTCGGGCGAGCTCGACATGGTGGCCGGGCGGCTCGGTGAGGCCGAGACCATGACCGGGCTGAGCTTCACCCGGCTCTATTCCGAACATGTGGTGGCGGTGGTGGTGCCGGGCCATCCGCTGGAGCGGGCCGAGGATCTTTCGGCGCTGCGCGACTGGCAGGTGGTCTACCCGTCCGAGAGATCGGCGATCCGCCCGCTGGTCGACCGGGCGATGATCGCGGCCGGTGCGGGGATTCCGCCGAACCGGATCGAGAGCGTCTCGGGCGCCTTCGGCCGCAGCATGGCGCTCGACGACAGGCGCGCGGTCTGGGTCATCAGCCACGGCGTGGTCGAGCGCGACATTGCCGCCGGCCGGCTCAAGGCGCTGCCGATCGACATGCAGGCCACCGCCGGCCCGGTCGGCATCATGATGCGGGCCGAGGAAGAGCCGATGCCGGCGCAGCGGCTGATGCGTCAGGCTCTGGTGGAGGCGGCACGGCAGCAGAACCTGGTGTGAACCGTCGGGCATGGGGTGATGCCGACCGCGTCGATGCGCCGTAAAGTCACGGGCCGCACCGGACCGGCAAGGCGGAACGGCGCGTCATAGCCACAATCGTCGCCGTGGCGCTCGACGATCACGATGAACAGCCCGCCCGGCCCCGGCGCGCTTGCTCGAATTCACGAAGATCTTCGGCGGCCCTGGCGGTGCCCCCGACCGCGTACGGGGCAACCGACGAACAGACAGGCATCAGGACAACGCCGAGCTCCTGCATCGGCACGAGGGCGCATGATCAATCCTCCCTGAGACGGGCGCGCAAGGCCTCCGCGTCGAGACTGTGGCCGGTAAAGAGCTTCGAGGCGTGGAGGCCCTGGTAGAAATAGAGCTCCCATCCCGAGATGATCTGCAGGCCCCCGGTTGCCGCATCGAGAAGGAAACGCGTGTGCTCCGGCGTATAGACCGCGTCGAAGGCCCAGGATGCACCAGCCATGGCCTTTCGCGGCAGCGGCGTGCCGGGGTGCCCCTCCATGCCCAGTGGCGTGCAGTTGATCAGCCCATCGGCCCCGTGGCACGCCCCTTCCGCGTTCTCGTGAACCTCGATCGCGATGCCCGGCGCCGCGGCGCGCAGTTCGCTTGCCAGCACCTCGGCCTTGGCGCGGTCACGATCCATCAGCCGCACCACCGCCGCGCCGAGGCCGGCCAGACCGAAGGCCACGGCTCGTCCGACCCCGCCGGTGCCGATCATCAGCACCGTGCCCGGCGGCGTATCGCCCCGGACGCGGGCATAGGCCGCCATGAAGCCGGTATGATCGGTGTTGTGGCCCTTCGGGCCGTCGGGCTCGAACAGCACCTTGTTGACCGCGCCGATACCGCGCACCAGCGGGTCCTCGACCATCACCTTCTTGGCCGCGATCTCCTTGTAGGGATAGGTCACGTTGATGCCCCGGTATACCCGGCCGCAATCGGCGAAGACGGCGTGGAAATCGCGCTTCAGATCGGCGGGGATCAGGCTGTCGTAGGTCGTGGGCCGGCCGAGCATCTCACCGGCGATGCGGTGCAGCAGCGGCGAGCGCGAGGCGCGGATGTTGTCGCCGATCAGGCCGAGGCGAAGCGTCGGGGCATGAGGGGGCATGGCAGTGTGGCCCTGCATGGATCAGATCCCGTCGCCGCTGGCGCGCAGCGCCGCCCGGCGGGCGCGCCAGCCGGTCCAGACCGGGGTCTGGCTGAAGAAGACGAACAGCACCGCGAGCAGCAGCACCAGCGACAGCGGGCTGGTGACGATGCCGCGCAGCAGCAGGCCGAGGCTCTCTTGGTCGGAGATGATCGCACGGCGCCAGTTCTCGTCGATCAGGCGGCTCAGGATCACGCCGAGGATGACGGGGCCGAGCTGGTAGCCATAGGTCTTGAGCAGGTAGCCGAAGGCACCGAACAGCAGCATCCAGTAGACATCGGTGATCGCGTTGTTCACGGCATAGGCGCCGACGATCGACAGCAGCAGGATCAGCGGGATCAGCACCGTGCGCGGCATCTCGACGATCCTGGTCAAGAGCCGGATTCCGGTCAGGCCGAAGATCAGCATGAAGACATTGGCCAGCATCAATGCCCCGGTGATGAACCAGAACATCTGCGGCTGCTCGATCATCAGCATCGGGCCGGGGTTCAGCCCGTGGATGAACAGCGCGCCGATGATGATCGCGGTCACCGCGTCGCCGGGAATGCCCAGCGTCAGCATCGGGATGAAGGCGCCGCCGACGGCGGCGTTGTTGGCGGTCTCGGGCGCGACCAGCCCCTCCTGCGCCCCCTCGCCGAACGGCACCTCCGGGGCCTTGGTAACCCGCTTGGCATGGTCATAGGCCATGAGCGCCGCGATATCTCCACCCGTTCCGGGCAGCGCCCCGATGATGACGCCGATCGAGGAGGTCTGGACCGAAAGTGGCAGGACCTTCCGGATCGCGCCCCAGCTCGGCACGATGCGGCCGACGGTCTGCTTGATCGCGGCCTTGTCGACGTGGTGCAGCTGCGTCAGCGCCTCGGAGACGCCGAACAGGCCGATCATCACCGCGATGAAGGAGATGCCGCCCCAAAGTTCGACCACGCCGAAGGTGAACCGCTCCTGCGCGGTGAGCGGATCCAGCCCGACCGCCCCGATCAGCAGGCCGAGGCTGCCGGCAAAGATCCCCTTGAGCAGGCTCTCGCCCGAAAGCGAGCCGACCAGCAGGATGCCGAGGATGGCCAGCAGCATGTAATCGCGCGGCTGGAAGGTCAGCGCGAACTCGGAGACGAAGGGCGCCGCGAAAGCGAGCACGCCGATCCCGATGAAGCCACCGACGAAGGACATGACGGTCGACAGGCCGATCGCCTCGCCCGCCTGCCCCTTCTGCGCCAGAGGGTAGCCGTCGAGCGCCGTCGCGATGGCCGAAGGCGCGCCGGGGATGTTGAGCAGGATGGCGGTGCGCGAGCCGCCGTAGACCCCGCCCATGTAGATGCCGACCATCAGGCACAGCGCCGGGTAGACCTCCCAAGCGAAGGTGAAGGAAATCAGGATCGACACCGCCATGGTGACCGAGAGACCCGGGATCGCGCCCACGTAGATGCCCGCGAAGGTGCCCAAGGCCACGAGGCCCAGAAGCTTGGGATCGAACCAGGCGATGGTCAGATATTGCAGCGCTTCGATCATGGCGCGCCCCCGCTCGAGAACAGACCGCCCAGCCATGCCAGGATCTCGCCTTCGGGCACGATGCCCTGGGGCATCAGCACGGTGAAGACGATGCGGAAGACCAGGTAGACCAGCGCCAGCGAGACCAGCGAGACGCCGAAGCTCCAAGCGAGGCCGCGCCTGCGCAGGCCGAGGATCGAGAGCGTCAGGAACGCCAGAGAGGTCGGCAGGAACCCGAGCGGCTTCAGCAAGAACGCATAGCCCAGCATCATCGCGAACATGATCAGGATGACGGGGGGCGCGATGTCGGTGAAGAAGCGCAGCGGCGCGCGATCCGCAACGCGCAGCGTCCTGAACAGGATCGGCCCCGAGGACAGCAGCATGGTGAAGGTCACCGCCATCGGGAAGGCACCGGGCGAGGACAGCGCCTCGAACCCCGCGATCCCCCAGGCCTGCCAGAGCAGGAAACCGCTCAGCCCCACGAGAAACAGCGCGAAGGCGGTTTCTCCCGGCTTCTTCTTGGTCGGCTCAGGCATGGGTGTGTCCTCGCTGACAGCGCCATGGTCGAAAGATCGCCGGGCCGTCGCGCGGCGCGCGGCGGCGGCCCGGCGTGCGCGCCTACTCGGGGCGCGGAATGCCGAACTCTTCGGGAGAGGTCTTGGCGATGCCCGCGTCATGCACGAGCCAGCTCGTCACCGACTGCCACTTGTCGAGAAAGTCCTGCGCCTGCGCGCCCGAGATGTTCATCACCTCGAAGCCGCGATCCTCCATCAGCTGTTGGAACGCCTCGTTCTCGACACCGGCCGAGTAGGCCTCGGTGAGCTTGGTGACCACCTCGTCGGGCGTGCCTTCCTTGACGAAGACGCCGAAGAACGGGCCCCAGGGGAGATAGGTCTCGAACGCGGGATAGGTCTTGGTGATCGGGGCCAGATCGGGCAGCGCCTCGTTGGGGGAGACGTCGATCAGCGCGATCGGCTTCATCCGCCCGGCGCGGATCCCTTCGATCGCGGCACCCAGCACGGCAGGCATCACGTCGATCGCGCCGCCCTGCAACGCGGTCAGCGCCGGGCCGTCCCCGTCATAGGGCACCGAGGTGACCGGCAGCTCCATCTCGCTTTGCAGCATCGCCACGACCACCGAGGCCAGCCCGCCCGGCCCGGTCGAGCCGAACTTCACCGACCCGGGGTTCTCCTGAACATGGGTGACCATCTCTTCGAGCGTGTCGAAGGGCGCGTCGGTGTCGGCCACGAGGATCGGCACGCCGCGGGCCAGCAGGTTGATCGGCGTGAAGCTCGAATAATCCGTCTCGCCAAGACCCATCACCTTGTAGAGCAGCGGGTTTTCGGCACCCATCAACAGGGTATATCCGTCGGCATCCTGCGCCGAGGCGAACTTCACCGCGATCGCGCCGACACCACCGGTCATGTTCTGCATGACCACCTTGCCGCCGAGGGCATCCTCGGCATGCGGCGTGACCGCGCGCATCACCGTATCGGTGGAGCCGCCTGCGCCCCACTGGATGATGCCCCTAATTTCCTTCTCGGGGTATTCGGCCATCACGGGCGTGGCGGCGGCGGCGAGCGCCGCGAGCGCACCGACGAAAATCGATTTCATGGTATCCTCCCTTGGATCCTTTTTCCGGCGGACGCTCCCGCCCCTGCGGTTGGGTGGGGTGTCGCGACACCCTCCTGTAATCTCGAATGCCCAAAGGTCCATGTCTTTGACATCGCGTCAATCACCTGACCTGCGATGCTGGCGGCGGGTCGGCGTCTGTGTGTGGGTCTGGACCGGTGCAAAGCATCCTTGCATCGATCGGCGCAGCCTCACTCCGGCCTCACCGGCGGGTTTCATCAGGATCACGCTCAAGGGGCCGGCGAAATCGGCTGCGTTCACCCCCGGCCCGCCGGAGAGGGCAGTGCAGCGATCCGCGTCCGGAACCGGTCAGCCCCTTCCATGATCTGGTCGAGCACGGCCCCGATCGCCCAATGCCGTTCGCCGAGCTCATAGGGCACCACCCGGCTGTGCGCGCTCTCGAAGGTGCCGATGCGGTTGTGGAACGCCTTCGCGAGCTTGGGATAACCGAACGGTTCGCACATCGCCGAAAGCACCAGGAAGGTGTCGAGTTCTTTCGCCAGGTCGGGATGCGCGGCGCCCTGATCATGGAGCCAGCGATAGAGATCGGGGTGGAAGTTGTTCATGATCCCCGAGAACCCCTGCCCGCCCGCCTGCATGATTGGCCAGGCCAGTGCCGCGTTGGCGTTGTTGATGGCCAGCGGCGTGCCCCGGACGAGCGCGAGCCGGCGTTTGACCGTTTCCAGATCGCATGAGACGTCCTTGAGGAAGTCGAAACGCCCGTGCTGCGCGCACCATGTCAACTCATCGTCGGTGAGCAGACGACGGTAGGGCGCCGGGCATTCGTAGAGGCCGAAGCGTGTCGTCTCGGGCAGCGCAGCGATCAGCGTTTCGAGACGTGAAACCAGCGTGCCGGGCGCATCGTCCGGCGCGGCCAGGCGGTTGGTCACGAAGACCACCGCATCGACCCCGGTGGCCGCGATGGCGGAGAGTTCCTCGATCTGATCCTCCGGCGCGTCGGAGACATGGCCCGATGCGACGACCGGCACCCTGCCCGCCACGCGATCGACGGTGAACCGGGCAAGATCGCGACGCTCGGCGAGGCTGAGGTATTGCATTTCGGAGGATTGGCAGACCGCGAAGAGCCCCTGCGCCCCGTGAGCGAGATACCATTCGATCAGCCGTGCATAACCGTCCCAGTCGATGGTGTCGGCCTTTGTGAAGGGGGTGATCACGACGGGAAAGATGCCAAAGACGGGAGCGGTCATGGAGGGGGACTTTCGATCTGGTGAGGTCAACCGGCATATCCCATCAGGCGGGGCAGCCAGAGAGTGATGCCGGGAAACAGGATGAGCAGCAGCAAGGCGAAGATCAGCACCGCGAGGAACAGCCAGATCTCGCGGATGATCTCGGCCAGCGGAATGCGGGTCACGGCGTTGATGACGAAAAGCAGAATGCCATAGGGGGGCGTGATGAGCCCGATCATGCAGTTGACGATCGCCACCACGCCGAAGTGCACGAGGTCGATGCCCAGCTCACGACAGCTGGGCAGGAACAGCGGGATGATCACGAGAATGATCGTCGAGGCGTCGAGCACGCAGCCCAGAAGCAGGATCAGAAGGTTGACGCCGAGCAGGAAGGCCAGCGGAGAAACGTCGAGCCCGACGAGGGCCTGCGCCACACGGCCGGGGATGTTCTCGGAGGCGACGATGTAATTGAGGATGAGTGCGCCGCCGATCACCAGACCGATGGCCGCCGAGGAGCGGGCCGAGGAGACGAGGATCTCGTAGAAGGCGGCGATCGTCAGCGACCGGTAGAACGCGGCCGCCAGGATCAGCGCGTAGAAGGCGGCCACGGCAGCGGCTTCGGTCGGCGTGGTGACCCCGCCGTAAATTCCGTAAAGCAGGATGGCCGGCATCATCAGCGCCGGAAAGGCGCGGAAGGTGGTGCGCGGCAGATCGCGCAACGGCGTCGGCTCCTCGAGCGCGAAATTCCGGCGACGCGAGATCCACAGGTTCATTGCCATCAGGACGAGCCCCATCAGAAGCCCCGGCAGGATCCCCGCGAGAAACAGAAAGCCGATCGAGCTGCCTGAGACCAGGGCATAGAGTACCATCGGGATCGAGGGCGGAATGATCGGGCCGATGGTGGCCGAGGCGGCGGTCATCGCGGCGGCGTAGCCGCGCGAGTAGTGTCCGGACCGGGTCATCATGTCGATAATCACCCGGCCGATCCCCGCGGCATCGGCCACCGCCGAACCCGACATGCCCGAAAACACCAGCGACGCCACGACATTGACATGCCCGAGACCGCCCCGGAAGCGTCCGACCAGAGCCACGCAGAATTGCAGCAGGCGATCCGAGATCGTGCCCGCGTTCATGATGTTGGCCGCCACGATGAACAGCGGCACGGCCAGGAGGATGAAGCTCTGGTAGAGCCCGTCCATCAGCACCTTTCCGGCGATCCCGATGCTCTGACCGGCTGCGAGGAGATAGGCGAAGGCACCGATCAGGATCGCATAGGCGATGGGCAGGCCGATTGCGGCGAGGCCGAACAGCACCGCCAGGCAGGCAAGAAACGCCAGGCTCACCGGCGCTCCCCCCGATCGCCGTCGATCCCGAGGTCGGGCTCGGGCACACCGTGGCGGAAGGCCTGCCACACCACCCAAAGATAGCGGCCCGTCACGGCGACGAGGAACAGCATGTAGATGATGTAGATGTCGCGCATGCGGATCCAGTCGCCGAACAGGTCGGCCAGGGTCGCCGTCTGCTTGAGGCGCAAGATCGCGAAGCGGTCCCAGGTGGGACCGATCGACAGCGTGAGACCGACGACCACGGCCAACCCGCCCACGATCACGAAGACACGCCTGACCCGGGGCCCGACCTTCAGCGCCAGGATGTCAAAGCTGACATGGTCGCGATCGCGCACCACGAAGGCGTTGCCCCAGAAGATCAGCCAGACCCAAAGCGCGAGGCAGAACTCCAAGGTCCAGCCGTAGAGAGCGGGATCGAGCAGGGGCACCGCGTCGACGAGACCTTCGACGCGCACGCCGTAACGAATGGCCACCTGCAGGATGAAGGTGGCGAACATCAGCCCCATGAAGGCTGCAGCCACCGCCTCGGCGGCGCGCCGCGAGACTGCGAGAAGATCCGCCATGATCCAAGCTCCGGTTGCGCGGTGTGACGACCGGGCAGCCCCTGCCGCCCGGCTCTCCTCATGAGATCACTCGCCGAGTGCGTTGACCTGCTCGAGAACGCCTTCGGGCCAGTCGGCGGCATAATCGCTCTCGAGATACTGCGCCTGCACGTGCTCGCGGAACGCCGCGAGGTCCGGCTCATAGATTTCGAGCCCCTGCTCTTCCAGGAAACTGACGAGTTCGGCCTCCTTGGCGAGCTGCGCCTCGCGTCCGACGCGCGCGGCGTCGGTGGCCGCCTGCTGCAAGGTGGCCTGCTGATCCTCCGAGAAGGCGTCCCAAACCTCCTTGGAGATCGCGAGGTAGTTCAGGTCGACGAGATGGCGCGTCAGGGCGATCTGCTCCGTGACCTCGTAGAACTTGGCGTCGACGACGGTGGGGAGCGGATTGTCCTGGCCGTCGACAGAGCCGGTCTGGAGCGCGGTGTAGACCTCGGTGAAGGCCATGGGAGTCGGGTTGGCACCGAGGGCCCGCCCCAGGAACTGCCAGGCATCGGTGCCCGGCATGCGCAGGTTCACCCCGGCCAGATCATCCGGGGTTTGGACATCCCGCTCGGAGCGCGGCATGCGCAGGTTCACGTGGCGCTCGCCCAGATACATCACCGCGAGCAGCTTCACCCCCAGCTCATCCTCGACCTTCTGCTTGAAGGGATCCATCAGCGGATCGTCGAAGACCGCGACCTGGTGGTCGGCGTCCTGGTGCACGTATCCTGCAGTGAAGATCGAGAACTCGGGAAAGAAGGTCGCAAGCTCCTGCGCCGAGGTGATCGACATGTCGAGGTCGCCGCTGGCGATGGCCTCCAGTTCGGAGCCCTGCGCGATCAGGGAAGCATTGTAATGCGGCTCATAGCTGGCGAATTCCGATATGGCCGGGCCGAACACCTCGGCCAGCGCGATACTGCGCTGGTCGGTGTCCGATGCGGGTGTGGACAGGCGCAGCGCGACCTTCTCCTGGGCAAGTACGCCCTGTGGGGCAAGGGCCAGTACTCCGGCGATGGCGATGGCGCTGGTGGTCAATCTGCGGCGGGTGATGGTCATGGCGTCGGTCTCCTCCCGATCTATGTCTCCCTGCGGCAAGCGACCGAAAAAACAGCCACTCACGTCTCGACACATCACTGACATGTCAGTAGCATGTCAAGCACCGATTTACGGAGTTCCGGATGCCTGATGCCCCGAGCGACAGCCATGGCGCGCCCTCGCTGAGGCGCCGCGCCTACGAGCAGGTGACCGCGCTGCTGGACGAGGGGCGCCTGCGCCCGGGCGAGATCGTTTCGCAACGCCGCCTGATGGAGATTACCGGCGCCACCCTCGGGGCGATACGGGAGGCCGTGCCCCGGCTCGAAGCGGACGGGCTTCTGGTGACCGTCCCCAAGAAGGGGCTGATGGTGCCCAGCCTCGACGTCAGTTACGTGCGCAACGCCTACCAGGTGCGCCGAATGATCGAGCTCTCCGCCCTGCCAGACATGTTGACGCGGATCGACGCGGCCGAGGTGTCGGACTGGCTCGACTGGCATCGAAGCCTGGTGGAGGAGATCGAGGCATCCGGCGGCATTGCCAGCACCGAGCAGCTCGGCCGACTGCAGGCCCGCGACTGGGACATGCACTCCCGTTTCGTGTCCAGCATGGACAACGTCCTGATCGACGAGATCTACCGCGTGACCATGATCAAGATCCGCATGGCGGTGCAGTCGCGGTTGCGGGTGACGGGCAACAATGCCCTCCGCGTGATCCGCGAGCATCTAGCCATTCTGGAGCCGCTGGCGCGCCGCGACGCCGAAGCGACCGCCGTTGCCCTCGAACGCCATATCGCGATCTCCCTTGCCCTCGCGCTCGGCGCCTCCCCTTGACGCACCGCCGCTCTGCGATCGGCGCGGGACCTCATGGGTTCCCGGTGGGGTGGTTCGGAACCTGCATTCCCGGTGCCAGGCTTCCCAGCAGCGCCGACATGAGCCTCATGTTTCTACCGCCTCTTCGCCGCGCCCCTCGGAGGGCACATGGCGCGGGCCAAGCCATAGCCCCGTGGCAGTGAGCAGGGCGGCCGTGCCGAGAAAGACGCCCCGGCTGCCGATGGCGTCGAGAACGGATCCGGCCAGCATCGGCCCGAGCGCGCCACCGAGCGCCATCGCCAGCAGCACCGCCGTGAAGCTGAGCGAGGGCAGTTCGGGAAAGAGCTTCGCGCTCCAGAACGACAGCAGCGCGCTGATCGTCATGACCCCGGCCCCTTGCAGCATCGCCGAGCCCAGGGCGGCGAGCGCGGCCTGCGGGATCAGCGCGATGAGCAGGGCCGAGGCCACGCCGGCGGCGAAGATCACGCGGATCAGCCACGCGATCCCGCAGCGTTCGACCAGCCATCCGGTGGCCAGCCCCAAACCGCCGCCCAGCCCATAGGCGAGGAACATCAGCGGCCCGGTCGTCCCGCCGCCCAGATCGGCCCCCGCGCGCGCCGCGGCATCCACCGCGAAGGAGAACCACACCGCAGCACCCAGCCCGAAGGAAAAGGCGGCGAGGGCGAGGGGCAGGATGTCCCGGCGCAGCAGCGACCGCCATGCGCCCAGCGGCTCGCCATCTCC
>NZ_JAMYXC010000165.1 GCF_024159025.1 Limimaricola litoreus
CTACCGGCGCGACATACAGACGTTGATCCATCGAAATGAACCGAAGCCGCCCGCATATCTCTTCAGATATCATCAATGTCAAAGAGCAGGAAGAAAACCAAAACAACAGCGCCCTAACTTGCGGCGCCGCGCCTCGTCCCCTCCGGAATGTGTCCCCGTCAGTGCATCTCTGCGCCGCCGGTGAGGGGCTATCTAGGGAAAGGTTCCGAAGGCCGCAAGCGGTAATTTCGACTTTTCTCACCAATTTCCGCGATAGGCAGGATGTTGTGCAATAACCGGGGATTGGCGGTATCTTCGATGCCCATGGCACCATTCCTTGCAAGATCCGGAATGGCGCCCGCCGGGTGGTGCCCTCAGGCCCCGAGCCTCACACGCGCGCCGAAGGCCTTCCAGCGAATCCGAGTCGCCAGAAGCCCCATGATCAGCCCCAGATAGACCAGCGGTTCGATCTGAAACCCCTTGGCCAGCCAGATGTAATGCACCGCCCCGAGAATCGCGATGCCGTAGACCAGCTGGTGCAGGCGACGCCAGCTGCGCCCGAGCCTGCGCACCGACCAGTTGTTGGAGGTCAGCGCCAGGGGGATCAGCCCGAGGAAGGCGATCATGCCAACGGTCACATAGGGACGCTTGAGGATGTCGGCCCAGACCCGGCCGAAGCTTTGCACGTCGAGAAGCGCCCAGACGGAGAAATGCGCCAGCACGAAGAAGAAGGTCAGCAGGCCGATGGCCCGGCGGAACTTCATCAGGTTGACGCGGGCGTATTTCATCAGCGGCGTCACCGCGAGACCGGCCACCAGCAGCTTCAGCGCGGTGTCGCCGTATTCGCGCTCAAGCGCATTGATCGGTTCGACCCCGAGCCTGCCCGTCAGCGCCTGCCAGAACAGGAAGGCCATCCATGCCGCGCCGAGCAGATAGAGCGTCCAGGCGGGGACATGGCGCAGCGCGCCGTTGATCCGCTGCGCCGTGGCGGTCGGGCGGGCCATCAGAACTGCGCCTTGAGATCCATGCCCTCATAGAGCGCGGCGACCTCGTCATAGCCGTTGTACATCAGCGTGTCTTGCCGCGCCGAGAACAGACCGCCACCGATGCGCCGCTCGGAAGCCTGGCTCCAGCGCGGGTGATCCACCGTCGGGTTCACATTGGCATAGAAGCCGTATTCGGAGGGGGCGAGGTCGTTCCACGTCGTGGCGGGCTGTTCCTCGACAAGCGAGATGCGCGTGATCGACTTGATCGATTTGAAGCCGTATTTCCACGGCACGACCAGCCGGATCGGCGCGCCGTTCTGCTTGGGCATGGGCTGGTCGTAGAGGCCGGTCGCCATGATGGTGAGCGGATGCATCGCCTCGTCGAGCCGAAGCCCCTCGACATAGGGGAAGTCGAGCACGCCGCGGCGCACGCCGGGCATGTTCTCGGGCTGCACGGCCGTCTCGAAGGCGACGTAGCGCGCGTTCGGCTGCACGCCCGCGCGGTCGAGGATGTCCTTGAGCTCGATCCCCTGCCAGGGCACCACCATCGACCAAGCCTCGACGCAGCGCAGCCGGTAGATGCGCTCCTCGACCGCAAGGCCCGCGATCAGCTCCGAGAGCGGGAAGGTGCCGGGGTTGTCGACGAGGCCATCCACGGTGACGGTCCAATCGGTGGTGTCGAGCGCCGCGGCGTTCTTGGCCGGGTCGGCCTTGCCGGTGCCGAACTCGTAGTAGTTGTTGTAGGTGGTGATCTCTTCGAAGCTGTTGGGCTCCAACGCGGTCTGCGCCCCGGCCCGGCCTGCCAGACCGCCAAGGCCCAGCGCCCCCGCCCCGGCCATGATCTGGCGGCGGTTCAGGAACAGGCCGCGCGGGGTCGCATCGGCGCGGGTCAGATCGTTCGTCCAGCGATGGGCCATCGGGGTCTCCTTTGCATCTTCGAACAATCTAGACACGTTGGCCGCAGACACCATGTTGCAGGCGTCACGATGCGTTGACGCGGTGTAACGTGAAAGGGCCCCGGCGGATCGCTCCGCCGGGGCCCTGCCCTGCCAAAAAGGCGCCTTGATCAGTGCAGCACGGCGGCCTCGGGCTTGGGCCGGCCGGTGTTCGAGACCCTGTCGCCGACGATCAGCCCCTCGGCCCCGGCGCTGACCTGCACCTCCTGCCCGTCGCGGATGTCGCCCGCGAGGATCATCTCCGCGAGCTGGTCCTGCAGCGCGCGCTGGATCACCCGCTTGAGCGGTCGCGCGCCGAAGACCGGGTCGTAGCCCTCCTCGGCCAGCCACTTCCTGGCCGCCTCGTCGAGCGCGAGCGTGATGTTGCG
The DNA here is from genome assembly GCF_024159025.1 of Limimaricola litoreus. GTDB lineage: Bacteria > Pseudomonadota > Alphaproteobacteria > Rhodobacterales > Rhodobacteraceae > Limimaricola > Limimaricola litoreus. The sequence goes on from NZ_JAMYXC010000165.1 coordinate 2,290, forward strand.
CCGCGCCAGCCGCTTTTCGAGGCGGCTCAGCTGGATCTCGACGATGCCGGACATGTCCTCGCGGCCCAGCCGGTCGAAGATGATCGTCTCGTCGAGCCGGTTGAGGAACTCGGGCCGGAAATGCGCCCTCACCGCATCCATCACGTCGCGCTTGGCGCGGCCCGCATCCGCCCCGTCGGGCAGCTGGCTGAGCGCCTGCGCCCCGAGGTTGGAGGTCAGCACGATCAGCGTCTGCTTGAAATCGACGCGGCGGCCCTGCCCGTCGGTCAGCACCCCGTCATCGAGCACCTGCAACAGCACGTTGAAGACGTCCGGATGCGCCTTTTCGACCTCATCGAACAGGATCACCTGATAGGGCCTGCGCCGCACCGCCTCGGTCAGCACGCCGCCCTCGTCATAGCCGACATAGCCCGGAGGCGCGCCGATCAGCCGGGCGACCGCGTGTTTCTCCATGAACTCCGACATGTCGATGCGCACCATCGCCTGGTCGTCGTCGAAGAGATATTCGGCCACGGCCTTGGTCAGCTCGGTCTTGCCGACGCCGGTCGGCCCGAGAAAGAGAAACGAGCCCAAGGGACGATTCTCGTCGTTGAGCCCGGCGCGGGCGCGGCGCACGGCATTGGCGACCGCGCGGACGGCGGTGTGCTGGCCGATCACGCGGCGGCCCAGCTCTTCCTCCATGCGCAACAACTTCTCGCGCTCGCCCTCGAGCATCTTCGAGGTCGGGATGCCGGTCCAGCGCTCCACCACCTCGGCGATCTGCTCGGGCCGCACGGCCTCTTCGACCATGAGCGGGTCGTCCGAATCCTCGGCCTGGCTCAGCTCGCGTTCGAGCTGCGGGATCACGCCATAGGACAGCTCGCCCGCCTTGGCGAGATTGCCCTCGCGCTTGGCGATGTCGAGCTCGGCACGGGCCCGGTCGAGCCGCTCCTTGAGCGTGCGAGAGCCTTCGAGACGGTCGCGCTCGGCCTGCCACTTGGCAGTCATCGCGTCGGCCTTCTCGGTGAGCGCACCGAGTTCCTCCTCGATCTTCGCCAGACGCTCCTTCGAGGCCTCGTCATCCTCGCGCCGCAGCGCCTCGGCCTCGATCTGCATCTGCAGGATCGAGCGATCCAGCGCGTCGAGCTCCTCGGGCTTGCTGTCCACCTCCATGCGCAGGCGCGAGGCCGCCTCGTCGACGAGGTCGATCGCCTTGTCGGGCAGGAAGCGGTCGGTGATGTAGCGGTGCGACAGCTGCGCCGCCGCCACCAGCGCCGAATCCGAGATCCGCACGCCGTGGTGCAGCTCGTATTTCTCGCGGATGCCGCGCAGGATCGAGATCGTGTCCTCCTCGGTCGGCTCCTCGACCATCAGAGGCTGGAACCGCCGCGCCAATGCGGCGTCCTTCTCGACATATTTGCGATACTCGTCGAGCGTGGTGGCGCCGATGCAATGCAGCTCGCCCCGGGCCAGAGCCGGCTTGATCAGGTTGGCCGCATCCATCGCGCCGTCGGATTTGCCCGCGCCCACGAGGGTGTGCATCTCGTCGATGAACAGGATCACCTCGCCCGCGGCGGCCTCGATCTCCTTCAGGACCGCCTTCAGCCGCTCCTCGAACTCACCGCGATACTTCGCGCCCGCGATCAGCGCGCCCATGTCGAGCGACATCAGGCGCTTGTTGCGCAAGCTCTCGGGCACGTCGCCATCGATGATGCGCAATGCGAGCCCCTCGGCGATCGCGGTCTTGCCGGTGCCCGGCTCGCCGATCAGCACCGGGTTGTTCTTGGTGCGACGCGACAGCACCTGCATGGCGCGGCGGATCTCCTCGTCGCGGCCGATGATCGGGTCGATCCTGCCCTGCTCGGCGGCCTCGGTCAGGTCGCGCGCGTATTTCTTCAGCGCGTCATAGCCTTCCTCGGCATTGGCGCTGTCGGCGGTCCGCCCCTTGCGCACGGCGTTGATGGCGGCGTTGAGCGACTGCGCCGAAACCCGACCTGCGTCGAGCGCCTCCTTGGCCTTGGACTTCACCATGGCGAGCGCCATGAGAATGCGCTCGGCGGGCACGAAGCTGTCGCCGGCCTTCCCGGCGATCTTCTCGGCCTCGTCGAGCACCCGGCCCGTGGCCTGGTCGAGATAGGTCTGGCCCGCGTCGCCCGACACCTTGGGCAGCTTGGAAACGGCGGCCTCCACCGCCTCGCGCACACGCGCGGCGTCTCCGCCCGAATTGGTGATGAGATTGGCGGCAAGGCCCTCTTCATCGTCCATGAGCGCCTTCAGCAGGTGCTCGGGCGCGAGGCGCTGGTGGCTTTCGCGCATTGCGATGGTCTGCGCGGCCTGAATGAAGCCGCGCGAGCGTTCGGTGAACTTTTCGAGGTTCATCTGTCTCTCCTTGGTCAAAGCGCCCGCTGGAAAGACGCCCGCTCTGGCGGCGCGTCCCGGTTCGGGCCTCCGGGGAAAGAGATGGGGAGCAGAGCGGCGTTGCGCAAGTATCACAGCACGCAAAATGGCCGCCGGGCGCATTGCCGGCGGCCATGTTATCAGGGGCTTGCGCCGATCACTCCGAGGGCGGCACCGGGTCGAGGCCACCGTCGTCATCGACATTGTCGAACTGCGGCTCGCCGAGCTCGTCGCTGTCGCTGTCGGCGACGCTGGGACGGACGTTGTCATCGGGGGTCTGCGGCTCGGCGGCGTCGGTGAGCGCCTCGTCGATGATCGCGTCATCGGGCTCGGCATCGCCGGTCTCGCCGGTGGTGTCGGGGCTCTGGGCGGGCACCTCCAGCGGCGCGGTGTCGAACTCCTCGGCCTCCTCGGCGCGGAACCAGCCGCCGAGCACGAGAAAGATGACGAGCAGGATGAATCCCATCGGGATCATCACGTAGATCAGCGCGCGGCGCGAACTGCGGGGCTTGTGGGCCATGTCTGTCTCCTTGCACGGGGCAAGCGCCCCCTTTGCAGGCGCAACGCTGCCCCGCCGCCTGCGTTCCCGCGCCCGTGCCTGCTCCGCGTTTCCCGCCCCCCGTGCTTGACGCGCGCGCCCCCGCCGCGCCACAAGCGCGCGACCCCCTGCTGCCCGGAGAGCCCGCCATGACCGCCATTCCCGCCGACGACCGCCTGATCGTCGCCATCGACCGCCCCGACGCGCTGTCGGGGCTCGCGCTTGCCGACCAGCTCGGCGACGCGGTGTCGTTCTACAAGATCGGGCTGGGGATGCTGACGGGTGGCGGGCTGGCGCTCGCGCGCGAGCTGAAGGACGAGCGCGGCAAGCGGATCTTTCTCGACATGAAGCTCTTCGACATCGGCGCCACGGTCGAGGCGGCCGTGCGCGGGCTGGCACAGTTCGACCTCGATTTCCTGACCGTGCACGGCGATCCGCATGTGGTGCGCGCCGCGCGCGAGGGTGCGGGCGGCAAGCAGACCAAGATCCTCGCCGTGACGATCCTCACCTCGCTCGACCGCGCCGATCTCGACGAAGGCATGATGCGCGCGGGCGATCTGGCCGAGATGGCGGTGGAGCGCGCTGCCCGCGCGCTCGACGCGGGCGCCGACGGCGTCATCGCCAGCCCGCAGGAGGCGGCGATGATCCGGGCCCTGCCGCAGGCGGCGGGGAAGCTGATCGTCACGCCGGGCGTGCGGCCGGCGGGCGCGGAGCTTGGCGACCAGAAGCGGGTGATGACACCGGCGCAGGCGATCGCGGCGGGCGCGGATCACGTGGTGGTCGGTCGCCCGGTCTGGCAGGCGGAAAACCCCCGTGCCGCGGCACGGGCCATCGCACGAGAGATCGTGTCGCCGCAGGCCCGCACCCCCAACAGCTAGGGGCCGCGGCCCGCGAGGGAAAGAATTCACGAGTCTTCGCCGCCACAGGGAACCGAAATCGCATCTTTGCGGTTGACGATCCAGAACAAGCGAGCAGCGGAGGCCACTCGAATGCAGACCATCAGACTCGGCGATGTGCGCTACAATGCCCAACTCGGCGCCTTCGAGGCCCGCGTGGACGTGGACCGCAACGGCACGACCTACCGCTATCCCTGCCAGGTTGCCGGGCCGATCGACATGGATGCCGGCCATGTCCGCGCCAGCCTGACCCGCCACGCGATGCGCATGTCCGACAGCGGCGCGGCGCTCTGGTCGCACCTCTGAGCCTTTCGCCCCTCACGACATGAAAAGGCCCGCCATTCGGCGGGCCTTTCATCGTTCGGGCCTTGGCGGGGTCAGGCCGCCTGCACCAGCGCCGCGCTAAAATTGCGGCGCACCGGCCCTTCGCCCACGGTCTCGCCCAGCGCCTCGGCGGTCGCCGCCGAAAGGGTCCAACCCAGATGGCCGTGGCCGGTGTTGTAGAACACGCCCGGCGCGCGGCCCGGGCCGACCTTGGGCATCATGTTGGGCAGCATCGGCCGCAGACCGGCCCAGGGCACGCAATGCTCGGTCGAGATGCCCGGAAACAGCCGCTCGACCCAATCGGTCAGCGGCTTCACCCGGTCGGCGCGGATGTCGCGGTTGTAGCCGTTGAACTCGGCAGTGCCGGCCACGCGGAACCGGTCCTCCCCCAGCCGCGAGGTGACGATCTTGGCATTGTCGTCGAGCAGCGAGACATGGGGCGCCGCCGCCCGGCTTTGCGCATCGCGCAGGTTCACGGTGATCGAGTAGCCCTTTACGGGATAGATGTTGACCCGGTCGCCCAGCTTGGCGGCGATCTCGCGCGAGCCGACGCCGGCGCAGACCACGACCCCGTCGAAGCGGTGCGCCTCGTCGGTGGTGACGGTGACGCCGCCGTCACGCGCCGCGACATCGGTGACCGCGTGGCCCATGCGGAAGCTCACGCCCTGCCCTTCCAGCCATTCGGCCATGCCGAAGGTGAACTTGTGGATGTCGCCGGTGGAATCGCTCTCGGTGACGAAGCCGCCGGTCAGCGGGCCGGTCAGCTGCGGCACGAGGGCGCGGACCTCCTCGGCCGACAGCTCGTCGCGCGTGAGCCCGCCCTGCGCCAGCAGCTTGTTGACCCGGCGGCCATCGGCGAAGTCCTTTTCGGTCTGGTAGAAATGCACGATCGAAGCGGGCGAGAAGTCGAAATCGACCCCCGCCGTCTCGGCCATTTCACTCAGGCCCGCGCGCGCAGCGATCGCCATCTTCGTCGTGGCGATGGTGTTGGCCTCGTAATTGCGGATCTGCCCGAGGAACTCGGCCATCCAGCTCAGCTTGTGCCAGCTCGGCTTGGGGTTCACCGAAAGCGGCGCATCGGGCTTCAAAAGCCACTTCGTGCCCTTGAGAACGGTGGCCCAGCGGTTCCAGACCTCGGCGTTCGAGGCCGAAAGCTGCCCGCCATTGGCAAAGCTCGTCTCCATCGCGGCATAGCGCTGCTGGTCGAAGACGGTGACCTCATGGCCGCGCTTCCACAGGGAGTATGCGGTGGTGACGCCGGTGATTCCGGCGCCGAGAACGGCGTAATGCGGCATGATGCCTGCTCCAACGCGCCCCCTCCGTCCCTGGTGCCTGAGAGCTTCGCCGCGCTCGCATCAGGCGGTGCGCGACTTTCCCCTTCGGCGGGCCTCGCGGCCTCTCTCCGGAATATATGCGGCCCGGCCGGTCCTTTTGCCTGAGAGATCGCGGGGCGCGCGACTGCTCCTTCGGCGGCGGACCGTCCCGCTCTCTCCCGGCAGGACCGTTTCCTATACGAAACATACGGCATGCCGTGGTGTTCCGCCAGAGAAGACCGCACGGATTGCGGCGGATCCGGCGGAAATGCGTGACATTTCCATCGCCATGCTTGCAACCGCCCGGAATCGCGCCGATCCTTCGCCGCAACGTGGCCCGGGGGGATCGGCAACGGGCCGCGCAACGAGGGAGAGCGACATGGAAAACCCGAAGAACCGCTTCAAGGCGGGCCTGCGCGAGGGCCGCCAGCAGATCGGGCTGTGGAACATGATCACCGGGCCCTTGGTGCCCGAGGCGCTCTCGGGGCTGGGCTACGACTGGGTGGTGATCGACACCGAGCATTCGCCCACCGATGTCTCCGACGTGCTGCCCGCGCTGCAATCCATGGCCGCCGAGCCCGGCACCGCCGCGGTGGTGCGCCCCGCCTGGAACGATCCGGTGCTGATCAAGCGTCTGCTGGATTTCGGCGCGCAGACGCTGCTCATCCCCTATGTCCAATCGGCCGAGGAGGCGCGCGCCGCCGTCGCCGCCACCCGCTACCCGCCCGTCGGCATGCGCGGCGTGGCGGGGCTGCACCGGGCGACGCGCTATGGCCGGATCGGCGATTACATGTCCCGCGCGCATGAGGAGACCTGCGTGCTGGTGCAGGTGGAGACGAAGACCGCGCTCGACCGGCTCGAAGAGATCGCGAGCGTCGAGGGGATCGACGGCGTGTTCATCGGCCCCGCCGATCTCGCCGCGAGCCTCGGCCATCCGGGGCGGCAGGACCATCCGGAGGTGGTCGAGGCGATCATGGGCGCGATCGACCGGCTCGGCGCGATCGGCGTGCCCGCGGGCATCCTGACGCTCGACGCGGCCTTCGCCCGCGCCTGCATGGCGCGCGGCACCCGCTTCACCGCCGTGGGCATCGATGCCTCGCTCATGCTCGACGGGGCGCGCGACCTGCTCACGCGGTTTCGCTAGAGCGCCTGCCAGAGCCTGAGCCGCGCCTGCAGCGCCGGTATCGCGTCGGGGGCGGCCAGAAACGCATCAAGCGTCACCAGCCCCCAGCCCTGCCCCTCATTCCCGAAGCGGATCTCGGCCTCGGCCCCCGCCCCCATGCGCAGCACGAAAAACCAGACCCGGCCCGGCCGCGTGGCGCCATCGAAGCTACGCCGCCACAGCATCTCGGCCCGGCCCATCTCCAGCCCCACCTCCTCGCGCATCTCGCGGGCCAGCGTCTGCTCCGGCGACTCGCCGCCCTCGCGCCCGCCGCCCGGGAAATCCAGCGCGCCGGGATGGGCAATGTCGGGCCGGTCGTCGCGCCGGATCACGAGCAGGCGAGGCCCGATGAACAGCGCCGCTTTCGCGCCGTCGAAGCTTTCCCCGCCCCAAGCGGCACTGTAGGATACCGTCATGCCCGCCCTTTGCCGCGCCTGTTGTCATGTCTTCGAGGCCGGCAGACGATGCCCGGCCTGCCGCTCCCCGCGCGTCACATCCCACCCCGAACTGCTGAGCCTGTCCATCGCCCACATGGATTGCGACGCCTTCTTCGCCAGCGTCGAAAAGCGCGACAACCCCGACCTCGTCGACAAGCCGGTGATCGTCGGCGGCGGGCGGCGCGGCGTGGTCTCCACCGCCTGCTACCTCGCGCGCATCCGCGGCGTGAAATCGGCCATGCCGATGTTCCAGGCGCTCAAGCTCTGCCCGGAGGCGGTGGTGGTGAAGCCGCGGTTCGAGGCCTATTCCGAAGCCTCCCGCGCGATCCGCGCGATGATGGAGGAGATGACCCCCGCGATCGAGCCGCTGTCGCTCGACGAGGCGTTCCTCGACCTCACCGGGACCGAGCGGCTGCACGGCGCACCGCCCGCCGTGATGCTGGCGCGGCTGACGCGGCGGATGCAGGATGAGCTGGGCCTCACCGGCTCGATCGGCCTGTCGCACAACAAGTTCCTCGCCAAGATGGCGAGCGATTTCGACAAGCCGCGCGGCTTTTCGGTGATCGGCAAGGCCGAGACCATCGACCTGCTGCGCCCCAAGCCGATCGGGCTGATCTGGGGCGTCGGGCCGCAGGCGCAGGCCAGCCTCGATGCCGTCGGCATCCGCACCTTCGAGGACGTGCTGCGCTGGGAGCTGTCGGATCTCGTCCGCCGTTTCGGCGGCTTGGGCGAACGGATCTATCATCTCGCGCGCGGGCAGGATCGCCGCCGCGTCACCGCGCATGAGCCGGTCAAGGGCATCTCCAACGAGACGACCTTCGAGGCCGACACGAAGGACCCCGAGATCCTCGACGGGCATATCTGGCGCATGGCCGAAAAGGTCTCCTCGCGCGCCAAGGCCCGCGATCTGGTGGGCCGGGTGGTGGCGCTCAAGCTCAAGCGCGCAGACCACACGCTCCTGTCGCGCCGCGTCACCCTGCGCGCGCCGACCCAGACCGCCGACACGCTCTATCGCACCGCGCGCGGCCTGTTCGACGCGCGCGGCGAGAGCGGCGCCTACAGGCTTTTGGGTGTCGGCCTGTCCGAGCTGTCTGACGCCGCGACCGCACCATCGGAGGCGGACCTTCTCGATCCGGGCCGCGCCGCGCGCGAACGCGCCGAGCGGGCCGCGGATGCGATCCGCGCGAGGTTCGGCGCGGAGGCGATTCTCAAGGGCCGCGCCCTGCGCTAGTTCTTGAGCACCATGCAGACCGCCCCCGCTGCGCGCAGACGCGCGCAGAGCGCGCCGGCCTCGCTCAGACTGGCACGACCAATCTGGGCCACGTGACGGCGTGCGCGCTGGCCGGGAAAGCGTGACAGGGTATAGGCAATCTGCTCGTTGCCGATCACTGCCCCCACGTCGCGCCGGATCTGCCGCACGCGTCGGTCCACCGCGCCGCGATCGGGCGCCGAGGCCAGCACCACGCCCCAGGCCAGAACCGGTGCCGCGACACGAAACTGCGCGATGGCGCGCCCCTTGGCTTGTGCCTTGCAGGCCTCGAGGAAGGGCCGGTCTGCTGCAAGTGCCAGATCAACCTCAAGGGGCGGCGCATCGCGCCAGTCGCGCGCCGCATGGCCGGTGATCGCCTGCACATAGGCCTCGGTCTCGCCGGGGAGCCAGTCGTTGCCCGCGAGAAACTTCTCGGCCCGCGCCTCGCCCGCGTTGTAGGCCACGGCGGCCAGACCGAGCGAGCCAAATCGCTCGGACAGCTCCGCGAGATAGGCCGCCGAGGCCGCCAGCGCCTGCGCCGGGTCGAACGGGTCGGCCAGACCGCGCAGCTTGGCCGTCCCGGGCATGAACTGCGCAATGCCCAGCGCGCCCGCCGGGCTGACCGCGCCTGCGTCGAACAGGCTCTCGCGCCAGAGCAGCCGGGCGAAGAAGCCGACATCGAGCGCGTTTTGCTCGGCCAGCGTCTCGATCGCCTCGCAGACGTCGGGGATATAGTTGTCGAGCGCGATGCAGGGGCCACCTGGCACGCAGCGCCGTTCGACCGCCTCCTGGGCGGCAGCGGGCGGAGCAAGAAACGCGAAGGCGAGCAACAAGGAAACGGCGATACGAGTCATGGGGTCCAGTGTCGGGCAAAGCATGAGAGGAGGGAAATCAACTTCGTGTCTCAGCCGGGCGTCAGCGGAAACACCAATGGTATCACCAGCACCGCCGCGACGCCGACGGTGATGTTCATCGGCAGGCCGATCTTGAGAAAATCGACGAAGCGGTAATCGCCCGCGCCGTAGACCAGCGTGTTGGTCTGGTAGCCCACCGGCGTGGCAAAGCTCGCCGAGGCGCCCATCATCACCGCCACCACCAGCGCGCGCGGGTCGATCCCCGTCTGCTGGCCCAGCCCCACCGCGATCGGCGTCATCACCACCGCCACCGCGTTGTTGGTCACCGTCTCGGTCAAAAGCGAGGTCAGCGCGTAGAGCGCGGCCAGAAGCGCGATGGGCGGCAGCCCTTCGAGCCAGGGCGCCAGCGTGTCGACAATGAGCGTCACCGTGCCGGTCTCCTCCAGCCCGATGCCGACGACCAGCATGGCCAGGATCAGCACCACGATGCCCGCGTCGATCGAGCCCCAAGCCTCGTCGTTGTCGATGCAGCGGCACAGCAGGATCGCCGCCACCGCCCCCAGCGCCAAGAGCGAGATCGACGCCAGCTCGAAGGCGGCCAGCCCGACGACGGCGAAGAGCGCCAGCAGCGCCAATGGCGCGCGGCGGCGGCGATAGGCGCGCCCCGAGGGCCGGGTGACCGAGACCAGCTCGCCGCCCTGCGCGAGGCGGTCGAAGCCCTGGGCCGTGCCTTCGAGCAGCAGCTTGTCGGCGGGCCGGAGCCGGGCCGAGCCGAGATCCGGCCCCGGCACGTGCCCCTGCCGATGCGCGCCCAGCACCCGCAGCCCGTAGCGATAGCCGACCGACAGCTGCGAGACCGTGTCGCGCGGGCTGCCATGGGTGGGCGTCACCATCGCCTCGGCCACGACGAGATCCTCCTCGCCGCCACGCAACCCCGCACCGCGCTGCAACCCGACGCCGACCTGCGGCAGGCCCCGCAGCGTCAGGATCTCCGAGGTCGTGGCCAGCGCGACGAAGACATCGCCCGCCGTGCAGACATGCTCCTCGAGCTTTGAGCGGCGCAGCCGCGCGCCCTCGCGCCGGGCGGTGATCTTGATGCCGGGACGCGACAGGTCGGCCACCTCGCCCAGCGGCTTGCCGAGGCCCGGATGGCCGTCGAGCAGGCGGATCTCGGTCAGGAAGGTGGTCTCGACCATGCCGGCATCGCCGCGGGCGCGCCGGTCGGGCAAAAGCCACGGGCCCAGAAGCGCCAGCGCCACCCCGCCCACCAGCGCGAGGGCCAGCCCAACGGGCGCGATTTCGAAGATCGAGAAGGGTTCCAGCCCATGCTGCTCGGCGACCCCGGCCACGAGGATGTTGGTCGAGCTGCCGATCAGCGTCAGCGTGCCGCCCAGCACCGCCGCGTAGGAGAGCGGGATCAGCAGCCGCGTCTCGGCCAGCCCGAGGCTGCGCGCGAGGCGGATGATGACCGGGATCAGGATCAGCACGACGGGCGTGTTGTTGACGATGCCCGAAGCCAGCAGCGCCGCGCCGAGAAACACCACCACCGCGACGACCGGGCGCGTCTCGGCCCGGGCGATGACGAGGGCGGCGAGCGCATCGAGCAGGCCGGTGCGCACCAGCGCGCCCGAGATCACGAACATCGCCGCGATGGTGATCGGCGCGGGGTTGGAGAACACCTCGAGCACCCGATCGGGCGGCGTCAGCCCCAGGAGCACGAAAAGCGCCGCGGCGCCGGTGGCGGTGACATCCGGCGGATGACGCTCGATCACGAAAGCCACGAACAGCAAGACAAGGCCGGCAAGCGCCACCAGCGGCTGCAATTCGACGGGTATGAGGGGCAAGACCGATCCTCCGGCGTTCCCGGATGGCCCGGGCGGGCCATTCCGGTTCAACCGGTGCGGCCCCTCGCGGGTTCCGCGCCGCTACTCCGCGGCGAGCTGCCCGGCCGCGGGCCGCCCGATCGCCGCGATCCGGGCGATCACCTCGTCGAGCTGGACGCGAAACGCCTCGAAGCCCGCATGCGGCGCGATCCGCGCCTCGTCCATGTAAAGCGAGCGGTCGATCTCGACCTGCACGGCGTGCTGGCGCCGCGAGGGGCGCCCGTAAGCCTGGGTGACATAGGCCCCGGCGAAGGGCGTGTTGCGCGCCACCCGCAGACCGGCCGAGGTGAAGGCCGCCTCGATGCCGGCCATGATCCGCGGCGAGGCGGCGGCGCCGAACCTGTCGCCCAGCACCACATGCGGCCGCTTGCGCCCCGGCCCGCCCGCAAGCTCGATCGCCTCATGCGGCATGGAATGGCAATCGACGAGAACCGATTCTCCGAATCGCGACAGGCTTTCACCCAAGAGCGCCTGCAGCGCCGCGTGGTAGGGCGACCAGTAGGTCTCGATTCGCTGGCGCGCTTCGTCGAGGCCGATCTTGCCGTCGTAGATCGCCCGCCCGCCCGCCACGACGCGGGGAATCACCCCCAGCCCGCTGGCCACGCGCGGGTTGTGCATGCGTCGCGCCACCCCTTCGATCAGCGCCGGGTCGAGCTCGTCGGAGGCGCGGTTCAGATCGACCCAGGCGCGCGGCGCGCGCGCGGCCAGCAAGGGCGCGCCATGCGCCGGGGCCCTGTCGAACAGCCGGTCGACGAAGGCATCCTCCGAAGACCTTATCTGCCGCGCGTCGAGGCCGCTGCGCGCCAGCAGGGATGGCGGATAATGCCGGCCCGAATGCGGCGAGGCAAAGACGACGCAGCTCGTATGCGCGGCCGGTCGGGTGAGATCGAAGGCGGCCATGCGCATGAACTCCGAAGGGGCTCCGAGGGAAACTCTAGCTTGGAAACTTCTTGCACCGAAACCCCTTGAACCCCCCGAGCGTTCCCCGTATAGCACCGCTCACCCGGCGCCGAACGGTGGCTCGCAAGAGACGCAGGACGGCGGCAGGCAAGGGCGGTTAGCTCAGCGGTAGAGCACTTCGTTGACATCGAAGGGGTCACAAGTTCGAACCTTGTACCGCCCACCACGAATTTCGCAGGCCCCCTTTTCGGGGGCCGAACTTTGCAACCACGGCGCAATCGCCGCGCCGCGACAAGGAGAGCACCCCATGAAGGTTGCCAACTCGCTTCGTTCGCTCAAGCAGCGCCACCGCGATTGCCGCGTCGTGCGCCGCAAGGGCCGCGTCTACGTCATCAACAAGACGCAGCGCCGCTTCAAGGCCCGCCAGGGCTGAAGCCGGCCTCCCGCCCGAGGGCGGGACAAGGGATCAGGGGCCGTCTCCGCAAAGAGGCGGCCCTTTCCTTTTGGCCCGCCCCTGCCCGGGCGATGACATGGCCCCGCGATGGGACGATGGCGCGGCCCCGCGACGGGGCAATGGCTTGGCTCACTGATCCACGATCTCCTCGACCGAATCGGCCAGCAGCCGCACCACCGTCGCCTCGTCGAGATAGCCCGAAGCGTCGAGGTCGCGCTCGCGCTGATAGCGGCGAATCGCCCGGCGCGTGGCCTCGTCGAAGCTGCCGTCGACCTCGCCCGGCTCCAACCCCTGCGCATCGAGCCGCTGCTCGACCAGCCGCGCGGTCAGCCCGTTGAGCCCCAGCGCGCGCTCGACCGCCTCGGCCGCGGCCCGGGCGTCGCTCTGCGCCACCTCCTGGCTCAGCTCCGCGATTCGCGCCTCGGCCTCCGCTTCGAAACTGGCCTCCGAAAAGGCGCTGAGGTAATCGCGGTAGGCCTCGATGGTGTCGGCCTCGCGCGCCCGGTCCCAGGCGGCGTTGTCCTCGGCCGCCGCCGCGCGGCGCTTTTCCTCCTCGATCAGCGTCAGCCGATCGGCGGCGGTCTCGGCGAAGAGCCCGTCGGGGTAGCGGTCGAGATAGGCGCGCAGCCCCGGCTCGTCGCCGCGCT
>NZ_JAMYXC010000011.1 GCF_024159025.1 Limimaricola litoreus
ATGCCGGGGCGGTCGGAAAGGCCCGCATAGACCATCTGCCCGCCGCTCGGCAGCGCCACCACCTCCGGGTCGAGCGGCGCGGCGCGCCATGAGGGCACGCTCAGCGCGCGGCCCGCGCCGATCGCGCCGTTGCCGCCGAGATCGTAAAGCCGCGGCGTGCCGGTTTCGGCTGAAAACAGCACCGCGTCGCCATCGAGATCGAGTAGGGCGAGGCCGGGCGAGGCCCCGGGCTGGGCCGCGCCGCCGAGATCCTCCGCTTGATCTGCCTCGATCCCGCCGCCCGTGAGATCCCAGCTCTCGATCCGGCCTCCGGCAAGGCCGAGCGAATAGAGCCTGTCGGCCTCGGGTCCGAGGCACAGCGCGGCGATCCGCGGCATCGCGGCATCCTCGGCGCTGCGGCCGCGTTCGGTGAGTTCCAGCCGGGCCATCGCGCCTCTCCATCGGATCAAGCGCAGGTATGGCGCGGCGCGGGGCCGGGGCGCGGGCACGGGCGCGGCGCGGCCACGGCCTTTGCCGCGGTTTAGGGACGAATGCGACAAAGCCCGCCGACGCCCGGCCTCTTCCCTTGCGTCGCGAAACCTGAGAAAGAGCGCGAGACAGCCGGGGCCATGGTCGCGCTTTCGGCCGGACCCCTTGGAATGCCGACACGGCGGGTCGTGACACAGAGGTAGGTTTCTATGAAAATCGCTGTCGCAGGACTGGGCTACGTGGGCCTGTCAAACGCCGCGCTGCTGGCGCGCCATCACCCGGTGATCGCGGTGGATGTGTCGGAATGGCGCGTGCGGATGGTCAATGAGCGCGAGGCGCCAATTCAGGATGCGGAGCTGGAGCGCTGCTTTGCCAATGATGCGCTCGACCTCAACGCGACCGTCGACGCGGCCGAGGCCTACCGGCAGGCCGACTGGGTCATCATCGCCACGCCGACCAATTACGACCCCGAGACCAACGCCTTCGACACCTCATCGGTCGAAGCGGTGATCGCGCAGGTTCTGGCCGCCTCGGCCACTGCGGTGATCGTGGTGAAATCGACCGTGCCGGTGGGCTTCGTGACCGAGATGCGCGCGCGCTTCGCGACCGATCGAATCCTCTTCTCCCCCGAGTTCCTGCGCGAGGGAAAGGCGCTGCATGACAACCTGCATCCCTCGCGCATCGTGGTGGGAGAGCGGTCGGACCGCGGCCGCGCCTTTGCCGATCTGCTGGCGGGTGCGGCACTCGACGAGAACGTGCCGGTGCTGCTCACCGACCCGGACGAGGCCGAGGCGATCAAGCTCTTCGCCAACACCTATCTCGCGATGCGGGTGGCCTATTTCAACGAGCTCGACAGCTACGCGATGAGCCATGGCATGGACAGCCGCCAGATCATCGAGGGCGTCAGCCATGACCCGCGCATCGGCAGCCACTACAACAACCCCTCATTCGGCTATGGCGGCTACTGCCTGCCCAAGGACACGCGCCAGCTTCTCGCCAACTACAGCGAGGTGCCGCAGAACATGATCCGCGCCATCGTCGACGCGAATTCCACGCGCAAGGATTTCCTCGCCGACCAGATCATCGTCCGTGCGCCCAAGCGCGTCGGCGTCTACCGGCTGGTGATGAAGACGGGCTCGGACAATTTCCGCGACAGCTCGATTCAGGGCATCATGAAGCGGATTAAGGCCAAGGGGATCGAGGTGGTGCTCTACGAGCCCGAACTGGCCGCCGACAGCTTCTTCAACTCGCCGGTCGAGCGCGATCTCGCACGGTTCAAGTGCGACTGCGACCTGATCCTCGCCAACCGCCGCGATGCCGAGCTGACGGATGTGGCCGACAAGGTCTTCACCCGCGACCTGTTCGGCAGCGACTGAGACCGTCCATTTCTTGACGCCATCGGAGCGATGTCGGAGACCGTGTCGGCGCGGCCATGAAACGCGCCCATGCGATCCGACCGGAGTCCATACCCATCATGCCTCCCAAGCTCATTCTTCATATCGGTCACCACAAGACCGGTTCCAGCTCGATTCAAGAGGCTCTCGCCAAGGGGAGCATCGCTCTCGCGGGGCACCGGATCATCTACCCCTGCAAAGTCAGTCACAATTACCTGCGCGCCCATGTCGAGGCCCATACCAAGGGCCAGAAGGCTCCACCGGACCAGCCAGGTCGGCCAGGGCTGATGGAGATCGGCAGGCAGATCGGGGAAAGCGGTGCGGATTACGCCGTGATCTCCGGGGAAGAGTTCGAAGGGCTCGGAGCCAAGGAAGTACGCGCAGCTCTTTCCGATTGCGTGCTGCCACATGTTTCGGACCACTTGGTGCTGGGCTACGTGCGTCCGCATGCCGCCCGGGTGCTGTCGAGCTTTGTCGAGAACGTCAAGATCGGACAGGTACTAGACACGCCCGATCGGTTCCACCATCGCACCTATAAACGGGGGCGTTTCATCTATGCTCCGCGCTTGGCAGACTGGCACATGCAGTTCGGTAGCCGGCTACGGCTACGCGCCATGCTGCGTGATACATTGAAACACGGCTCGGTGCTGGACGACTTTGTCTTGCAGTCTTTCGGAGCGGACGCACAAGGCGCGTCCTTGCCCAACAGCGCTGTGGCCAACGAGTCTCTCTGCATCGAGGACCTGATGGTCCTGAAAATTGTCCAGAAGCAAGTCAGGCACCGTGGCAAAGCGCTGTCGATCATGCTCGGCTGGGAGGTCGCCCGGCTGCTCAATGCTGGCGAGACGCGTCGTCAGCGCACCAAGCCGGCCCTGCACAAGGCTCTGGCCGAAGAAATTCGCCGCGACTACCTCGAGGATGCGCGCAACCTTGATCATGGCCTTTTCGCCGATACCCCCGTTTTCGAGCGTGAGCTCGACCGAGCGGTCGATACCGCGCTCCCTGAGGCGCAATCCTGGCGGCCGCGCGACCATTTCTGCCACGATGCCATCATCGGCATCCAGGCCATGGCGCGGCTGGTCGACGAGATGCTCGACAACAACAAGGGCAACTGGCCGGCCTATCTGCGCGAGACCCGCTACGCGGCGATGCTTTCGGAAGGACGCACTGCCTAGGCTGCGCGCATCCGGCTCTCGATCACGTTGCAGATCCGCGCGCAGGCCGAGCCTTCGGGAAACAGGGCGTGTTCCTCCACGAAGCGCGCCATCTGCTTCGCCTTGGGGTGGCGGCGGCTCGACAGGATGGTCTCGAGGCTCGCCTCGAGACCGGCGGCATCATCGACCGGGTAGGTGCAGTTCTCGATCAGGGCCCGCCCGAAATCGCCGATCCAGCGGCCGTTGGTCCAGACGTCCTCGGTCCGGCAGAAGATGATTGGGCGGTTGGTGATCGTGTACTCGGCGACCAGAGAGCTGAAGTCGGAGATCAAGACCGCCGCCTTCATCAGCGCGGGCACGTAGCTCACCCCCTCCTCGGCCGGGTAAACCTCGGCTCCTGCGGCGCGGAACTGGTCCATGATCGCGTCATAGCGCCTGAAGCTCATGATCTTGAGGTTGCTCAGCCGCTGCCGCAGCAGCGGGTGCGGGCGCACGTGCAGCTTCACGTCTGGCCGGGCCGCAACCTTCAGCATGATCTCGTGGTAGCGCAGGAAGTTCGAGGTCTCTGTGTCGCCCTTGGGATCGCCCGGTAGCTGCCAATGCGGGGTCCAGATCACGTCGAGCCGCTCGGCCCCGGGCGCGAAATCCTCGAACGGGGTCGGATCGAGATGGCGGCGAAACTCGTCCACCTTGGTGTAGCCGGTGACATGGATCCGCGCCGGGTCGAGATGACGGCCATAGGGCTCGATGCAGGCCGGGCTTTCGGCGAAGGCCATGTCGCATAGCTTCACGTGGCCGCCCGCGTAGACATGGTGGCTCTTGGTGTCGAGCGACAGCAGGGGATAGCCGTAGGTGACGTTGGCGACGCGGGCGTGCCGCGCCGCGAAATCGGCGCGCAGGTAGAACGGGCGCTGCGCGTTGAGGCTGTAGGGGGTGTGGTAGAACACCATGTCGGCGTCGAGTTCGTAGAAGCTCGGGGTCACGCTGACATGGCCGCCATCGATCACCTCGTGGCCGTCCCTGGCAGGATACTTGGCGGCGTAGAAGGCATGGGCGTCGGCCTGCGCCTTGTCCTCGGTGCGGCAGCACAGGATGAGCGGGTGAAACCGCGGATCACCGTGCATCTGCTCGTAGAGCGGCATCAGGTTGTCGGTCTGGGTGACACGCGGGAAGAAGAAGACCACCCGGATCGGATCGCCGGGCGCGCGCGGCGGGTTGCGGTCGGTGTCTCCCGCCAGCAGCCGTGCCAGCCGGGGATCGGTTTCGGCGCGGTCGAAATGCCGCATCAGACCCGCATGGTCGGGCAGCGGCAGCCGGGTCGCCCAAGCGCCGCGCGCCTCGTCGATGCGCTGCTGCAACCCGGCGGGGGAGCGCTGGCGTTGCAGTTCGGTCAGGCGCTGGCTCAGGGCACGGATCCTAGCCTTGTCAGGGCGTGCCTGCCGAGCAGTAGTATCCGGGATATCGGAAGCGGAAGGATCGGAAACCGGGACCGGCGCAGCTGGGCGCGGCCCCAAGAGCCGCTTCAGCCGGGAGCGCAGCCGCGCTAACCGTGCGCGCAATGTGGCCGGCCGGGGCGCGGCCGACCGGCCAGGCCGAGGCCGAGGCCGCGCCAATCGTTTCTCAAGTCGGCGCAGCACCCTGTCATCGGGATGTAGCGCCAGTGCCGCGGCAAGTCGTGTCGCCGCCGTCTTTCTCTGGTCGCCGCGAAGTGCCACCTCGACATACCGCGCCAGCAATGCCTTGTCGTGTGGCCAGCGCTCCAGCCCCTCAAGGCACAGCGCCTCGGCGCGCTCTGTTTCATTGAGCGCCAAATGTGCCTGTGCAGCGCGATGCCAACCTTTGGGCCGGCGCGGCGCTGTGCGGCGCAACCGGTGCCAATGTTCTAGCGCAGTGCGCCAGTCGTGCCGCTCCATTGCGGTTTCACCCTGCACTGCAAGGTATGCAGGCTTCATGCCATCTCGCGCGATCGCCTTGGCCAAGGTTGCATCGGCCGCATCGGACTGGCCAGCCCGATACAAAGCGATGCAGGCCTTCTCGATGGCCTTGGGATGCTTTGGCGCGTGGCGCGCGACCTCGTTCCAGGCATCGGCGGCGCGTGGCCAGTCGCCCTTGGTCCAAGCAGTTTGCGCTTCGAGGAGAACCCCGGGCAGATCAGGGTCAGTCATGTGATGGCAAATCCTTGGGACTAATCGTTGATCATGGCGAGAGCGGCTGGCGCTTGGCAATTGCACCATTGTATAGAGCCGCCCAACGGCCATCAACATGGACCCGAAGCAGCATCGGGTGAGCGGAGGGCGCAATGGCAGAGAAAAGAACGGCAATCCTGCACCTGGGGACCTACAAGACCGGATCGAGCTCCTTGCAGAACACGCTCTATGCCAACCGGGACGCGCTCTTCCGGGCAGGTGTGCTCTATCCCGAGGCAGGACTGGTAAAGAACCCAGAGGTCGGCCATCGTCATCGCCGGTTGCTTGCCCGTTTTATGCGCGATGAGGCAGCGCCTTACGCGATGCGCTCGCTGCGGCGGGAACTCAAGGAGACCCCGCATTCGAAGGTAGTAATATCGAGCGAGGCGTGGTCGCACCCGCGTTACCTGCCGATGCTGGGCGGCTTCACTACCGAGCTCGCCGATATTGGGTTCGACCGGATCGCAGGCATTGCCTTCCTGCGACGCCTGTCGGACTACAAGGTCAGCTACTACCGGCAGTTCACCATGCGACGGGGCAATGCCGTGCCCTATCCCAAATACGTTCACTTGCAGGGCCAGATGGGCGTTTTCGACTACTTGCACATCGCCCGCAATTTCCATGCGATCTTCGGCGAAGCGCTCACTGTCCTAAACTATGCCCAGACCGGAGACACGACTTCGCGTTTCATGCAGGCGGCGGGGCTGCAGGGCATCCTGCCTGCCACGCAAAACGAGTCCCGCGCCAACGTCAAAAGCGACGGCGCGCTCGGTGCCGAGGTCCTGCGCCGCACGAACAAGCACGGGATCGAGCCGGCGCAAGGCAGGGTCTTTCTGGCGTATTTCCGTGAGCGGCATCCCGATCTCTTCGTACAGAACTGGACCGAGCGGGTTGCGCCGGAGCAAAAGCGTTATGGCCGGGGCTATCGGTCCGCACTGGCGCAGGTCCTGGGCTGGCCGCGAGACGAGGTGCAGGCACTGCTGGAAGACCGTCCGGTCGAAGGCCGCCCTGTCGCAGAAGCCAGCAAGATCATTGAAACGGCGCTAAAAGACTGGCGGGCCTCGCAAGGCAGCTCCCCGGCCGCCTAGCCGGTGCGCATCTTGTCACGGATCATCGTGCTGGAGATGCCCTCGGTGCGCGGCATGTAGACCACCTCGCACAGGTCGGAGAGGAAATCGAACTTGCCGTGCCAGTCGTCGCCCATGGTGAAGATGTCGACCTTGTAGAGCTGCACGTCCTCGCGCTTCTGCTCCCAGGTGTTCTCCGGGATCACCAGATCGACATAGCGCAGTGCCTCGAGATGCGCCTTGCGCTCCTCCCAGCTATGGAAGGCAGTCTTGTCCTTGAGCGCGTTGAACTCGTCCGTCGAAAGCGCGACGATCAGGTAGTCGCCGAGCGCGCGTGCCCGCTGCAGCAGCCGGATATGGCCGTAATGCAGGGTATCGAAGGTCCCGTAGGTGATGACCCGTTTCATGTGTCCCCGCAGGTGGATGCGCTCAAGGCTAGCCACTGCTCTAGACGCTAGGTCGCCTCCTGACAACCGTCAGGCAGCTTGGGCCAGCGCGGTGGCCAGATCGGCATGGCGGTCGCGCAACCGCGCGTCGAAACCGGCAACCGAAAAATCCAGCCCCGCATCGGGTAGGGCCCGGCGCGCCGCGGCGGCGGGATTCAGCCCTGTGCCGAGGAGGGCGTTGCCCGCGGCGAGCGCGGCTCGTCGGTCGGGCTGCAGGCGGATCGCTCCCAGCATTCCCGCGCGCTGCGCCGGGTCCGTCACGGCGACGAGCTGCGCCTCGCGCCCGCGGGTCTGGCGCCGATAGGCCGGGCGCGAGGCGCCGTTCCAACGCCCCAACGCCCGCGCCGCGCATCGCAGCGCCAGCGGCTCCTGCGCGAAGGCATGGTCGCGGGCCCGCGCATAGCGCAGCAGCTTGAGCTGCCAGTGCAGCGGGGTGAAGCCGTCGAAATGCACGAGCCAGCCTTCGTCGAGAAGCGGGCCCTGCACCACGCGCGGTGTGAGCCGGGCGCGCAGCGCCCCCAGCCGGCGCGGCCGGGGAAAATGCATCCACGGCTCCAGCGGGGCGCCACATCTGAGAAAGGACTTCCCGAGGGCATGACCGCTCAGCCCGTGGCTCAGGAAGAGCGCGGCGGCGCCATAGGCCCGGGCGATCAGCTCGGGGTCGCCCGGGACTCCCTTGCGGAAAACACCGTCATAGATATCGCGGGGCTCGGCCTCGGCCTTGAACACCCGCTCGGTCATGCGGATCCGGCAATGCGTTGTCTCAAACGGAAGCGCCGCAAGTATCTCGGAGAAGGGGCGGGACGCGACGGCGAGCTCGTCGGCATCGCAATAGAAGAACCAGTCGCTGCGGCACCGGGCGAAGGCGTGGCGGGCATTCAGGATCTGTCGCCGTTCCTGATCGGCGGGACGTCGTCCGGAAAGCTTTCGCCAATAGTCGTCGTCACAGGTCGTCAGCCGAAGCCCGGGCAGGCCCGACAGCACCGCCTCGATGGCGGGATCGGGCCTGTCGAGGCACAAGTGAACCTCTTCTGCGCCCAGATCGAGGTAATGCGCCGCGAAGGCCGCGAGCACCTCGATCGGCTCGTCCACGGTCGCGTGTACGCTCCAGCGCGCCACCCGGCCCGCCTACTGAGCCGGAACCGGTTCGCGCTGCGCGACGGACGCAGGGGTCGCTTCAGGAAAATGCGTTTCCCAGAAATCCCGCGCGGCCAAGCGTTCGTAGCCTTCGCGATGCGCGGCGCGCAGCTCGGGATACGCGCGCCGCCAGCGCCGCGCGAGTTTCAGGGCACGCCACATGATCCGCGCGAAGCGCACCTTGTCATGAGTCACCTCGTAGCCCCGGCCCTGCGCATCGCGGAACCGGACCCGGGCCTTGCCCCAGAGCGGCCAGATCAGCCCGCGCTCGGCAGGTGCGACCTCGGCGGCACCGGCAAGGCGGCTCCACAGCGGCACCAGATGACCGTTCAGGGTCAGCTTCATCAGCTGGCCCCACCAACGCGGTGGCTCCTTGGAGGCGGGCAGGGGTGCGGCATCGGGCATCGGCTTCCAGGCCTCGTCGCGCGCCAGGGCCGAGATCTCGGGACGGCGCTTCGACATGTCGGCGTTCTCCTCGAAGAACTCCGGCCCGCGCATCACGTCCTCCCAGGCCGCGAGCTGCGCCTCGGCGCTGTCGTAATGCATGCGGATGATCGAACGCAGCAGGAAGTGCATCGCGATCCTGGTGGTGCCGGTCGGCCCGATCTCGAGATGCGGATGCACGAGGTGCTGGTGCAGGTGGTTGCGCAGGTCGAGATAGAGCGTGAGCGGGCTTTCCTTGGCCGAGAAGTCCTCCTGGAACGACACCACGCCGTTCAGGGTCACGGTGTCGAACGCGTGCGCGAGGCTGAAGGAGATGTCGTCGCCGCGCACGAAGAAGGGGAAGGGGAAGCGCCGTGCTTGGGCCACCGGGAAGGCGAAGAACCACCAGCCGCCGTAGAAGCCCGGCGGCTTGGGCGCGGCGGCGGCAAGTTCCATCTTCGAGACCGCCACGCCGTTGCGAAGATCGGTGCCGACGAATTGCGGACGGCACATGCGGTGGAAGACGGCGCCGTTTTCCCACATCATCCACTTGCGCGCCTCGGAGATCATCGCGCCCGAAACCGCCGCCGCCTCGGAGCGGGCGAGCCGCAGGAAGGCGATGGTCCGCACGAGGTTCTCCATCTGGAACGAGGCGTCGTCGTCCATGAAGAGGCAATGGGTGAAGTCCCCGTCCTGCGCCAGCGCGAGACCGCGGGCGAAGCCGCCGGCGCCGCCCAGATTGGGGTTCTCGACCCGGCTGACGCGCGGATGCGGCGCGATCTCGGCGGTGCCGCCATTGTCGACCACGAAGAGATGCGCCTCGGCGCCGAGACGGTCGCCCTCGCGATCAAGGAAGGCCGTCATGCGCTCTGTGGTGGCGGCCACCTCGCGCTCGCGCCGGAAGGTGGTGATGGCGACGGCGAGGCGCACCTCGCGCGGTCCGTCCTGCGGCCGGGCCACGAAACCACCGGAGTCGAGCCGGGCCGGGCCATGCGCCACGAGCCGCAGTTTGAGCAGCCCCGTCTGCGGCGGGAGGCCTTCCGCATCGCCGCCAAGCGCGTGGAATAGATCGAGGGTGACGCCATCGGGGCTCAGGTCGATCATGGTCTCGGCCAGGATCTCTGCGTCGTGCAGCGCCTTTTCGCGCGTGATCTGCGCGGCGACCCGTCCTTCGCCACTGAGCCTGACCGCCAGCCCACCGAGAGCGCAGGCCCGGCTCCAGACGCCGAGGTTGAACAGGTTCATGTAGGTGCCGAACAAGGCGGTGCCGCCCTCGGCGAAGCGCAGCGCGCCGCTTTCCAGCTCGAGGGCCACGCCGGTGTCGCGATGCACGTAGAGATCGGCCTCGCCGCAGATCGCCGGGTCCGGCATGACGAGGGTCTGCAGCAAGATCTCGCCTTCGGCGATCGGGCAGGCGGTCTGGGTCATCTTGGCTGGAAATCCTCGTTACGGCCGGGCGCACGGCGCCGGTTCAGTTCTCGATGATGCGCTTGTGGTGGCGGCTAATCAGGATCAGCCCCAGCAGGATCAATACAGCGCCGGTACCGAATGTGTAAGTGTAGGAGACGTAGGAAGCTTCGTAGATCGGGTAGAAGCCGCGCCGCATTTCTCCGACCGCATGCAGCAGCGGGTTCCACCAGAGGATGTCTTGTGCAAGCTGAGGCATGTCCTCGTAGAGAAAGAATACGCCTGAGGCAAGGAACAGCGGGCGGCTGATGATGCTCCAGATCCGGCCCCAGACCGGGAACAGACCATTGAGCAAACAATTCATCAGGCCGACACCGGCCCCCGCTACCGCCACCATGGAAAGACTGATCAGGATAGGGCCGATCGTGATCACCGCGCGGGTTTCCTGAAACAGCAAGATACCAGTGATCACGATGCAGAAAACGGTGATTTCGGTAAGAAGCGCTAATATGTAACGTGCCAGTATCGCATCGAGCCAGGTGACGCGTGGATAGGCCAGCAGCGAGCGCGAGAAACGCAAAGACTTGGTCAGCTTGCCATTGAGGCTCATGAAGGCGCTGAAGGGGAGGAAACCGGTCGCGTAGAACAATACGAAGCTGGTTCCCAGCGAAGGCGCCCGTAGAACAATCGAAAAGGCAAAGGACAGCAGCACCACCGCCCCCACCGGCTCGAGGATGACCCACAGATACCCGCCTGGTGAACGGCCATAGGTAGTACTCATCTCACGCAGCATCAGCGCGAAGATGGTGCGCAGGCTCTGGAACCGGGGCGGCGTGAAGACGGGAAGCGGGGAGTGGGTCATCCGCGATGCAAAGCATTTTGCCGTCACGGCAGCAAGTCCCGCCGCCGTGACGTCTTGTGGGACGGGATCAGACGATGGCGAGGTCGTTGGCGAGAGAGGCGATGTCGGCTTCGCCCTCGAGCACCAGCCGCACTCCGGTCTCGAAGCGGAACACGAGGCCCTCGTCGGTCGCGCGGGCCATTCCCGTCAGATCGTCGAGAGTCAGATCACCGTAGCCGATCGCGGCCGTGTCGAATTCGAGCCGATCATTCCCTGCCTCGAAATCGGTGATCCTGTCGTTGCCACCATTGTAGACGAAGACATCCGCGCCGCTGCCGCCGGTCATCTTGTCGTTCCCGGTGCCGCCATCGAGCCGGTCCCGACCGCTGCCGCCGAAGAGCTGGTCGTGGCCATCTTCGCCGAACAGCTGGTCGAAGCCGCGATCGCCATGGAGCACGTCTCCACTGTCGCCACCATAGAGACGATCACCCCGACCGCCGCCATGCAACTCGTCGCCAGCGATGCCGCCATAGAGCCGGTCCTTGCCGCCGCCACCGATCAGCAGGTCGACCTGGTCGCCGCCCTCCAGCAGGTCGCGGCCGCCGCCACCATGCAACGTATCGGCGCCGGTGCCGCCGAACAGCCGGTCGTTTCCGCCGCCGCCCTTGAGCGTGTCGGACCCATTCTGGCCCCAGAGCTTGTCACGGCCGCCACCGCCCACGATCTTGTCATGCGCGTCACCGCCGCGCATCCTGTCATGGCCGGCCTGCCCCAGAAGCGTGTCGTTACCCTTGCCACCATAGAGGCGATCATTGGCCCCGCCGCCCTTGAGCAGATCGTCGAACTCGTCGCCATAGAGCCTGTCCCGGCCGCTGCCGCCGAGCAGCGTATCTGCCCCCTTGCCGCCGCGCAGCATGTCATCGCCGCCCTTGCCGACCAGCCTATCCTCGCCACCATTGGCCCAGATCGCGTTGTCGGCACCATTGCCATGGATCACGTCGGAGCCGTTGCCCGAGGCGTAATCTTCGATCACCGTATCCTCGGCGATCAGGATGTTGTCGATCTGGCCCATCACGTCGGAGATCGAGCCCGGGGCGAGGTTCACCGTCTGGGTACGGCCATCATAGCTGAAATCGACCTTGTCGTGCCCCCCCGCATCCTCGATCAGCAGGGTGAAGGCGTAGTTGCGGAACACCGATGTGTCGCGCGGCTCCATCGCGCGAAACATCTCGCCCAGATAGTTGTCCATGTTGGAGTTCACGCCCCAGACCGTGTCGCCCTCGGTGGGGGTGTTGCGGCTCTCGCCATAGATCCCCCGCACCGCCAGCAGGTCCGCTTCCATCAGGCCGACATTGACCGCACGGGTCGCATCGAGATGCGGGTTCTCGTCCTGCCCGAAATAGGACATCACCGACATCTGCCAGCTGTCGTTGCCGAACTCTGCGTGGCGGTCGAAGTCGGCAGACGTGTTGTAATCGCCGGGATGGCCCATCCCGAGAACATGTCCGATTTCGTGGAGATAGGTACGGAAGGCATAGCTGTCGATCGTGCTGCCATACTCCTCGACCCAACCGTTGCTGATATTGATGTGCGCCGAGGTGATCACCCCGTCGGTACCGAAGGATGCAGCGACATTGGCGCCGCTGCGGTTATCACCGAAGGTCAGTTCGGCGCCGCGGCTGACTTCCTTGAAATTGACATCGACCGCGCCTTCCCAGGCATCCATTGCCCAACGCGCCAGCTTCTTGCCCCCGGCAGACAGCCCGCTCAGATCCACCCTGATCGGATCGCCGTCTTCCGGGCTGAAGAAATACTGGGTGCCGCCCGTATCATGATAGTAGCCGGTGGTAAGGTAATCGGCGATCTGCTGGGGGGTCGCGTCACGAGCCAAGGGGAAGTCTCCGTCAGGATATCAGTGAACTGCCCCCAAATGCCTGCGGATTCCGGCGAAAAAGGGGCATCTCACCCTACTCGGCAAAGTATTCCATGATTTCATCAAGCGACCGTTAAAGACGACAATGCAGGCTGCAACTCGCCAAAACAAAGGCTTGAGACGAGCGGTAAATCGCTCATTGATTGTGCGTTACGTCAGGTTTTCAATCTGCTCTGACATCCATCCTCTCGAGAAGATCCCAAGCGGCCTTCGGAATATCCGCCATATGCCTTTGCCGCAGCCGCTCCAGCGCCAGATGCGTCACCTCGGCTTCGGGGTGGGGGCGCAGGCGGGCGACGTCTTCGAAATCGGCGAAGAAGGGGGCCCCGGCGAGCTCTCCCAACCAGTCGTGGATCGGTGCGAAGCGTTCGACCATGGCGGAGCGCGCAGCCGCCCCAAACATTTCCACCTCGGCTGCCGGCGGAAGATCCAGCTTGGGGCCAAGTTGCAGCAGCGACAGGAACAGCCGATGCGCCACCGCCGGCTCGAGCGCCGCGTTGCCGCGCCTCGCGATCTCGATCAGCCCGCGGTGCAGGCTTTCGTTGACCCGGCGCGCGCGGGCGGGATCGGTGGGCATCGGCAGACCGGCGAGCGACATGAAATCCTGCACCGAACCGCCAGAGGCCACGACCTTGTCATAAGGCCTCAGCCGCAGCTGCGCTTCCGGCAACTGCTCGATCCAGCCCGAAAGCATCTTGCGGTAATCGAAGTGAATGTTCCGATAATAGTGCTCCAGCGCCTCGGGAAGCGCCCGGGGAGCCTGGCCGAAGCGCAGCCTCTGCCCATGCCAAGAAATCAAGTAATCGTCGATCCGGCGCAGCGTGGCGGTGATCGTGATATCGGCACCTTCGAAGAACTTGCCCAGCCGGGTAATCATCTTAGGCGAGATCGCCGCGAAGTTGGCGAAGACCTCGGCCGCGAGGATGACGACCTTCGGCTCGAAGATCTCGATCTGCCTCTCGATCGTCTTGAACATCGCCGGCGTGCCGGGGAGCCCCTTGTGCAGCGGCGGCACCGGGGTCTTGTTGGCTTCCGAGATCATTCGGAAAGCCAGCGCATTGTGCGCCTCGGTCATGTTGACCGGCATCGGCGCATCGGGGCGGTCGCCACCGGACATGGCCCGCTCGAGCAGGGTGGCAAGGCCCTGGCTCTCGGTCGCAGGGTAGAGGATGCCCTGCCGCAGCAGCGCCAGCGCGTTCTGGGACAGGTAGGTCTGTAGGGCCGATGAGCCGACCTTATGATGGCCGACGAAAAGGATGACCTGCATCGGCGCATCTCCGTTCACTATCATATCGATCCGGCCGGACCGGCGGGGCCTTATCGAACCTTCGCTCAATGAAGGCAAGGATCCGAATGATGTCTGAACATCAGTCAAGACCTTTGATCCCGCATGACCTGCCCCCCGCCGGTCCCTCGGTCATAGCGAGAGTTTGCGGGTTTGAGATTGGTAGTTGGACTGGTCGTTTCGGGCAAGCGCGCGGGGCGCGGCGCCCTCAAATTGCTCAAGCGTCCGGCGCGCTTCGAGCGGCGTCTGGTTCCCAAGCGAGGAGTGCGGCCTGACGGCATTGTAGTCGTAGCGCCAGAGAGCCAGCTTTCGCCGGGCATCGTCCAAGGTGTCGAAGATCTCCTCGTTCAACAGCTCGTCGCGAACGCTGCCGTTGAATGACTCGATGAAGGCATTCTGCTGCGGCTTTCCGGGGTCGATGTAGTGCCAGGGGGTCGCGTTCTGGTCGGCCCATTTCAGAATGGCCCGACTGGTGAACTCCGTTCCGTTGTCGCTGACAATGCAGGAGGGTTTCCCGTAGATCCGCACCAGCGCGTCCAGCTCGCGCGCGACACGGGCGCCCGAGATGCTGGTGTCAGCGATCAGGCACAGGTTCTCGCGGCAGCAGTCGTCGATCACCGCGAGGATGCGGAACTTGCGCGAGGCGCCGAAGCTGTCCGACAGGAAGTCGAGTGACCAGCGAGCATTGGGATGCGCCGCCTCCGGCCTCGGCGTGCGCGTGCCTCGAGCCCGCTTGCGGCCACGTCGTCGCTTCACCGCCAGCCCTTCCTCGCGGTAGAGCCGATACAGCTTCTTGTGGTTCATGATCATGCCTTTGCGTTCCAGCAAAATGCCAATCCGGCGGTAGCCGAACCGACGCCGCTTCCCGGCGATCTCCTGCATCTCCTTGCGGATCTCGGGGCAGTCCGGCGGGCGTGGGCGCCGGACTGTCTTGGGGTCGACACCGACAAGCTGGCAGGCCCGGCGTTGCGAGATCTTGTGATCCCGCATCACCCGCAGCACTGCCTCTCGCCGCCTGGTCGTTCGCCATTGTCGCTCGGACCAATGGCGCGCAATGGCTTACCGTCAGTTCTTTCCCAGCAGGTCTTTCAGAACCACGTTGTCCAGCATGGTATCGGCCAGCAGGCGTTTGAGCTTGGCATTCTCATCCGTCAGCGTCTTCAGCTTCACGGCGTCGGACACTTCCATGCCGCCATACCTAGCCTTCAGCTTGTAGAACGTCGCCGGGCTGAGCCCATGGCGGCGACAGACTTCGGCAGTCGGCATCCCAGCCTCTTGTTCCTTGATCATCCCGATGATCTGCGCCTCGGTGAAGCGGCTCTTTCGCATCGTCTGCTCCTTCGCGATTGCTCTGCCCCCTGAAAACTCGACCGTCTGAAGCTGGAGTTTTTGGCTAAGCTTTCCTGGCTGGGAGAGGAGCTGAG
>NZ_JAMYXC010000309.1 GCF_024159025.1 Limimaricola litoreus
GGTGCTGGACGCGGCACGGCAACACGCGGCCGAGGCGCGCGCCGTCGCCTGACCCCGCCCCGGCGCTCAATCGAGCGGCGGCGCAGTGAACAGCGTGATCTTGAGCCCGCCATGCGGCACCGACGGGCCCCAGGGTTTCAGCGGCAGGCCCGTGGCGCGCGCCAGCCCCGGCTCGCTCGTCACGAGGCCGACGCGCCAGCCTTTGAAATTGCGCCGCAAGGTTTCGCCCAGCGCGGCGTGCAGCCCGTAGAGCAGCTTCTTGTTGCCGATGCGCCCGCCATAAGGCGGGTTGATCATCACCAGCCCCTTCGGCCCTTCGGGCGGGGCGGCGTCGCTGACGGCAGCGTGGTGAAAGGTCGCCAGATCCTCCAGCCCCGCCCGCGCGGCATTGGCCGCAGCACCCGCGACGGCGCCCGCATCCCGGTCCGATCCGGCAAAGCGCAGGCCCTCGGGGATCGCCGGCGTCGTGGCATCGCGCATCCGCTGCCAGCGCGCGGGATCGAAGCTCGCCAGCCGTTCGAAGGCGAAATCGCGCCGCGCGCCGGACCGGGCCTGCGCGGCGATCGCCGCCGCCTCGATCACGAAGGTGCCGGAGCCGCACATCGGGTCATAGACCGGCTCGCGCCCCTCATAGCCGCAGGCTCGCAGGAACAATGCGGCCAGCGTCTCGCGCATCGGTGCCTTGCCGACGAACTGCTTGGTGCCGCGCCGGTGCAGCGGCGCGCCCGAGCTATCGAGGCTGAAGATCACCTCGTTGTCCTCGATTCGCGCCTTGATGGCGATGGCCGTCGCATCGGCCTTATCCGCCTCGTCGCCGCCTTGCGCGATCACCGCGCCAAAGGCTTCGAGCGCGGTCTCGATGCGCTGCTTGGCAGCACCCGCGTGGTAGATCTTGGAGCGGCGGCAGACCACGTCGACGCGCACCGTCTCGCCGGGGCGCAGCACATCGCTCCATGGGAACTTGCGCGCGCGCTTGTCCAGTTGGGCGAGGTGAAAGGCCATGAAGCCGCCGAGCCGCACCAGCACCCGGCCCGCGCCGCGCAGTTCGAGGTTGGCGCGCCAGACCTCCTCCCAGCCACCGCGCGTGGTGACGCCGCCGGGTACGGGGGCCGGATCGGCAAAGCCCTTTTCGCGCGCCTCGTCGGCCAGAAGCCGTTCCAGCCCCGGCGGGGCCTGCAAAAAGATCTCGAATATGCTGTCGGTCATGCGCGACCCATAGCGGCAACGAAGCCCTGCCGCGACGGGAATCTCGCGCCCGGCACGCGGCAGCGCTCGATTCCCGCCGCGCCGCAATTGCGGTCAGCGCCGCGGGAGGACGCACAAATATGGGGCGATACGCGCACTGCCTCGCGATTGCGCGGCGTCACGGGGCATTTGCCGTTCGATCGGACGCGCGTCTTTCGTTTCTTGCGGCAGCCCTTTGCGGGATCGTCGAAAGGAAAATGCGGGTGAATGGAGCGGATACGGCCTGGATCATCTCGGCCACGGCGCTTGTGTTGTTCATGACCCTGCCGGGTCTGGCGCTGTTCTACGGCGGGCTCGTGCGCGTTCGCAACGTGCTCAGCGCGTTCATGCATTCGGGCCTACGACGCGGCCTCTTGAGAGCGCACCCCCGCAGGCTAGATCACGCGGCGCGGCTCCCAAGGGGCCGCGCCGTCATCATTTTCAGGGGGCATCCATGAAAACCGCCAAGGACTATCTCGACGAAGCCAATGCGCAGGTTACGCGCATTCCGGCCGAGGAAGCGATCAAGAAGCATGGCAGCGACGCGCTTTTCGTCGACGTGCGCGATTCGGGCGCCATCGCCAAGACCGGCAAGATCAAGGGCGCGCTGCACGCGCCGCGCGGCTTCATCGAGTTCATGGCCGACGAGAACAGCCAGTACCACGATCCGAAGTTCCGCAAGGACGCCGATATCCATCTCGTCTGCGGGGCAGGCGGGCAGGCGGCGCTGGCGGGCAAGACGCTCAAGGAAATGGGCTTTCAGAAGGTCACCAACATCGGTGGCATCGGCGACTGGAAGGAAGCCGGCGGCCCGATGGAGGAGTGATCCGCCACAACCGCTCAAGGGACAAGGGCCGCGCCAATGGCGTGGCCCCTTCGCGTTTCAGATGTTCATCGCCCGGAACGGGCGTCAAATATTCATCGCGCCGACCGAGCCGCCATCGACGCGGTAGGCCGAGCCCACGGTAAAGCTGGCGCGGTCCGAGCACAGCAGCGCGATCACCGGCGCGACCTCTTCGACCTTGCCGCGGCGGCCCAGCGTCAGGAAGGGGCGCTCTTCCTTCAGGAAGCTCTCGATCGCCTCGTCCATGCTCACGCCCAGCTCGTCGGCGCGCTTTTCCATCATCCCGTCGGTCATCGGTGTCTCGATGAAGGCGGGCGAGACGGTGTTGAACAGCACGCCCTTGGGCGCATAGGGCATCGAGACGCATTTGGTAAAGTTCAGCAGCGCCGCCTTGGCCGCGTTGTAGACCGCCTCGTCGGCATAGGGCTGCACCGCGTTCTCGGAGGTCACGAAGACGACCCGGCCCCAGCCCTTCTCGACCATGCCCGGCACAAGCGCCCGGCTCAGCCGGACGGCGGACATGAAGTCGATCTCCCAGGCCTCCATCCAGTCCTCGTCCGTCATCTCCAGCGGGTCGCCCTTGGCGCCGGTGACGCCCGCGGCATGAACGAGGATGTCGCAGCCGCCCTCTTGCTCCAGCCGCGCCTTGAGCTTGGCGATCTGGCCGGTGTCGGTCAGATCGGCGGCCATGGTGCCCGCCGCACCGCCGACGGCGTCGTCGGCCTTCTTCAGCGCCTCTTCGTCCAGGTCGGTCAGGAAAGGGTGCGCCCCCTCCTGCTTGAACAGCTTGGCCACTTCGATGCCCATGCCGCCCGAGCCGCCGGTGATGAGGGCGCGCTTGCCCTTGATGCCGAGATCCATGTGTCGCTCCGTTTTCGCTCCGGGGGGTGGGCCGGTCGTGGCCCGTTGCGGGCACAAGAGGCAAAAACCCCACTTGTTCCCCGGCGATACGTCGCACTTGATGGAACCGGCAGGCCCGCCGGCCTGTTCGCGTGACAGGTAATGAGGACCAACATGACGCAGGACAGAACGCCGGCGGCGGCATCGGGCAATCGCTGGGGCGCGCGGCCCGAGGGCGGCGGGCAATGGCATTTCGGGCTCTGGGCCCCTTCGGCCAAGGAGGTCGCGCTGCGGCTCGGCGACGAGGACAGCCCCATGAGCCGCGGGGACGACGGGTTCTGGACCGCCACGGCCAAGGCCGAGGCGGGGCAAGACTATGCCTTCGTCATCGACAGCGAGGCGCGCCCCGATCCGGCGGCGCGGCAGCAGGCGGGCGACGTGCACGGCCCCTCCCGTCTCGTCGATCCGGGTGCGCGCGACTGGCGCGGCGACTGGTCCGGGCGGCCTTGGGAAGAGGCCGTGATCTACGAGATGCATGTCGGCACCTTCACCGAAGCCGGCACATTCAAGGCCGCGGCCGAGAGGATGCAGGAGCTGGCCGATCTCGGCATCACCGCGATCGAGCTGATGCCGGTGGGCCAGTGGCAGGGCGCGCGCGGCTGGGGCTATGACGGGGTGCTGCCCTTTGCGCCGCATCCCGCCTACGGCACGCCCGAGGAAATGCAGGATCTCGTCGAGGCGGCGCAGGCGGCAGGGATGATGGTGATCCTCGATGTCGTCTACAATCACTTCGGCCCCGACGGCGCCTATCTGCACGCCTATGCGCCCGAGTTCTTCGAGGAGGAGCGCCACACGCCCTGGGGCGCGGCCATCGACTTCACGCAGGAGGCGGTGCGCGGCTTCTTCATCGAGAACGCGCTGCACTGGCTGCGCAACTACCGGCTCGACGGTCTCAGGCTCGACGCGGTGCACCAGATCATCGACCCTTCGCCGCATCATTTCCTGGTCGAGCTGGGCGAGCGGGTGGACTCGCTGGATCTCGACCGTCCCATCCACCTGATCACCGAGGACGAGCGCAACGAGCCCGAGCTGCGCGACACCGGCTGTTACGTGGCAAGTTGGAACGACGATTATCACCACGCGGTGCACACCGCGCTCACC
This sequence comes from Limimaricola litoreus, assembly GCF_024159025.1. Taxonomy (GTDB): domain Bacteria; phylum Pseudomonadota; class Alphaproteobacteria; order Rhodobacterales; family Rhodobacteraceae; genus Limimaricola; species Limimaricola litoreus. The sequence continues at coordinate 4,070 of NZ_JAMYXC010000309.1, forward strand.
GGCGAGAGCGAGGGCTACTACGCCCCCTTCGCGCATGACCCGATCGGCGATCTGGTGCTGGCGCTGACCCGCGGCCATGTCGAGGAAGGCCAGCCGCGCCACGGCAAGGAGACCCGGCGCGGGCGGCCCGCCTCGCACCTGCCATGGACCGCCTTCGTCAACTCCAACCAGACCCATGACCAGGTCGGCAACCGGGCGCTGGGCGAGCGGCTCATCTCGCTCACCGATCCGCGCGGCGCCGAGGTGGCGCATGCGATGCTGCTGACCTCGCCCTTCATCCCGATGCTGTTCATGGGCGAGGAAGTGGGCGAGACCGCGCCCTTCCTGTTCTTTTGCGATCACGAGGGCGAGCTGGCCCGCCTCACCCGCGAGGGGCGGCAGCGCGAGTTCAAGGACTTCCTCAGCTTCGGCGAGGAGGTGCCGGACCCCAACGCCAGGGAAACCTTCGAGCGGTCGCGCCCCTTCCAGGGCGACGCTGAGACCATGGAGCACTGGCGCGATCTCACGCGGCGCTTGCTGTCCTTGCGCGCCGAGCGCATCGTGCCCCTGATGACATCGGGCCGCGCGGGGCCTGCGCGGGTGGCCCGAACGGGGCCTCGTGCGCTTTCGGCGCTGTGGCCCTTCAAGGACGGCTACGTGGTGGCGCGGATCAACCTGGGCTCTCCGCCCGACACGCCGCCGACCGCCGAGCCGCACGACTTCGCCATCGGCGATCCCGCCGCCGATCCCTTTGCCTTTGCCCTGATCGTGAGCCGCAATTGATGACCGACCCCAAGCTTCCCCGCGCCACATATCGCCTGCAACTGCGCGAAGGAGTGGATTTCGACCGTGCGCGGCGGCTCGTGCCCTATCTGTCGGGGCTCGGCATCAGCCATCTCTACCTGTCGCCGGTCTTCACCGCCGCCTCCGGCTCGACCCATGGCTACGACGTGACCAACCCCGCGGAGATCGACCCCTGCCTCGGGGGGCGCGAGGGCTTCGAGGCGCTGGCGCGGGACTGCCGCGAGGCCGGGCTCGGGATCATCCTCGACATCGTGCCCAACCACACCGCCTTTCACCTCGAGAACCCCTGGCTGCGCGACGTGCTGCGCCACGGTCAGGACAGCCGCTTTGCCCGGCATTTCGACATCGACTGGGCCAAGGGGCGGCTGGTGCTGCCCTTCCTCGGCCAGCCCTTCGACGAGATGCTGGAGGCGGGCGCCTTCCGGCTCGAGGAGGGCGAGGAGGGGCCGCAGCTCGCCACCGAGCATTTCGCCATTCCCATGGCGCAGGGCACGCTGCCCTCCGAGGAGATGCGCCGCGATCCCGAGGCGATCCGCGACACCCATGCAGCGCAGCCCTGGCGGCTGACCCATTGGGAATACGAGCGCGACGGCGTCACCCATCGACGCTTCTTCAACGTCACCGGGCTGATCGGCATGCGGGTCGAGGACGAGGCGGTGTTCGACGACATGCATGCGCTGCTGTTCGACCTGCTCGACAAGGATCTGGTACAGGGCATCCGGCTCGATCACATCGACGGGCTCGCCGATCCCGCCGCCTATCTGCGCCGCCTGCGGGACAAGGTGGGCGACACGCCCGTCTGGATCGAGAAGATCCTGACCGACGACGAGACCGTGCCCGCCTCCTGGCCGATCGAGGGGACCACCGGCTACGAGGCGGCGCGCGCCATATCGCGCATCCTCACCGATGCCGAGGGGCTGGGGCGTCTCGACGAGGTCTGGCGCCGCGAGACCGGGCGCGAGGGCAGCTTTCACGACGCGCTGATCGCGGCCAAGAACGAGGTGATCCGTCAGGAGCTGGCCGCCGAGATGCACCAGCTCATCGACATGGCGCGCAGCGCCATGGGCCCCGAGGACGCGCTCGAGACCGGCGACGAGGCGCTGCGCGAGGCGGTGATCGCGCTGCTCGTGGCCTTCCCGCGCTACCGCACCTATTTCGCCGAAGGCGAGGCGCCCTCGGACGAGGAGCGCGCGCTGATGGAGAAGGTCGCAGCCGAAGCGGGCGAGGGGCTGCGTTCGGATGCGACGGTGCAGCGCATCGCGCGCTATCTCACCGACCCCGAGACGCCCGAGGAGCGCGTGCTGCAGACCCGCTTCCAGCAGGTCACCGGTGCGCTTCTGGCCAAGGCCCATGAGGACACGGCGGGCTTCCGCTGGAACCGCTACATCGCCGCCAACGAGGTCGGCGCCGACCCCGACGCACCGACCATCGAGGTCGAGGAGCTGTCGGGCTGGCTGCAGCGCCGCGCGCCCTCGGAGATGACGCTGACCTCGACGCATGACACCAAGCGGTCCGAGGACGCGCGGATGCGGCTCGTCGCCATCAGCCACCTGCCGGAGGCCTTCCTCGCGCTGTGGGAGCACAGCGAGACCGTCGAGGGCGCGCAGGAGATCGACCCGAACCTGCGCTGGTATATCCTGCAGACGCTTCTGGCGATGTGGGAGGAGGGGCGCGGCGACATCGCCGAGCGGCTAGGCCAACATGTCGAGAAGGCGATGCGCGAGGCCAAGGAGGTCACCACCTGGACCCACCAGAATCAGGAGGCCGAGGCCGCCGCCCAGCGCTTTGCCGCCGCCCTGGCGGCAAGCTGGGCCCGCGAGATGCCCGCGGGCGCGGGTCAGCTCATGGCGCGCGGCGAGGTGCTGTCGCTGGCGCAGACGGCGCTGAAGATGGTCATGCCCGGCATTCCGGACATCTACCAGGGCACGGAGGTGGGTGCGTTCCAGCTCACCGACCCCGACAACCGTATGGCGGTGGATTTCCGCGCCATCGCAGAGCTTGCCACGAAGGGCGCGCCCGATTGCTTCGCGCATGAGGTGCCGCTGGACGAGATCCCCGGCGCGGTCGCCACCGATGGTCCGGACCCCGAACCCGCGCCCGGGATTGACAGCTTCGCCGGGCGCAAGGCGCGGCTGATCTGCGCCGGGCTGGCGCTGCGCCGCCGGATGCCGGGGTTCTTCGAGACGGCGGAGGTGCGGATCGAGGCGCCCGGCCCCGATGCGCTGCTCTTGACCCGCGAGGGGGCGGAGGGCCGGCTGGAGCTGCGCATCGACCGGCAGGGCCACGGCATCGACGCGGCCCCGGGGCAAAGCCCCGTCTGGCCGCACAGCGAGGCCGATCTCGGCGCGGCGGTGCGGCTCGACTGGATTCCGGCCCAGGGCTGACGCAGCGTTCCCCGGGGGGAACCCCGGGGCCGCTGCGGCGTTGCCGCAGGAGCCCCAATCTCGTGCGGGGCAATCGCGCGTGCTCGCATTCCATGTTTTCATTCTCCGGCACGACCTCCCCCGTGCCGGTCATCCGCGCCGCTCGCCCCGGAGCGCCGCCACGGAGTTCAGACATCCAGATGGCCAAGGACATCCACCCCAACCTGCCCGCCTTCGACCTCGCCGCCTCGCGCTCGGATGCGCTGGGCGCGAATTATGACGGCTACGGCACCAATTTCGCGCTGTGGTCGGACAATGCCACCTGCGTGCAGCTGTGCCTGTTCGACGACGAGGGCAAGGAGCAGATCGCCTGCCTCGACCTGCCGCGCATGGAAGGCGGCATCTGGCACGGCTACCTGCCCGATGTCGGGCCGGGCCAGGTCTATGGCTACCGCGTGCATGGCCCCTGGGCCCCCGAGGAAGGCCACCGCTTCAACCCCAACAAGCTGCTGCTCGATCCCTATGCCTGCGAGATCATCGGCGAGATCAAGTGGGACCCGGCGCTGTTCGGCTACACCCAGCCGGGCGACGACACCGAGGGCCCCGATCCGCGCGACAGCGCCCCCTTCATGCCCAAGGGCGTCGTGGTTGACACCGAGTTCGACTGGGAGGCGGATAGCGCCCTGCGCCGCCGCTGGCAGAACGGGCTGATCTACGAGACCCACGTCAAGGGTGCTACCATGCGCCATCCGGGCGTGCCGGAGGAAGACCGCGGCACCTTCGAGGGCCTCGCCTCGGACGCCTTCATCGATCACCTGACCCGGATCGGCGCCAGCGCGGTCGAGCTTCTGCCGATCCACGCCTTCGCCAATGACGGGCATCTCGTGGACAAAGGCCTGTCGAATTACTGGGGCTACAACACGCTGTCCTTCTTCGCGCCGCACAAGCCCTATCTGAAGTCGGGCTTCTACCGCGAGGTGAAGCAGGCGGTGAAGAAGTTCCACGCCGCCGGTCTCGAGGTGATCCTCGACGTGGTCTACAACCACACCTGCGAGGGCAACGAGATGGGGCCGACCCTGTCGTTCCGCGGCATCGACAACGCGTCGTATTACCTGCTTTCGCCCGAGAACAAGCGCCACAGCTACGACACCACCGGCACCGGCAACACGCTCAACGTCGAGCATCCGATGGTGCTGCGCATGGTGCTCGACAGCTTGCGCTACTGGGTGCAGGTGATGCATGTCGACGGCTTCCGCTTCGACCTCGCCTCGACGCTGGGCCGCGAGGCGATGGGCTTCGAGCGCGAGGGCTCGTTCTTCGCCGCCATCCGTCAGGACCCCGTGCTCTCAACCGTGAAGCTGATCGCCGAGCCCTGGGACATCGGCGACGGCGGCTACCAAGTCGGCGGCTTTCCCTGGCCGTTCCGCGAATGGAACGACAAGGCGCGCGACGACATCCGCGCCTTCTGGCGCCGCGACAAGGGCCTCGTGCCCGCCATGGCCGAGCGGCTGACCGGCTCGCCGGTGCAGTTCAACCACAGCCACCGCCCCGCGACCTCCTCGATCAACTTCATTGCCGCGCATGACGGCTTCACCCTGTGGGACACGGTCTCCTACAACGAGAAGCACAACGAGGCGAATGGCGAGGATGGCCGCGACGGCCATTCCAACAACCTTTCCGACAACATGGGCGTCGAGGGGCCGACCGACGACGAGACCGTCAACGAGAGCCGGGTGCGGCGCGTGAAGGCGATGCTGGCGACACTGCTGATGAGCCAGGGCGTGCCGATGCTGCTTGCCGGCGACGATTTCGGCCAGAGCCAGGATGGCAACAACAACGCCTATTGCCAGGATAATGAGATCACCTGGCTCGACTGGGAGAACGCGCGCGACGAGATCACCAGCGCGGTGGCCGAGCTGATGGCCTTTCGCAAGGCCGAGGGCGGCCTCGCACGGCTGCGCTTTGCGCGCGCGCCTGAGGATGCGCCCGATGGCGGCCCGACCGTGACATGGCGCCACCCCGAGGGGCGCTCCATGGAGCCGGGCGACTGGGAGAACCCGGAGCTGAGCTGCTTCGGCATGCGGCTGGTGCCGCATAGCGACGGGCGCGAGGTGATGGTGGTGCTGAACTCGGGCGACAATTGCGAGTTCAAGCTGCCCAAGGGTGGCTGGCGCCGCGCCATCGACACCACGCTCGACCCGGTGAGCTGCGACGTGGCCGAGCAGGGCAAGGTCGGCGTCGGCTGGCAGTCGGTGGTGGTCTGGGTGCCCGACCACGAGGCCGAGGTCGAGGACGGGGACGAAACCGAAGCGCAGGACGAGGCCGCCGCGCCCGCCGGCGACGAGACGGCAGGGACCGAGACCTCCGCCTGAACCGCACCCTGTCATCACGACGGCAAAGGGCCGGCCCGGATCACCGGGCCGGCCCTTCTCATGCCATGTCTCCAGCGATGCTGCTTCAGCCCATAACCTCTTCGGAGGTCGAGGGATGCACGCCCAGCGCCCGCTGCATGGTCTCGCGGTCGGGCCGGTGCAGCAGCATCTGCGCCGCCCAGGCGATCGCCTCATGCGCGCCCTCGGCCACCAGCGACACGGAGGTGATGGCCGTCTCGGAGCCGCCCAGGCCCCAGTAGTCCTGCGGCGCATCCGCGCGCAGCGCCGCCGAGAGCGGCGAGAGCGTCGCCTCTTCGAAGATCGTATCGGCCGAGGGCTGGCCGACCTCGCCCACGGGCGGCAGGACGAAGGCGGTGGTGGCGACATGGCGCAGATCCACCGGGTCGCGATGCGTCCCGAAGAGCTGCCGCGCCAGCGTCTCGCCATCGCTGGAGGCGACCGGCGTCAGCGGCAGCCGGTCGGCGCAATCGCCTACCGCGTGCAGCCCGGGCAGCGAGGTCTCGAAGGCCGCGTCGATCTTCAGCACCCCCTTGTCGGTCAGCGCCACGCGCTCGGCCATGTCGCCCAGTGCCTCGAGGTTGGGGGCCCGGCCCGTGGCGGCGACGACCTGCTCGACGGTCAGCGTCGTCTCGGCATCGAGCACCAGCTCCAGCCCCTCCTCGGCCTCGCGCACCGCGTGGGGCGTGCAGCCGGTAACAATGCGGATGCCCTGGGCCGTCATGTTGGCCTGCCCGACCTTCGCGGCCTTTTCGGAGAACTCGGTCAGCACCCTGTCGGTGTCGGTCACCAGCGTCACCCGCACGCCCATGGCGGCATGGATCGCCGCCATTTCGCAGCCGATGTAGCCGCCGCCGATGATCGCCATGGAGCGGGGCAGCGCGGTCCAGTTCAGCACCGCGTCGCTGTCGCAGGTCAGATGCGCGCCCTCCATCTCGGGTTTGACAGGGTGGCCCCCCGTGGCCAGCACGATGCGCGGCGCGTGCAGCCGCTGGCCCGAGATCGTGACCTCGCCCGGGGCGGTCAGCTTGGCGCTGTCCTCGATCAGCCGCACCCCCGCCTCGTGCAGCGTTTCGCGGTAGCTCTGGCGGATGCCGTCGAGCTTTGCGCCGCGTGCGGCGCAGAGCTTTTCCATGTCGACCTGCGGTGTGGGGCCGAGCAGGCCCGCCCGCGTCAGCCCGGCGCCGCAGTGCAGCGCGTCGGCGACGGTCCAGAGCATCTTCTTGGGGACGCAGCCGCGATTGACGCAGGTGCCGCCCAGCTCGGCCCGCTCGATCAGGGCGATCTTGCGGCCCATGCCGGCCGCGTGCCGCGCAAAGGAGAGCCCGGCCGAGCCTCCGCCGATGACGATGGCGTCATACTCCGTATCCATGGGGCGCTCCTGTGGTTTGGTTTCGGAGGCAACCGGCGGTGCGGGGCCGGGGTTCCGCGCGGGCGCGGCGCGGCGGAACCCCGCCTGCGCGGGCGGGGCGCGGGGAACCGGGACAGGCGCACTCCGTTTGGCCCGGAAGACAGCCCGAACAGGGAGATCCCCCATGAGCGAACCCAAGCACATGCCCGGCCAGTCCCAGGACACCATGCCGGGCAACGAATACGAGATGACGCCTGCACCCGATTACACCCCGCGCCACCCCGGCGTCGGCAAGCTGAAGGGCAAGGTCGCGCTCGTCACCGGCGGCGACAGCGGCATCGGCCGCGCCGTTTCGGTGCTTTTCGCGCGCGAGGGCGCCAAGCTTGCCATCGCCTATCTCGAAGAGGATAAGGATGCCGAGGAGACGAAGCGGCTGGTCGAGGAGGAAGGCTCCGAGGCGCTGCTGATCCGCGGCGACCTCGGTGAAAAGGCGCATTGCGAGGCGGCGGTGGCCAAGACGGTCGAAAAATACGGTCAGCTCGACGTGCTGATCATCAACGCCGCGCAGCAATGGCTCGATGACGGGCTCGAGGACATCTCCGAAGAGCGCCTGCGCCGGACCATCGACAGCAACGTGATGCACCCGATGTTCATCACCCAGGCCGCGCTGCCGCATCTCAAGGAGGGCGACGCGGTGGTCTACACGACCTCGGTCAACGCCTTCAAGGGCAACGCCGGCCTCGTCACCTATTCGACCACGCGTGGCGCGACGCTGGCGCTGTCGCGCTCCATGGCCAATGCGCTGGCCGAGAAGGGCATCCGCGTCAACGCCGTGGCGCCGGGGCCGATCTGGACGCCCTTCATCCCCGGCTCGATGCCGCCCGAGATGGTCGAGGGCTTCGGGGAGAACACGCCGCTGGGCCGCCCCGGCCAGCCCTGGGAGGTGGCCACGGCCTATCTCTTCCTCGCCTCGTCGGACGGCAACTACTTCACCGGCCAGACGCTGCATCCCAACGGCGGCAAGATCGTCGGGGCCTGAGGGGCTGGATCACAGACGAAAGGGGCGCCCTCGGGCGCCCCTTTCTCGTTCTGAATGGCTTCAGGCCTAAAAATCCACGTCGACGCCGGGCAGGTCGAGCGCACGCATCATGTCGCGCAGCTCCTGGCGCGCCGCGACGTTCGAGATGTTGAGATTGCTCACCCCGATGTCGCGCAGGTCAAGCAGCGTCAGACCCCGCGGGAACAGCTCGCGGAAGATCACCCGCTCGTTGAAGCCGGGGGCGGCGCGAAAGCCGATCCGCTCGGAGAGCCGCGCCAGCGCGCTTTCCATCTTCTGCTTGTTGACCATCTGCTGCGCGCCCAGCCGGTTGCGCAGCACCACCCAGTCGATCGGGTCGAGCCCGGCCTGCGCGCGCAGCTGCCGCGCGCTCCAGACCATCTCGGAATAGACCGAGGGGCCAAGGATCGTCTCGCCGTCATTGTCGATCCGGGCCAGCAGGTCGAAGTCGATGAAGCTATCGTTGAGCGGCGTGACCAGCGTGTCGGCCAGCGAATGCGCCACTTGGCTGAGCCGGGTGTGGCTGCCCGGGCAGTCGATCAGGATGAAGTCGCTGTCGTCCTCGAGCTGCGCCACCGCGGCCGAGAGGCGGTGATCGGAGGCGTTCTCGCCGGGTTGCAGGCTCGCCATGTCGATCTCGGGCAGCTCGACATGGGCGGGCGAGGGCAGGGACAGCCCCGCGCGCTCGCAGTAGCGGCGGCGGTTCTCGATATAGCGGCCGAGCGATTTCTGCCGCAGGTCGAGGTCGAGCGTGCCGATCTTGTGCCCCATCCGCGCGAGCGCGGTGGCAACATGCATGGAGACGGTGGATTTGCCCGCTCCGCCCTTCTCGTTGCCCACGACGATGATATGCGCCACGTGTCCCGTCCCTTCCGGCGGCAAGATGCCGTTCCCGCACTGCTTTCCGGGGTAGGGGATGGCCGTTCCCCGCGCAAGTCCCGCGGCTCCTAGCAAGGCCGGCCCATTGACTTGTGCGGCTTTCGGGTCCATCTGCCTTCCAGACCGAAAGCGCATGGCCCGCGTGAGCAGCCGCGCCGCCCCGCGATACGCGCAGGCGCCCGCACCGCTTTCGGATCTCTGAGGTTCCCAATTCACGCAAGGGGCCGCGTCCTGTCGGCGTCTGGGCATTCGGCCCGGCGTCAGTGCAAGGGCGCAACCCGACCGTCGGCCCGCATTCCGCGGGTCTGCGCCCATGCCGCGGTGCGTCTTGCGCCGCTTACAAGGATGCACATGGATTTCGACATGCTGGGGCTCGCGCCCCGTCTCGTTTCCGCCCTCGCCGAGCAGGGCATCACCGACCCGACCCCGATCCAGACCCAGGCGATCCCGCACGCCATGAACGGCCGCGACGTGATGGGCCTCGCCCAGACCGGCACCGGCAAGACGGCGGCCTTCGGCCTGCCGATGATCGACCGGCTGATGAAGTCGGGCGGCAAGCCCGCGCCCAAATCCGCCCGCGCTCTGGTGCTGGCGCCCACGCGCGAGCTGGCCAAGCAGATCGCCGACAACCTGACCGCCTACACCAAGGGCAGCCATCTCAAGACCGTCCTCGTCGTGGGCGGTGCCGGGATCAACGGCCAGATCAAGCGCATGGAAGGCGGCTGCTCGCTGCTCGTCGCCACGCCGGGTCGGCTGATCGACCTTCTGGACCGCCGCGCCGTGAGCCTCAGCCAGACCGAGTTCCTCGTGCTCGACGAGGCCGACCAGATGCTCGACATGGGCTTCATCCACGCGCTGCGCCGGATCGCCCCGCTGCTGCCGAAGGAGCGGCAGACCATGCTGTTCTCGGCCACCATGCCGAAACAGATGGAAGAGCTGGCCTCGGCCTATCTCACCGATGCGGTGCGCGTGCAGGTGAACCCGCCGGGCAAGGCCGCCGACAAGATCGACCAGTCGATCCACTTCGTCGCCAAGGCCGCCAAGACCGAGCTTCTGACCGAGCTTCTGGACAAGCACCGCGATGAGCTGGCGCTGGTCTTCGGCCGCACCAAGCACGGCATGGAGAAGCTCTCCAAGCAGCTCGCCGCCGCGGGCTTCGCCGCCGCCGCGATCCATGGCAACAAGAGCCAGAGCCAGCGCGAGCGGGCGATCCGCGACTTCCGCGAAGGCCGGGTCCGGGTGCTGGTCGCCACCGATGTCGCGGCGCGCGGCATCGACATTCCGGGCGTGCGCCACGTCTACAACTACGAGCTGCCCAACGTGGCCGAGAACTACGTCCACCGGATCGGCCGCACCGCGCGCGCCGGGGCCGATGGCGCGGCGATCGCGCTTTGCGCGCCCGACGAGATGGGCGAGCTGAAGGACATCGAGAAGGCCATGAAGGCCGCGATCCCGGTGGCCTCCGGCACCCGCTGGGACCCGGTCGCGCCCGAAAAGAAGAGCGGTCGTCGCGGAGGCGGTGGCGGCGGTGGCCGTCGCTTCGGCGGTGGTGGCGGCGGGGGCAAGCCCGAAGGCGCCGCGAAGCCCGGCGGTGCGAACCGCCGTCGCCGGCCCGCACGCAAGGCGGCCTGAGACACGAGAACGCCGCCCCGAGGGGCGGCGTTCTTCGTTTCGGCCTTCGCGTGGCGGCTCAGAGGTCGAGATCGACGCCGGAGGTGTCGCACGGTGTGCCGAGCAGCCGCTCGCGCAGCGCCACGCTCTGCGCGGCGGTGACGACATCGAAGCCGCCGCTCGCCGCGCGGGCGCGGTGCTTTTCGGCCAGCGCCCCGCCGGGGCGCGCCGCCTGCGCCGCGCCGAAGGAGGCGGCGATGCCCGACCAGGGTGCCGTGCGGGTCAGCTCGTCCCATTGCGCAACCAGTGCGGCCCCGCGCCCCTCGTTCAGCGCCTGCGCGACGAGCTTGGCATTGGGGGCGAGCGCCCAGACCTCGAGAT
>NZ_JAMYXC010000153.1 GCF_024159025.1 Limimaricola litoreus
CTCGATGCGCGCAGCGCAAGGCTGAGCCGCGACCGGCTGCTGGCGTACTGGCCCGAAGCCTTCAAGCCGCGCACCCGCGACTGGATCGCCGGTCACATCCCGCAGGCCGTGCTGCGCGACGTGACCGCCTCCCTGCGGCGCGCGCCGGGGCAGAAGCCGCAGATCGCCCTGACCCAGAGCTTCGAGGAGGCCGTGATCCGCCCGCTCGACGGCCTGCCGGCGATCACGCAGGCGGCGGGCCATGGCAGCCTCGGGGGCGGCAGCTTCTCGGTCAGCCTGACGCAGGGCGGTGCCGAGGCCCCGATGGGCGGGCGTGTCGATCTGGCGGGCAGCAGCTTCACCATTCCCGTGCTCGGCGGGCCGCGGCCCGATGCGCGCATCGCGATCGAGGCGGCGGGGCCGGTCACGGCGATGCTGTCGCTGATCGACCAGCCGCCGTTCCGCTTCCTGCACAAGGCGAGCCAGCCGGTCGACCTGATCCAGGGGCGGGGGCAGGCCAGCGCCGAGATCGGCCTGCCGCTCGGCGGGCCGGTCACGCCCGAGGAGGTCGCGTGGTCGGTCGAGGCGCGCCTCGACGAGGTTCACAGCACGGCCATCGTGCCCGGGCGCCGCGTCGCGGCGCGCCGCCTTGCCGTCACGGTAGAACCCGGCGCGCTCGAGGTGGCGGGGCCGGTGACGATCGACGGCCTGCCCGCCGATGTGCGCTTCGTGCAGCCGCTCGGGAAAGGCGCGGGCGCCGCGCGGCTCGCGGGCACGATGGAGCTGTCGCCCCGCTTCCTCGACACCTTCGGCATCGCCCTGCCCGAAGGCAGCCTGACCGGCCGCGGGCAGGGCCGCGTCGCGATGCGGTTGCCTAAGGGTGCGCCGCCGCAGGTCACGCTGACGAGCGAGCTGGCGGGGATCGGGCTTTCGATCCCGGCGCTGGGCTGGTCGGTGGCCCAAGGCACGACCGGGCGGCTCGAGGTCGAGGGCGTTCTGGGCGATCTGCCGCATGTCGACCGGATCGCGCTCGACGCGGGTGGGCTTTCGGCGCGGGGCGCGCTGACCCTGCGCCCGGGCGGCGGACTGGAGCGGGCGAGCTTCAGCCAACTGCGCCTGTCGGACTGGCTCGATGTCGCGGTCGATCTCGTCGGGCGGGGGCCGGGCGAGACGGTTGGGGTGGAGATCACGGGGGGTGCGCTCGACCTGCGGCGCGCGGGCTTCGGCAAGGGCGGCGGCGGGGAGGGCGGGCCGATCGCCCTCGCGCTCGACCGGCTGCGCGTGACCGACGCGGTGGCCCTGACCGATCTGAGGGGCGATTTCTCGACGCGGGGCGGCTTTTCGGGGCGCTTCGACGCGCGCGTCAACGGCGAGGCGCCGGTCTCGGGGCTGGTGGTGCCCGATACCGACGGCACGGCGGTGCGGATCACCGGGCCGGATGCGGGCGCGGTGCTGCGCGCGGCGGGGCTTTACGGCACCGCGACGGGCGGTGCGCTCGACCTGACGCTGCTGCCCGAGGGGCGGCCCGGCCATTACGGCGGCACGCTCGACATGGCCGGGCTCAGGGTGCGCGACGCGCCCGCCGTGGCGCAGCTCCTCGACGCGATCTCGGTGGTGGGGCTCTTGCAGCAGCTCGACGGCAAGGGGCTCGCCTTCGACCGGATCCGCGCGGGCTTCCGGCTGACGCCCGAGACGCTCAATATTGCCCGCGCGAGCGCCACCGGTCCGGGTCTTGGCATTTCGCTCGACGGGCGCTACAGCCTCGCCTCCAGACGCATGGCCTTCACAGGCGTCGTCTCGCCCTTCTACCTCGTCAATTCGCTGGGGTCCTTCCTGACCCGTCCCGGCGAGGGGCTGATCGGTTTCAACTATACCCTCGGCGGCACGCCCGAAGACCCCGAGGTCTCGGTCAACCCGCTCTCCGCGCTGACCCCGGGCATGTTCCGCGAGATCTTCCGCCGCCCGCCACCAACCTGACCTGAGGCCCGCCGATGAAGCTCTCGGATTTCGATTTCGACCTGCCCGAGGAACTGATCGCCACCCGCCCGGCGCGGCCGCGCTCCTCGGCCCGGCTGCTGCTGGCGCAGGGCGACGCGATCGCCGACCGGGTGGTGACGGATCTGGTGGAGATCCTGCGCCCCGGCGACAGGCTGGTGCTCAACGACACCAAGGTGATCCCGGCGCGGCTCACCGGCACCCGCACCCGCCCCGGCGCCGCGGGCGAGGGGACGGCCCGGATCGAGGTGACGCTGCTCGCCCCGCGCGCCGACGGCTGCTGGAGCGCTCTGGTCAAGCCGCTCAGGAAGCTGCGCGAGGGCGAAAGCATCGTCTTCTCCGACAGGCTCTCGGCCGAGCTGGTGGGCCGCGAGGCCGATCAGGCGGTGCTGCGCTTCGATCTCATGGGCGATGATTTCGACGCCGCCATCGCCGAGGTCGGCGCCATGCCGCTGCCGCCCTACATCGCCGCCAAGCGCGCGGCGGATGCGGCCGACCGCGAGGATTACCAGACCGTCTGGGCCGCCCGGCCCGGTGCGGTCGCCGCACCCACCGCCTCGCTGCATTTCGACGAGGCGCTGATGGCGGCGCTCGAGGCGCGCGGCGTCTCCTTCACCCATGTGACGCTGCATGTCGGCGCGGGCACATTCCTGCCGGTCAAGGTCGACGACATCCGCGACCACAAGATGCACGCCGAATGGGGGCAGGTGAGCGAGAAGGCCGCCGCCGAGATCGCCGCCACCCGCGCCACCGGCGGGCGGGTGATCCCGGTGGGCACCACGGCGCTGCGGCTGATCGAGAGCGCTGCGCGCGGCGGCCAGATCGCGCCCTGGACCGGCGAGACGGACATCTTCATCACCCCGGGCTTCGAGTTCCGGGTGGCGCATGGTCTGATGACCAATTTCCACCTGCCCAAGTCAACGCTGATGATGCTGGTCTCGGCGCTGATGGGGGTGGATGAAATCCGCCGCATCTACGATCACGCCATTGCGAATCGCTACCGTTTCTTCTCCTACGGGGATGCCTCGCTGCTGCTGCCGCATCGCGGGCGCTGACGCTACTTCGTTTCCGTCACATTTTTTGTCGCAATGCGATCAGACCCGCGTGGACGCGCCGGGGTAGCCGGGCCGTGGGCGCCGGCAGAAAGGGACAGGCCATGATTCAGGTTCTCGGGGGCTCCTGGGCTCTTTTGCTCGGCATGTTCATGCTGATGATCGGCAACGGCCTGCAGGGCACGCTTCTGGGCCTGCGCGGCGCGATCGAGGGGTTCTCGACGATCGAGATGTCGGTCATCATGTCGGCCTATTTCGCCGGTTTCCTCATCGCCTCGCGCTATGCGCCGCGGATGATCCGCCGGGTCGGCCACGTGCGGGTCTTCGCCGCGCTGGGCTCGACCATCTCGGCAGTGCTCATCCTCTATCCCGCGCTGACCGAGCCATGGGCCTGGACGCTGGGCCGGGTCGTCATCGGTTTCTGCTTTTGCGGCGTGTACATCACCGCCGAGAGCTGGCTCAACGACGCCGCCACCAACGAAAGCCGCGGCACGGCGCTGTCGCTTTACATGATCGTGCAGATGGCGGGCATCGTCGTGGCGCAGTTTCTCGTGACGCTGGGCGACGTGTCGGGCTTCATCCTGTTCATCATCCCCTCGGTGCTGGTGTCGATGGCCTTCGCGCCGATCCTGCTGTCGGTCAGCCCCGCGCCGGTCTTCACCACCACCAAGCCGCTGCCGATCAAGCAGCTGGTCGATGCCTCGCCGCTGGCCTGCGTCGGCATGTTCCTCCTCGGCGGGGTCTTTGCCGCGCAGTTCGGCATGTCGGCGGTCTATGGCGCGCGCGCCGGGCTCTCGGTGGCGCAGATCTCGCTGCTGGTCTCGATGACCTATGTCGGCGCGCTGGTGCTGCAGTTCCCGATCGGCTGGCTGTCGGACCGGATCGACCGGCGCTGGCTGATCCTCGGCCTGTCGGGGGTCGGCGGCGCCGCGGCGCTCATGGCCTTCCTGATCCCGGGGCAGGTGACGCTGATCCTCGTCTCGGCGACGCTGGTGGGCGGCACCTCGAACCCGCTCTACGCGCTGCTCATCGCCTATGCCAACGACTACCTCGAGCGCGAGGACATGGCCGCGGCCTCGGGCGGTCTTCTCTTCATCAACGGCCTGGGTGCCATCGCCGGCCCGATCGTGGTGGGGTGGATGCTCGACAACGTCGGCGCGCACGGATTCTGGGCCTTCATCGCGGTGCTGCTGCTGGGTCTCGCCAATTACGCCGGCTGGCGGATGCTGCGCCGTCCCGATCGCGGCGTCGAGGTGGGCGAGACGGTCAGCTATGCGCCGATCTCCGCCACCGGCACCGCCGTGGCCGCCGAGGCCGCGCAGGAGGTCTATATCGAGCACGAGATCGAGCAGATGGAAGAGGCGCAGGACGACGCGGCCTGAGCGGGGCCGGTACGGTACGGGGGCTCAAGGCCGGCGGGCCACCGCGCGGAAATCGGCCCCCTCGCGCCTTCGCGCTTGACCCGCGGGCGGGTTGGGGCAGGTTTGGTGGAGCCGACCGACAAGGAGGACCGCCATGACCGCCACCCCCGTCACCACCCAGGCCGAGGCCCCGAGCGAGGCCGAGAAGGTGCTGGCCTTCTGGCTCGAGGAGGTCGAACCGAAGCAGTGGTACATCGCCGATGCCGATCTCGACACCACCATCCGCGACCGTTTCGGCGCGCTGTGGGACAAGGCCGCGGAGGGCGCGCTGGGCCATTGGCTGACCGAGCCCAACGGCGCGCTGGCCTATATCATCGTCACCGACCAGTTCGCCCGCAACCTGTGGCGCGACGACGCCCGCGCCTTCCAGCTCGACGAGCAGGCCCGCTCCGTCGCCAAGCTCGCCATCGACAATGGCTGGGACCGCGAGATCGTGCCGCCGGGGCGGCAGTTCTTCTACCTGCCCTTGATGCATTCCGAGAACCTTGTCGATCAGGACCGCGCGGTGCGTCTGTTTTGCGAGCGGATGCCCGAGGCCGAGGACAACCTGCTGCACGCCCGGGCGCACCGGCAGGTGATCCGCGACTTCGGACGCTTCCCCTTCCGCAACGCCGCGCTGGGGCGCGAAACCTCCGAGGCCGAAGCTGAATGGATGGAGCAGGGCGGTTACGGCGCCGTGGTCCAGCGGCTGAAATCCGAAGCGAAGTGACGCGGAGGCCGCCCGTGCAACCCCGTCATGCGCCGACCCGTCTGGAAGCCCGGCGCAAAGTAGTTTAGCGTCAAACCAATTTTGCGGGACCGCCGAGGAGGAACACCGATGGCCGCCAAGAACTTCGACCTGATCGTGATCGGGGCCGGCCCCGGCGGCTATGTCGCCGCGATCCGCGCCGCCCAGCTGGGCCAGAAGGTCGTGATCGTCGAACGCGAGAACCTGGGCGGCATCTGCCTCAACTGGGGCTGCATCCCGACCAAGGCGATGCTGCGCTCGTCCGAGGTGTTCCACCTGATGCATCGCGCCAAGGAGTTCGGGCTCAAGGCCGAGAGCATCGGCTACGATCTCGACGCGGTGGTCAAGCGCTCGCGCGGGGTGGCCAAGCAGCTTTCCTCGGGCATCGGCCACCTGATGAAGAAGAACAAGATCGAGGTGGTGATGGGCGAAGCCACCATCCCCGCCAAGGGCAAGGTCTCGGTCAAGACCGAGAAGGGCAGCGAGGAGCTGACCGCCAAGAACATCGTGCTCGCCACCGGCGCGCGCGCGCGCAACCTGCCGGGGCTGGAGGCGGATGGAGATCTGGTCTGGTCCTACCGCCACGCGCTGGTGCCGCCGCGCATGCCCAAGAAGCTGCTGGTCATCGGCTCGGGCGCGATCGGCATCGAATTCGCCAGCTTCTACAACACGCTGGGCGCCGAGACGACGGTGGTCGAGGTGATGGACCGCATCCTGCCGGTGGAAGACGCCGAGATCTCGGCCTTTGCCAAGAAGCAGTTCGTGAAGCAGGGCATGAAGATCATGGAAAAGGCCGTGGTCAAGCAGCTCGACCGCGGCAAGGGCAAGGTCACCGCCCATATCGAGAGCAAGGGCAAGGTCGAGACGCAGGAGTTCGACACCGTCATCTCCGCCGTCGGCATCGTCGGCAACACAGAAGGGCTCGGGCTCGAGGAGCTGGGCGTCAAGATCGACCGCACCCATGTCATCACCGACGAATACTGCCGCACTGGCGTCGAGGGGCTTTACGCCATCGGCGACATCGCCGGTGCGCCGTGGCTGGCGCACAAGGCGAGCCACGAGGGCGTCATGGTGGCCGAGCTGATCGCGGGCGAGAAGCCGCATCCGGTGAAGCCCGAGAGCATCGCGGGCTGCACCTACTGCCAGCCGCAGGTGGCGAGCGTCGGCTATTCCGAGGCCAAGGCCAAGGAGCTGGGCTACGAGGTCAAGGTCGGCCGCTTCCCCTTCATCGGCAATGGCAAGGCGATCGCGCTGGGCGAGGCCGAGGGCATGGTCAAGACCGTGTTCGATGCGCACACCGGCGAGCTTCTGGGTGCCCACATGGTCGGCGCCGAGGTGACCGAGCTGATCCAGGGCTACATCGTCGGCCGGACGCTCGAGACCACGGAAAAGGAGCTGATGGAGACGGTCTTCCCGCATCCGACGCTCTCGGAGATGATGCACGAGAGCGTGCTCGACGCCTACGGTCGCGCCATCCACTACTAGGCCGCGCCGCAGCGCAGGATCACGAATGCCCCCGGTCCGAACGGCCGGGGGCATTTCGTGCTATGCTGCCCCATCGGGATCGTTTCCCGGGTTTGGGGGTGTCATGCGTATTTTTGCATATTGTTTCGCCGCGGGGTTGATCGTAGCGGCCGCGCCCGCGCCGGCCATGGAGGTTGACCGCGCGGAGACGGTCGAGATCCAGATCCTGCTCCAGCATCTGGGCTATGAGGTCGGCGCGATCGACGGCGTCGCCGGGCCGCTGCTGTCGGGCGCGATCCGTGCCTTCGAGACCGATCATGGCCTGCCGATCACCGGCCGCGCCGACGCGGCGCTGGGCGAGGTGCTGCACGGCATCGTGGCCGCCGGCCCCGCGCGGGCGCTGGTCGCGACCGGCGCGCTGCCAAGGCACGGCTTCTGGCAGCGCCACAGCTGGCCCGCGCGGATGGGCGGTCTCTGAAAGCACAGCCGCGTCTCTGACCGGTTCATAACGAAAGTCGCAGCCCTGCCGCAGCGGGGCGGGGCTGCGGCATTTCGCGCAGCCCTGCCATGCGTTACCTTTTCGTTCTCATTTCGAGGTTGGAGATCGGGCCGCGCGGCCCTATCTTCCGGGCTGGACACTGGTGGGGACCTGCATGCCGGAACTGAAGCAGATCGAGGTGCGCGGCGCGCGCGAGCACAACCTCAAGAACGTCGACGTGGACATCCCGCGCGATCGGCTGGTGGTGATCACCGGCCTGTCGGGCTCGGGCAAGTCCAGCCTTGCCTTCGACACGATCTATGCCGAGGGCCAGCGCCGCTATGTCGAGAGCCTGTCCGCCTATGCGCGCCAGTTCCTCGACATGATGGAAAAGCCCGACGTCGATCACATCTCGGGGCTCAGCCCCGCGATCTCGATCGAGCAGAAGACGACCTCGAAGAACCCGCGCTCCACCGTCGGCACCGTGACCGAGATCTACGACTACATGCGCCTGCTCTTCGCCCGCGTCGGCACGCCCTATTCCCCCGCCACCGGCGAGCCGATCGAGGCGCAGCAGGTGCAGGACATGGTCGACCGGATCATGGCGATGGAGGAGGGCACGCGCGGCTACCTGCTCGCGCCCATCGTGCGCGATCGCAAGGGCGAATACCGCAAGGAGTTCGTCGAGCTGCGCAAGCAGGGCTTCCAGCGGGTCAAGGTCAACGGCGCGTTCCACGAGCTGGAGGATCCGCCGACGCTCGACAAGAAGTTCCGCCATGACATCGACGTGGTGGTCGACCGCATCGTCGTGCGCGAGGGGCTGGAGACGCGGCTGGCCGACAGCCTGCGCACCGCGCTCGACCTTGCCGACGGCATCGCCATTCTCGAGACCGCGCCCGCCGAGGGCGAGCCCGAGCGGATCACCTTTTCGGAGAAGTTCGCCTGTCCCGTCTCGGGCTTTACCATCCCCGAGATCGAGCCGCGGCTGTTCTCGTTCAACGCGCCCTTCGGGGCCTGCCCCTCCTGCGACGGTCTGGGCGTCGAGCTCTTCTTCGACGAGCGGCTGGTGGTGCCCGATGTGACGCTCAAGGTTGCCGACGGCGCCATCGCGCCGTGGCGCAAGGGCAAGACGCCCTATTTCCTGCAGACCATCGAGGCCATCTCCAAGCATTACGGCGTGCCCAAGACGGCGCGCTGGAAGGATCTGCCCGAAAAGGTGCAAAAGGTCTTCCTGCGCGGCTCGGGCGAGGAGAAAATCGATTTCCGCTACGATGACGGCGGCCGCGTCTACAAGGTCAGCCGCCCCTTCGAGGGCGTGATCCCCAACCTGCAGCGCCGCTACCGCGAGACCGACAGCGCCTGGGTCCGCGAGGAGATGGAGCAGTACCAGAACAACCGCGCCTGCGGCACCTGCAACGGCTACCGCCTGCGCGAAGAGGCTCTGGCCGTGAAGATCGGCCAGCGCGACGACCTGCGCCATGTCGGCCAGGTCGTGAAGATGTCGATCAAGGAAGCCTTCGACTGGTGCGAAACCGTGCCCGCGGCGCTCAGCAAGCAGAACAACGAGATCGCCCGCGCCATCCTCAAGGAGATCCGCGAGCGTCTGGGCTTTCTCAACAACGTCGGTCTCGATTACCTGACGCTGTCGCGCAACGCGGGCACGCTGTCGGGCGGCGAAAGCCAGCGCATCCGTCTGGCGAGCCAGATCGGCTCGGGGCTCACGGGCGTGCTCTACGTGCTCGACGAGCCCTCGATCGGCCTGCACCAGCGCGACAACGACCGGCTGCTCACCACGCTCAAGAACCTGCGCGATCAGGGCAACACGGTGATCGTGGTCGAGCATGACGAGGAGGCGATCCGCGAGGCGGATTACGTCTTCGACATGGGGCCGGGCGCGGGCGTGCATGGCGGCGACATCGTGGCCAAGGGCACGCCGGACGAGATCATGGCCAACCCGGACTCGGTGACCGGCCAATACCTCGTCGGCAGCCGCGAGATCGCGGTGCCCGGGACGCGCCGCAAGGGCAACGGCAAGAAGCTCACCGTGGTCAAGGCCACCGGCAACAACCTGCAGGAACTGACGGTCGATTACCCTCTGGGCAAGTTCGTCGCCGTCACCGGCGTGTCGGGCGGCGGCAAGTCGACGCTGACCATCGAGACGCTCTACAAGAACGCCGCGATGAAGCTCAACGGCGCGCGGCAGGCGCCCGCACCTTGCGAGACGATTCGGGGCTTCGAGCATCTCGACAAGGTCATCGACATTGACCAGCGCCCCATCGGCCGCACCCCGCGCTCGAACCCGGCGACTTATACCGGGGCCTTCACCCCGATCCGCGACTGGTTCGCCGGGCTGCCGGAATCCAAGTCGCGCGGTTACAAGCCCGGGCGTTTCAGCTTCAACGTCAAGGGCGGGCGCTGCGAGGCCTGCCAGGGCGACGGCGTGATCAAGATCGAGATGCACTTCCTGCCCGACGTCTATGTCACCTGCGAGACCTGCAAGGGCGCGCGCTACAACCGCGAGACGCTTGAGGTGAAGTTCAAGGGCAAGAGCATCGCCGACGTGCTCGACATGACGGTCGAGGATGCGCAGGAGTTCTTCAAGGCGGTGCCCTCGATCCGCGAGAAGATGGACGCGCTGTGCCGCGTGGGGCTTGGCTACATCAAGGTCGGCCAGCAGGCGACGACGCTTTCGGGCGGCGAGGCGCAGCGGGTGAAGCTCTCCAAGGAGCTGGCCCGCCGCTCCACGGGGCGCACGCTCTACATCCTCGACGAGCCCACGACCGGCCTTCATTTCGAGGATGTGCGCAAGCTTCTGGAGGTGCTGCACGAGCTTGTGGAGGCGGGCAACACTGTTGTGGTGATCGAACACAATCTCGACGTGGTGAAGACCGCCGACTGGATCATCGACATTGGCCCCGAAGGCGGCGATGGCGGCGGCACGCTGGTCGCCACCGGCACGCCGGAAGAGGTGGCTGAGGTCGAGGCGAGCCACACCGGCCATTACCTCAAGCCGATGCTGAAGCCGCGCAAGATCGCCGCCGAATAGGCGTGCAGGCCTGCCGCAACGCCAAAGGGCCGCCCCTCGGGGCAGCCCTTTCCGGTTCAGGAGACATGCGACGCGGTCAGTAGCCGGTCGGGCCACCGAACAACGAGTCGTCGGTATCGAGCGAGACCTGCTGCGCACTGACCGGCTCAGACTCAGGCGCGGGCGCGGGGATCGCCGAGGCGGTGGTCGTCGGCATGGCGTCCTGCCGGGTTTCGAGCGGCTCCTCCTCGACCGTCACCACCTTCGCGGTCGACACCACGGCGGAGCTTTCGCTCGGGGTGGTCACGGGGGCCTCGCTCGTGACGCGCCGGGTGACAGGGGTGACCGAGGGGGCGATGGGAGTGGCGGTCTCGACCGCGGAGGTCTCGACCCGCACGCCCTCGCGCAGGGTGGTGACCGGCGGCGTGGTGTCGGCCAGCTCTACGGCTAGGGCCCGCGCGGGCCGCGCCTGCGGGCGCTGCGACACCTGCACGGGGGCAAGGCGCGGCGCGGGTGTGGCCTGCGTCTGCGTGGTGGTGGTGCGGCTGGAAGCGGCGACGGCCGCGCCGCCGGTTGCCGCTGCCGTCACCGTGCTGAGCGAGACGGGGACACCGGCCTTGCGCGCCGCCTTGCGGATCTTCTTCTCGGCCTTGCGCATCGCCTTGACGTCGCCCGAGGCCGCGGCCCCGAGCATCTGCACCACGGCGCCGCCGCCGCGGATCTTGAACCTGGGCTTGGCCTCGAGGGCCATGGGGGCGACGGCGATGGTCAGCGCGGTGCCGAGACCGATGAGCGTCTTCATGGGATCGTTCTCCTGAGCCGGATTTGCCTTCACAACGGGGGAGGGGCGGGGGCGTTCCCCACCCGCCGTTCACTTCGGCGAAACCCCGCTTTCCACGCCTTCGAGAAACTCCCGCGAGACGCCGCGCAGCATCTCGCGCAGCGCCTCGCGCGGCTCGGCCCCGTTCGAGATCGCCGCGTCGTAGACGCGCCGCTGCCGCGTGGCCGAGGAGCCCTGATGCGCGATCCGCCGCGTGCCGCGCAGCTCGTCGAGGCAGCCCAGCGCCTGCGCGTCCGGCTCCATCATCTCCTCCAGCTCGCCCAGAAGCTCTTCCATCGGGCGCAGTTCGTTGCGGCCCAGATCGAGAAGGGTGCCTTCGGTACCGTAGCGCTGCGCGCGCCAGCGGTTTTCCTCGATCAGGAAACGGTCGTAAACTCGCCAGCGCTTGTTCTCGGTCTTGAGCCGCCACAGCATCCGCATCACGCATTGCACGAAGGCCGCAACCGAGAGCGCCTCCTCCATCCGCGGCATCACGTCGGCGATGCGTGTCTCCAGCGTCGGCCAGGCCTCGGAGGGGCGCAGGTCCCACCAGATCTTGCTGGCGTCCTCGATGATCCCGGCCTCGACCAGCGCGCCGGTCATCTTGCGATACTCGGCCCAGCTGTCGATCCGCGGCGGCAGGCCCGAGCGCGGGCATTGATCGAAGATGTTGAGCCGCCAGGAGGACAGCCGCGTGTCCTCGCCGCGCCAGTAGGGCGAGGAGGCCGAAAGCGCGAGTACGAAGGGCAAAAAATAGGTCGCCTGCGCCATCAGGTCGGTGCGCAGCTCGTGATCTTCGCCCAGCCCCACATGCACATGCATGCCACAGGTCATCAGCCGCCGCGCGATGCCGCCGATGTCCTCGGCGATCTTGTCGTAGCGCGCGCCATGCCCGGTGCCCTGGCTTTCGGGATCGCCCCAGGGGTGGCAGGAGACGGCGACGAGCGCGAGGCCGCGGTCGTCGGCCACCTCTGCCAGCCCGCCGCGCAGATGCGCCAGATCGGCGCGCGCCTCGGCGATGTCGGCGGCGACCGAGGTGCCGATCTCGATCTGGCAGTCGCGGAACTCGGGCGAGACGTGATCCCCGAGCCGCTTCTTCGCGGCCCGGAGCATCTCGTCGGGCACGGCGGCGAGGTCCATCGTGGTCTTGTCGACGACGAGGTATTCCTCCTCGATGCCGAGGCTGAAGGCGGGGTCTGACATGGGGCGGGCCTCCGGTGTTGCTTTCCGGGGGGCAACGCCGCCTGCCGCATTCGGGGTCCGAAGCCGCCTCGGGCGAGGGTGATCATGCCGCCTCGGGCGAGGGTGATCATGCCGCCTCGGGCGAGGGTGATCATGTCGCCTCAGGCGACGGTGACGACACCGCGCATCTTCGGATGGATGCTGCACAGATAGGGGTAGGTGCCGCGGGCCGAAAAGGCCATCCGCGCCGATTGGCCCGCGCCGAGGCGCCCGCTGTCGAACAGCCCGCTCTCGGAGGTGGCGGTGTGCGGCGCGGCGTCGCGGTTGGTGAAGAGGACCGTGTCGCCGGGTGCGACGGTCAGCCGCGCGGGGATAAAGGCAAAGCCGCGGATCTCGACCGCGTGGACCGCGCCCATCGCCGGGCGGGCAGGGGGCGCTATGGGCGAGACGGGCCGCATCGGCGGAGGGGCAAGGCCGCCCGCGCGGGCGGCGAAGGCCAGAAGCGGCAGGGCGGCGGTGGCGGCGAGGCCGCGCAGGATCAGCTCACGACGGGTCGGCATGGCGGGACCTATGGGGCGCGCGGAATGCGCGATGGGGACAGCGTCTCTCGGACGCCGCCCCCTGTCGAGCCACATCGCCGTGAGGCGGGGCGTCAGTCCATCGGCTTGAAGTTGAACTCGCCGCCGTCCTTGATCCCGCTCGGCCAGCGCGCGGTGACCGTCTTGGTCTTGGTGTAGAACTTGAAGCTGTCGGTGCCGTGCTGGTTCAGGTCGCCGAAGGCCGACTTCTTCCAGCCGCCGAAGCTGTGATAGGCCAGCGGCACCGGGATCGGCACGTTGATGCCCACCATGCCGACGTTCACCCGGTTGGCGAAATCGCGCGCGGCGTCGCCGTCGCGGGTGAAGATCGCGGTGCCGTTGCCCATCTCGTGGTCCATGGCGAGCTTGAGCGCCTCCTCGTAGGAGCCCGCGCGCACGGTCGACAGGACGGGGCCGAAGATCTCCTTGCGGTAGATGTCCATGTCAGGCGTCACGCGGTCGAACAGATGCGCACCGACGAAGAAGCCGTTCTCATAGCCCTGCAGGTTGAAGTCGCGCCCGTCGACCACCAGCTCGGCCCCCGCATCGACGCCCGACTGCACGAGGTTGAGGATGTTCTCCTTGGCAGCAGCGGTGACCACGGGCCCGAAATCGACGTCGTCGCCCGAGGTATAGGGCCCGACCTTCAGGCTCTCGACCCGCGGCTTCAAGGCGGCGATCAGCCGGTCGGCCGTCTCCTCGCCCACCGGCACCGCGACCGAGATCGCCATGCAGCGCTCACCGGCCGCACCGTAGCCCGCGCCCACCAGCGCGTCGGCGGCCTTCTCCATGTCGGCATCCGGCATGATGATCATGTGGTTCTTGGCACCGCCGAAGCACTGCACGCGTTTGCCGTGGGCGCAGCCCTTGCCGTAGATGTACTCGGCGATCGGGGTGGAGCCGACGAAGCCCACCGAGGCAATGCCCTCGTGCTCGAGGATCGCGTCCACCGCTTCCTTGTCGCCGTTGACGACCTGCAGGATGCCCGCAGGGAGTCCGGCCTCTTCCATCAGCTCGGCGAGCATCAGGGGCACCGAGGGGGCGCGCTCGGAAGGCTTGAGGATGAAGGCGTTGCCGCAGGCGATGGCCGGCGCGAACATCCACATCGGGATCATGGCCGGAAAGTTGAACGGCGTGATGCCGGCCGAGACGCCCAGGGGCTGGCGCATCGAATACATGTCGATGCCCGGGCCCGCGCCGTCGGTGTATTCGCCCTTGAGCAGATGCGGCGCGCCGATGCAGAACTCGACCACCTCGAGCCCGCGCTGAACGTCGCCCTTGGCGTCGGGGATGGTCTTGCCGTGCTCGCGGCTCAGCGCCTCGGCAAGCTTGTCCATGTCGCGGTTCAGCAGGCGCACGTATTCCATCATCACCCGGGCGCGGCGCTGCGGGTTGGTCGCGGCCCATTTCGGCTGCGCGGCCTGTGCCACCTCGACGGCATGGTCGATCTCGGCGCGCGAGGCGAGCGGGGCCTGGCCCTGCACTTCGCCGGTGGCGGGGTTGAACACGTCCGCGAAACGGCCCGAGCCGCCCTTGACGTGGTCGCCGCCGATGTAATGGGTCATTTCCTGCATGTCCGGTCCTCCCGAAAGATCCTGCTAGGGCCACAGGATAGTCTTGCGGATATGCAGGCAAAACCCGCATGTTTCCAAAACGGCTTTGCATTTTTGCAAGGCGGGGACGGAGAACGAGCATGGAGAACTGGGACGATATCCGCGTCTTTCTTGCGGTGGCGCGGGCCGAGAGCCTGTCGGGCGCGGCACCCGGGCTGAAGATGGACCCGGCGACGCTGGGCCGCCGCGTGGCGCGGCTCGAGGAGCGGCTCGGCACGGCGCTCTTCGTCAAAAGCCCGCAGGGCTACGCGCTCACCCCGCGCGGCGAGCTGTTGATGGATCGGGGCGCTATCCTTATGGTATTCCCTCCGGGGATCGGCAAGAAATTCGTCGCCCTCGGGCGTACG